>NZ_WTVN01000050.1 GCF_012910905.1 Aromatoleum toluvorans
CTACTTCGACCGACTCGGCGTGCCGCGGCTCTCATGACCTCAACTGCTCGAACCGCCCGGTGCGGACCCGCATGCCGGGTGGTGTGGGAGGGGATCGGTCAGGAAGCCTGACCGCCCCTATCCCGATTGTTCCTGCCCTTCAAGGTCGCGGCTGAACGGGGGGTCCGGCTAAAAGGAAGACGCGGGAACGGACCTCGGTCCGTTCCCGCGATGCTCGAAGGGCTTCCTCAACTGCTCCGGGGAGCCTTAGAAGTAATACCCGATACTGGCGTTGAAGCGGTTTCCGGTGGTGCGACCGGAGCCGCCGGCGGCAAGGGCATCACCGAAGACCGGCGAGAGATAGGGGTGGTTCTTGCCGTGGGCAAAGTCGAGCATGATCCACCAGCCCCCTGTCCCGAATTCGACACCCGTGACGTTCTGGCTGCTTCGGGCAAATCCCGATGCGGACTTCCTCAGCTGGCTCCAGTCGTTGTACACGCGGAAGTTGCTGAACGGGCCGATCGAGCCGGGAATCTTGTAGCTCAGGCTCACGATATCGATATTGCCCTTGGCTGCCATGCGGTTGGTAAAGCCGTAGGAGCCGATGATGACGCAATCGTTATTGCATGCCGTCCACCAGTTGCCATTGACCGAGCCGTTGCCGGAGAACTTGTTGCGGTAGTTGATGGTTTCGAGCTTGACGCCGAAATTGCCGAATTCGCCGGTGTAGTGGATCGCCTGGGCATTGCGTCGGCCGTCCGACAGCGCGGAGTCCGTAGCAGGCAATTCGCCGGTCAGCACCGAAACCCCGATCTCCGACTTTCCACCCGCGAGCTCGAAGCCGTAGGCGAGTCGGCCGACGAAGGTGTTCCGCTCTTCGCGGCCGTATTGCTTCATCAGGTGGTTGCTGTAGCGGATCGAATCCGCGCCGTCGAGTACCGACATGTTGTCGGCAACACCGAGCATGTGGCCGCCATCCGACGGGAAGAAGCCGAGCATCGTGCTCAGGCCGCCGTCCGTGCGCGCGTACTTGATCCCCATTGCGTAGGTGTCTTCATACCCCGCGTAGTACGCCATCGACTCGAAGAAGTTGTGCGATGCGTATTTCAAGGCGCCGAACGGCACGATGTCCTGGCCGACGTGGACCTCGCTCTTGTCTGCGAACCGGAATCCGGCCCACAGGTACTCGTTCATCAACATGCTGGTGCCTTCGCTGGCACCGGTTTGACGGGTGGAATAGTGGTAATAGCGCTCCCGTCCCGACGAGAGGAACTTGCCGTCGTCGTAGGTGTAGCCGAGGCGGATGGTGTCGAACTCGAACGTGCCCTTGCGGTCGGGGTTCCAGCTCAGATGCTCGAGCCGGATTCGCGCTGCGCCGTCGAATTTGAGAGGAGAGTCAGCAACCTGTGCCAGTGCCCCCGAGGCCGATAAGAACAGACAGGCGCCCGCGACAGCGGGTGTCACGGATGAAAAAAGCTTCGAAGACTTCATTGACCTTCCTCCTTGATTGATTGCCATCACCGGTCAAGTGGTGGCAAGACGGGCAACGCACAGCGTCACAAACGAGCCCTCGCACGTGTTGTTTGGGTATGGGTGCGGGGTCGCGTGACTCTGGGGCCGGAGGAGGCGGTCAGCGCTTTCCATTCATTCCGCTAATAAACATCGTTAGGAAATGTGATCGAGAGCGACCGTAGTAGGGGCGGGATGTGCCCCTCTCGTCGTTGCGTCATTCCTTCATCGCCGCACTGCATGCACCAATTCATGCCGCGGCAATCACCGGAATGGTGCCCTTTGATCAGAATGGCTGATGCAATCCATAAGCTTTGACGCTAACAAAGGCTGCTCTGGATCGCGGGACTAGACTCCGGATCAAGGTATGGATTTCCCTGCGGGCTTCCGATACCGCATGTGGCAAGAGCCCTTCGGGAAAAGGTTTTACCCCGGGGGTGTGGGCTCAAGGTTGCGATTGCCTCGACCCCGCTTGCGAACCGTGAAGGAGTGGCGACCGCGCATCGTAAAGAACGTCGCCTACTAGATAAAGTGAGGAGTCACCGTGAATTCAGTCCCGAAGTTTCCGTTCCCGTCCAACGAACCCGAGATGGATTTTGGCGTCGGCACGCAGGCGGCGCAGCAGCTTGCGACCGCCTTGTCGCAGCGCGAGATCGTCGATATTCCGGCTGTCATCGGCGGGAAGCGGATCTATTCGGAGGTTGTGGACGAGGTCCGTGCCCCTCACGACCATCAGCGAATTATCGCCCGCATCCATCGTCCGAGCGAGGCGCAGGTCGGCGAAGCGATCGCCAATTCGCTGAGCGTTGCGCGTGACTGGGCAAATCTTCCGTTCGCCAGCCGTGCCACCATCCTGCACCGTGCGGCCGACATCGTCGCAAGCCGCCTGCGCATCAAGATCAATGCGGCAACCATGCTCGGGCAGAGCAAGACGATCGACCAGGCCGAACCCGACAGCGCCTGCGAATTGATCGATTTCCTGCGCTTCAACGCCTACAACGCCCAGCGCATCTACGCCGAGCAGCCCTTGTCGGTCCCCACCGCGGCGAACCGCGCCGACTGGCGCCCGCTGGAAGGCTTCGTCTACGCCGTCTCGCCCTTCAACTTCACGGCCATCGGCGCAAACCTGACGACCGCGCCGGCGCTGATGGGCAACGTCGTGCTGTGGAAACCGTCGGAGAAGTCGGCGCTCGCCAATTACATCTTCTTCGAGGCGCTCGAAGAAGCCGGACTTCCCGCGGGTGTGATCAATTTCGTTCCGGGCAACCCGGAAATCACCACGCGTGTTGCGCTCTCGTCGCCGCACCTGTCGGGTATCCATTTCACCGGCTCCTCGGCCGTGTTCCAGTCGCTGTGGAAGCACGTGGGCACCCACATCGAGGCCTATCGTTCGATGCCGCGACTGGTCGGCGAGACGGGGGGTAAGGACTTTGTCCTCGCGCATCCCTCCGCGGATGTCGACGCCCTCTCGATCGCGCTGATCCGCGGCGCCTTCGAATATCAGGGGCAGAAATGCAGCGCCGCCTCGCGAGCCTACGTTCCGGCCAGCCTGTGGCCGCGCGTGCGCGCCCAGCTGCAGGAGCGGCTCAGCGTCCTGACCGTGGGTGACGTCGCCGACCCGAAGACCTTCATGGGCGCGGTCATCAGCAAGGCGTCCTTCGACAAGCTCGATCGTCGTCTGGCCGAAGCGCGCGATGACCGAGAGGTGACGTTCATCGCCGGCGGCAAGACGTGGAGCGAGCCGGGCTATTTCGTCGCGCCCACGGTGCTCCAGGTGTCCAACCCGCGTCACGCATTGATGCAGGACGAGCTGTTCGGGCCGGTGCTGACGATCTTCGTCTATGACGACAAGGACTGGACCGACACGCTGCGGCTCATCGACGACACCAGCCCCTACGCGCTGACGGGTTCGATCTTCTGCAACGACCGCTTCGCCCTTCACGCCGCCGAAGATGCACTGGCCAATGCCGCCGGCAATCTCTACATCAACGACAAACCGACCGGGGCAATGATTGGCCAGCAGCCCTTCGGCGGCATGCGCGGCAGTGGCACGAACGACAAGGCGGGCTCCTGGATGAACCTGATGCGCTGGACCTCGCCCCGCGTGATCAAGGAAACCTACCTGCCGACACGCGACTGGCAATTCGGCGCGTGACGCGCGGGTAGTGAGGAGACTAATTCACCGGAGCGATATGCCATGTCGACCATTGTTTCATTCAAGAACGTTCAAAAGACCTACGACGGCGAAACGCTGGTCGTCAAGAACCTGAACCTCGATATCAGGACCGGCGAATTCCTCACGATGCTGGGACCGTCGGGGTCCGGGAAGACGACCTGCCTCATGATGCTCGCAGGTTTCGAGACGGCCACGCACGGGGAAATCCTGCTCAAGGGCAAGCCGATCAACCGCATCCCGCCCGAGCGCCGCAATATCGGCATGGTGTTCCAGAGCTACGCGCTGTTCCCGCACATGTCGGTGGCCGAGAACCTCGCGTTCCCGCTGAAGGTGCGCAAGGTTCCGTGCTCCGAAGCGGGCGAGCGGGTCAAGAAGGCCCTGGCGATGGTCAACATGCAGTCATTCGCCAACCGCATGCCCGCACAACTCTCCGGCGGCCAGCAGCAACGGATCGCGGTGGCCCGGGCGCTGGTCTTCGAGCCCGCCCTGGTGTTGATGGACGAGCCGCTCGGAGCGCTCGACAAGCAATTGCGCGAGCAGATGCAGTACGAGATCAAGCGCATTCACGAGGAGAGCGGGCTCACCGTCGTGTACGTCACCCACGACCAGGGTGAAGCCATGACGATGTCGGATCGCATCGCGGTGTTCAACAACGGAATCATCCAGCAACTGGCGCCGCCCTCGGAGCTGTACGAACAACCGGAGAACGCGTTCGTCGCTCGGTTCATCGGTGAGAACAACGAACTCAAGGGCACGGTTTCGGAAATGCACGATCACGGCTGCGTCGTCGAATTGCCGCACGGCGGCAGCGTTCGTGCATCAGCGGGTTCCGGCATTGCGGTCGGCTCGACCGCCGGCATTTCGCTTCGCCCCGAGCGCATCACGATCGGGGAGGGCGCGCGTCAATGCGACAACGTGTTCCACGGCGGGGTGAAGGACCTGATCTATTACGGCGATCACCTGCGCATCGTGATGGTGGTGTGCGGCCACGACGATTTCATCGTGAAAGTGCCGAACGACGGCATGAACCGCAGGGTTCGCGTCGGCGACGGGATCGATGTCGGCTGGATGGCGGACGGGTGCCGAGCGCTGCGGTAGTCCGCTTCTTCTGGAGAGTTGCTGTTCGTTTCATCAATCGGAGGAGAAATACAATGAAAAAAGCAAAAATCATCGGTCTCGCGGCCCTCGTCGGCTCGGTCATGACCGCGCATGCAAGTGAATTGACCTTCGTCTCCTGGGGTGGGTCGTATCAGGCGTCGCAGGAGCCGAGCGTCATCAAGCCGTTTGCCGCCAAATCGGGCGTCAAGGTCAAGGTCGACAGCTACAACGGTGGTGTGGCGCAGGTGCGCAGCCAGGTGCAGACCAACAACGTTACCTGGGACGTCGTCGACATGCAGTTGTCGGATGCGATGCGTGCATGCGACGAAGGCCTGCTCGAAAAGATCGCTGCCACCGACCTCGCCCCCGCAAAAGACGGCCGCTCCGGCAAGGATGACTACCTTCCGGGTGCCTTCAACGAGTGCCTGGCAGGCAACAACATGTGGGCGGACGTCATTGTCTACAACAAGGACAAGTTCAAAGGCGCAGCCCCTGCGAAAGTCGCCGACTTCTTCGACCTGAAGAAATTCCCGGGCAAGCGTGCCCTCAAGAAATCGCCGGACGGCGCCCTCGAGTGGGCATTGATGGCGGACGGCGTTGCGCCCGGCCAGGTGTACCAGACTCTGGCGACCCCGGCAGGGGTCGAACGCGCCTTCAAGAAGCTCGACACCATCAAGTCCTCGATCGTGTGGTGGGAAACCGGCGCACAGGCCCCGCAACTTCTGGCTGACGGTGAAGTGGCGATGGCCGGTGCCTACAACGGACGCATCTTCGCGGCGATCTCGGCCGACAAGAAGCCGTTCGGCTACGTGTGGGACGGCCAGCTCCGCCATATCGAGGGCTTCGTGATCGTCAAGGGAACCAAGAACCTGAAGGCGGCCAAGGAGTTCGTGCGTCATGCGACCCAGCCCGAGGCTCTGGCGTCGATGGCTAACGCGACCTCCTATGGTCCTCTGCGTCAGTCGTCGCTCGCGCACGTCGATCCGGCGGTGGTGAAGTTCCTGCCGACCGCACCTGAAAACGTGAAAGGCGCGCTCGATTCCGACTCCGCCTTCTGGGCCGATCATGCCGACGATCTGAACCAGAAGTTCGCGGTCTGGCTCGCGCGGTAATCGGCGCGTTCCTTTGTCTGACATTCAGAGGGTGGGCCACGTCACATGAACACCACGATTTCTCTATCTGAAGGCATTCCCATGGGCGACGCTCACGTGACCGGGGGCCGGAGTCTCAAGTCGAAACTTCGCCGTGCGGAGCGGATGGAACAGGTGAAGGCCTACCTTCTGATCTTGCCGCTGTTCGCGTTCCTGTTGATCTGCTTCCTGTTGCCGATCGGGGCGCTGCTGGTAAAGGGTTTCACCGATCCGACCCTGAGCGATGAGCTGCCGCGCGCGGCGGCCATGCTACGGGAGTGGGAGCCGGCTGGAGGCGAGGTGCCGGATGAGGAAATCTTCGCGACCTTCGCGAAGGACCTCGCGGCGAGCCGGCCGACCGACGGCGCCAGCCGCGTGGCCAAGCGCCTGAACATCGACCAGCCCGGAATGCGCACCCTGATCCTGAAGACGGCGAACAAGCTCGACACGGTCGAAGGGGCGACCTGGCGTGACAAGCTGGTCTCGATCGACAGCCGCTGGGGCGCGGTGGCCACCTGGTCGACGCTGAAATACGCGGCTAGCCCCTGGACGCTCGGCTACTACATCAAGGCGCTGGACTTCACTCGCGACGAGCGCGGGGAGATCGTGCAGCAGCCGGAGGGCCAGCGCCTGTATCGGGACGTCTTCGTGCGTACCGCGGTGGTCAGCCTCTCGGTCAGCGTGATCTGCCTGCTGCTGGGCTACCCCGTCGCGTACTTCCTGGCCGCACTGCCGGCGCGCTACAGCAACCTGTTCATGATCATGGTGCTGCTGCCTTTCTGGACGTCGATCCTGGTCCGCACGACCGCCTGGGTGGTGGCCTTGCAGAGCAACGGCGTCATCAACGCGCTGCTGATCAGGCTGGGCGTGACGGAAGACGGTTTTGCACTGATCTACAACCGGTTCGGCGTGCTGGTGGCGATGACCCATATCCTGCTGCCGTACGCGATCCTGTCCCTGTACAGCGTCATGAAGGGCGTGCCCGTGATCTACGTGAAAGCGGCGAGATCGCTCGGCGCGGGGCCGATCCGGGCGTTCTTCCAGGCGTATTTCCCGCAGACGCTGCCCGGGGTCGCCGCTGCCGGGATGCTCACTTTCATCCTTGCGGTCGGCTACTACATCACGCCGGCAATCGTCGGCGGGCCCAGCGACCAGTTGGCCAGCTACTACATCGCCAATCACGTGAATACGACCCTGAACTGGGGGCTTGCCAGCGCTCTCGCTTCGATGCTGCTCGTGGGCGTTCTCCTGCTCTACGCAGTGTTTGTCCGACTGACCGGCGGTCGCGGCGCCAAACTGGGGTAATGCAATGTTCGAATTTCCTGCATACGTGTCGATCTGGGGCAAAGCCGGCCGGATCTCCTTCGTGGCGCTTTCGCTGGCGATCCTGGTTTTCCTGCTGCTTCCGATCCTTGTGGTGATGCCGTTGTCGTTCAATGCGGAGCCTTACTTCACCTACCCGATGTCCGGCTGGAGCACTCGCTGGTACGAGGAGTTCTTCGGAAGCGAGGAATGGACGCTGGCGCTGAAGAACACGCTCATCGTCGGTTTCGCCTCGACCACCCTGGCGACGGTATTGGGGGTGCTGGCATCGCTGGGGCTCATGAATCCGAAGCTCAAGGGGAGCGTATGGATCACGGGGGTGCTCGTCTCCCCGATGATCGTGCCGGTGATCATCACGGCCGTGGGCGTCTACTTCGCGTTCAGCCCCCTGGGCCTGACGAGCAGTCTGCTGGGCCTGACCCTCGCGCACGCCGCGCTCGGCGTTCCCTTCGTCGTCGTCACGGTGACGGCGACGCTGGCCGGGTTCAACGAGACGCTCAGCCGGGCGGGGCGCAGCCTGGGCGCTTCGCCGATGCGCGTGTTCTGGCAGATCAAGCTCCCGATCATCTTCCCGGGGGTGGTGTCGGGCGGGCTCTTTGCGTTCGCGACCTCGTTCGACGAAGTGGTGGTCGCGCTCTTCCTGACCTCGGCGGATCAGCGCACGGTGCCCAGGCAGATGTGGTCGGGCATACGTGAGCAGCTCAGCCCGACGATCCTGGCGGTCGCGACGGTGCTGGTCGCGCTATCGACGGTGCTGTTGGTGACCCTGGAGTTGCTGCGCCGCCGGACCGAACGCCTGCGCGGCAACGCGTCCTAGTTCCCGCATCGTCGATCGAAATTCAAAGAAATCGCCCCGAGCGTTCACGAATTGGAGAAGCATCAAATGGCAGCCGAAGTTTTCGAACGAGATGAGCAGATGACAAGTGCCGACACGCGGAGCGATCTTCAGACGCTTCGCCAGCGGATCCGGGATGTATCCGCGCTCGAGGAGGAAGTCGTCGTCAATGGGCTGATGAAAGAGGCCCGCTTGAGCCCGGAGCAGCTGAAGAAGGCGCAGGCGTTGGCAGGACAGCTCGCCGAAGGGGTGCGCAAGGCGCGCATCAATGCGGGAAGCATCGATCTGCTGACGCAGGAGTTCTCGCTGGACAGCCGCGAAGGCATCGCCCTGATGTGCCTCGCGGAAGCGATGCTGCGTATCCCCGACGTCGAAACGCGGAACAGGCTGATCCGCGACAAGATCGTCGATGGCGACTGGCGCTCGCATCTTGGCAAGTCGCCGTCGCTGTTCGTGAACGCGACCGCATGGGGCCTCCTGTTTACCGGCAAGGTGTTGAAGCAGCCGGACGACTCGGTACTGCTGGAAGCCCTGTCAAGCGTGCTGCGCAAAGGCGGCGAGGCCGTCGTCCGCGGTGGCGTGTCCTTCGCGATGCTGATGCTCGGCAAGCAGTTCGTGACGGGCGAAACGATCGAGGAAGCCATCCGTGTGGCCAAGGAGCGCGAATCGCGCGGCTATTGCTACTCGTACGACATGCTGGGAGAGGCCGCGCTGACGCAGGAGGATGCGCAAGCGTACTTCGACGCCTACTGGCATGCGATCGAAGAGATCGGAAAGAGCGCGAAGCATCAGGGCCCGATCATGGGACACGGCGTTTCGGTCAAGCTGACCGGCCTGCATCCGCGCTACGAAGTGGTGCAACGCGAGCGGGTGATTGCAGAGATGTACCCGAAACTGCTGCAACTCGCCTGCGCCGCAAAGAAATGGAATATCGGCTTCCATCTCGACCAGGAAGATGCGGCCCGCTTCGATCTCACGATCGAAATGCTGGAGCGGCTGGCGTCTGCGCCGGAGCTCAAGGGCTGGAACGGGCTGGGCATTTCGGTGCAGGCTTACCAGAAATGCGGCACGGCCGTGGTCGACTGGGTGATCGGGCTCGCCCGTGCGAATCAATGCAAAATCCTGGTGCGCCTGGTGAAGGGCGCGTATTGGGACACCGAAATCAAACGTTGCCAGACCGAAGGAACCGACGAGTTCCCGGTCTTCACCCGCAAAGTCCATTCCGACGTCAGCTACATCGCGTGCGCGAAGCACTTGCTGGAAGCGCAGGATGCGGTCTTCCCGCAATTTGCCACGCACAACGCCTTCTCGATTGCCGCGATTCACACGCTCGGCGGCAACAAGGAATACGAATTCCAGTGCCTGCACGGCATGGGTGAAACCGTCTACGACCAGGTCGTCGGCGATGGCAACCTCGGCCGTCGTTGCCGGATCTATGCGCCGGTCGGGCCACATGAAACCCTGCTGGCCTATCTCGTGCGCCGGCTGCTGGAGAACGGGGCCAACAGTTCCTTCGTCAGCCAGATCGTCAAGCCGGAAATCAGCATCGCCGAGATCGTCGAGGATCCGGTCGCCCGCGCGGCGCGCACCGGTGGAAAACCTCACCCGAAAATCATGCTGCCTCCCGCCTTGCTGCCCGGACGCAAGAATGCGGCTGCGGTGCAGCTCGCCGGCTCTGCCGACTTCGAGAAGGCGTTGGCCGACCTGGGCGCGCACCGGATCAACGCCGAGCCCTTGCTCGGCGAGCACATCGAGAACAAGGGCGTGGCCCGTTGCATCTACAGCCCGAGCGACGAAACCGTCGTGGTCGGCAGCGTTTGCGAAAGCCTCGTCGAAACGGTGGACGCCGCGTTCGGGTTCGCAGCCACTGCGGGTGCTACGTGGGCGCAGAGTCCGTTCGAAGAGCGTATCGAAAAGCTGCGCGCGGTCGGTGATCTGCTGGAGCGCGAGGCCAACCGCCTCGGCGCGATCCTCGTCCGCGAGAGCGGGATGACCTTGCAGGAAGCCGCGCAGGAAGTGCGGCAGGCAGTCGCCTTGTGCCGCCTCTACGCGCACCAGGCCGATACGGACGGCAAGCTCCGGCAGGCCCAGCCGCTCGGCGTCGTCGTGTCGATCTCACCGGCGAGCGCGCCCTTGTCCACCCTTGTGGGCCAGGCGGCCGCAGCGCTGATCACCGGAAATCCGGTGCTGGCGAAACCGTCCTCGTGTGCGCCGCTGGTCGCCTTCGAGGCGGTCCGCTTGTTTCATCGGGCAGGAATCCCGGCACCGGCGCTGCAATACCTTCCCGGAGCGGGCAGCACGATCGGGCAGGCTTTGACCCGGGATGCCCGAGTGGCGGCGGTCCTGTTCTCGGGATCGCAGGATGTTGCCAGGGCAATCGGCGCAATGCTGGCAGCGGCCTCTCACGCCCCCGTCTTTGTCGCGACGACCGGCGGGTTCAACTCGATGATCGTCGATAGCTCGGCACTGCCGGAGCAGGTGATCTCCGACGCGATCAACTCGGCATTCGACTGCGCCGGTCAACGCGCTTCGTCACTGCGCCTGCTCTGCCTGCAGGACTCGACGGCGGAAAAGGTGCTGAAGATGCTGCGCAGCATGCTGCGCGAACGCGTGGTCGGACAGCCGTCCCACGCGTCGACGGACATTGGTCCCGTTGCGACGAAGGAGATCCAGCAGGCTTTCGGCGAGTATGTCCGAAAGATGGCCGACAAGGGCTTCGACGTCGTGCGTGCACCCGTGAGCGACGAGTGCGCGAAGGGCCGCTTCGTCGCGCCCGCCATCATCGATCTCGGTGATCTCGATGCGATCGAACAAATCGACCAGGCGATCACCGGGCCCGTGCTGCACGTGGTGCGCTGGAAGTCGGGACAGCTGGAGCGCCTGCTGACGATCCTGAACGAGCGCACGCGCGCCACGGCCCTGGGGCTGCACACCCGCATCAACGAAACCGCCGGAAAAGTGCTTTCCATGGCGCGCGCCGACAACGTCCATATCAACCGTGCCGTCCATGCGGCGGCGGCTGGAATGCACCCGACCGGAGGCATGAGCGCCGGCGGGACCGGCCCGAAGGCCGACGGGCCGATCACCCTGTACCGGTTGGTGAAGGGCTTGCCTGCAGTGTGGAGCGGTGACAACGGTCCCTTCGCGCGTACTGCACAGTGGTCGAGCGACAAGTTCTACGAGGTCCCGGTCATCGAGGAGGGTAAGAAGATGGTCGGTCGCAAAGCGTTTGAACGCAATGCCATCGACGAAAGGGTGACCTTGCTGAAGGCAGTCCGTGACGCGTCGGCCCGGAGCGCGGGCATCGCGGAGGAGGGCAGGAAGCGTATCGGCCGCCATGTGGATAAGCTGAACAGCCTCATCGTTGCAAATACGCCGTTCGGGTTGCCGGCTCCTGCGGGGGAGGAGAACACCCTGGAGCTCCTTCCTGCGGGCCGGGTTCTTTGCGTGGCCGAGTCGGACGAGAACCTTGCGCAGCAGATGCTCGCCGCAATGGCCTTCGGCAATACCGCGTTGCTGCCCCGGTCGAAGCTTGCCGAGACCTTGCAGGGGATCGTCGGTGATGCCCGGTGCGTCCTGGTGGATAGCGACATCGCACGCAGCGCCGACAAGATCGCTGCCGTTCAGCCGCAGCTCATCCTGACGGACCTGAAGGGCGAGGCCCTGGCGTCCTTGTGCAAACGCACCCGGTCGGCTTGTCGCAACGTGGTGTCGGTCGTCACTTCGGATAGCGACGGGGCCTACGACTGGTCCTACCTCGTCCGGGAACGCGCGACGTCGATCAACGTGAGCGCCGCGGGGGGCAATACCCAGCTGATGATGCTGACGGAGGAGGCAGCGTAGTTCCGTTCCCTTCCCAGGGGCTGCTTCAGCGCCCTGTGCTCGACCCGCATCCCGACGGATGCGGGTCGAGCCGTGTCATCGGGACGTGAAGTCTCGTTCCCGGCTTACCGATTCAACGCTATATTTGGACATCCGACATGCTCCCCTTGCGAATCCGGACGCCCGCGATGACCACCTGTCCTCCCCTCGACCTGATGCAAAGCTGGGTCGCCGTCGTTGAATTCGAGTCGGTGTCGCGGGCGGCTGTGCACCTCGGGGTGTCCCAGGCGGCGGTGTCGCAGCACGTCCAGGCGCTGGAAGAGTCCATCGGCATTTCGCTGCTGGACCGCACGTTTCGGCCGGCGCGTCCCACGCCCGCCGGGCTGCGCCTCTACGACGATGCCTGTCGCCTGCTGGAACAGGCGAACCAGATCGTGGTCAATGCGCGTAACGTCGCGCGGGCGAAAGGGACGACGGTACGCATCGGATGTGTCGATTCGTTCGCTGCGACCATCTGCCCGCAGCTTGTGAAAGGGCTGTCGAGTTCGTCCTCGAAAATCACCCTGTGGTCGGGCATCACGCCGGTGCTGGACGAGCAGATGAACACGCGCCAGATCGACGTGGCGATCACGACCATGGGGGCGACGAAGCGCACCGGCATCACCCGTCAGCGCCTGTTTTCCGAGAACTACTTCGTGGTCCTGCCGCGCCGCTTTCCGAGGCAGGAGACCGAGGACGTCGCGCAATTGGCCAAGCGGCTGCAATTCATTCGCTACAGCCTGCGCTCGAAGATCGGCGAGCAGATCCAGGCCTACTTCGACGGAATAGGTGTCGAACTCGAGCGCAGCTTCGAGTTCGATGCGACGGACCCGCTGCTGAGCCTGGTTGCAGCGGGACTCGGCTGGGCGCTTATCACGCCGCTTTGCCTCTGGCAGTCGCGCCACCATCTGCCCGATGTCACGGTGCTCCCGTTGAACACCCTGCATTACGGCCGGAAGATTTGCCCGCCCCTGGAGCGGACCTTCTACATGCTGTGGCGACGCGACGAGCTGGGGTCGATTCCCAATGACATCCGGAACATCGTGTCCGAGGTCGCGCAACGGCAACTCGCGCCCGACATCGCACGTATCATCGGTATTCCGGAGGAGGCCCTGTTCACATTTCCCGCGACAGGGCCCGGGACCTCTCAATAGCCTTGCAGCTTCCGGATCAGTTCTTCATCCACTGCCATCCCGTTGGTGCTCGACGCTCTCAGTGCCTCGGCCTTTTCGTACCCCGGCACGAAGACCTTGTAGTCGCGGTGAAGGCGATCGAGCTGTGCCGACAGGCGTGAGGTGAAATCCGCATCGAGGACCGTCGGGTTGATGGCAACGACCAGCATGCCGACAGCGGGACTTTGAGTGCCTTCGAGAAACGACGGAGCGTCCAGCGACCAGTTGCCGCCGGACATCGTGGCAAGAATCTCGACCATCAGCGCGATGTTGCCGCCGCGGTTCCCGCCGAAAGCCAGTAGTGCGCCCGTGAGCGCGGCAGTCGCGTCCGTGGTCGGTTCGCCCGCCTCGTCGAGGGCCCATCCCGCGGGCAATGGCTTCCCGGCCGCAGCCGCGGCGCGGATATTGACGAACGCGGTGGCGCTGGAAGCCTGGTCGACGAGTAGCGGCGGTCCATCTTGCTGAGGCGCTGCGAATGCCAGCGGATTGGTGCCGTATACCGGTTTCCGGGACCCGCCGGCGGCGAGGAGGGCGTTTGCATTCCCGGCGGCCAATGCGACCAGTCCCTTCTGTGCCAGGCGTTCGGCGAAGTAGCCAAGCGCGCCGCAGGTGTAGGCATTGCGCTGGGTGAATAGCGAAAGCCCGAAACTCTTCGCGGTCGTCACCAGATCTTCGAAGGCGAGATCGAATCCGAGATGCGCAATGCCGCGATGCGCGTCGGACGCGATGACGGCCGGCGCTGGCCGGCTCAGGCTGGGACGCGCGGCGCCGTCGAGACGCCCATCCGCCATGGCATCGAGGTAGTCGAGAAAATGCCGGATCCCGACGGATGCCTGGCCTCGCGCTTCAGCGGCAACGGTCGCTGCAGCGAGCGATGCGGCGACGTACTCCGATGCTCCTTGCGCGAGAGCCGCGCGCTTGCACAGGTCGAGTGCGGTTTCGATACTGATGTTAACCGTGTTGGGCATGTCGGCTCCGATACGAGTGATGCTGCATGTGTTCCCGCGAAGGCAGGGCAGGAGGGAGGGACTAGGCCCAGATATCGCCGATCGTGAAGCCGTTCGGGAAGGGATCGGTGGGGTCGAGAACATAGGTGTTGTAGCCGTAGATCCAGGCCTGACCGCCTATCGTCGGCACCACCCCGCGGTGCTTGCCGATCTGCACCTCTTCGACCAGATGGCCCGTGAAGGTCGTTCCCAAGATGCCTTCATGGCGGAACGGCTCGTTCAGCTTCAATTTTCCCTTGGCATGCAACGTGGCCATCTTCGCGCAGGTGCCCGTGCCGCACGGGCAGCGGTCGAGCGCTCCGGTCCAGGTGGCCGGATTGTCGAAATCCACCGGGCCGCTCGCGACGGTCACTACATTCTTCCAGTCAGCCTTCGGGTTATCCGTCGGACCGGAAAGCTGGGAGATGGTGATGCCCACGCCGGGGTAATCCGGATGTTCGACGGGCAGCTGATCCTGGGCGGCCTTCAGGATCAGGGAGGAGACGCGTGAGATCTCGCGGCCGTGGTCGGGTTGCAGCTTGATCCAGTCGAATTGCCGCACGTCCGCGATGACGTAGAACATGCCGCCCCAGCCCACATCGACGGTCACCTTTCCCAATTCGGGAACGTCGATCACCGCATCGAGGTGCACCGCGAATGCCGGCACGTTCTTGAACGTGACTTGTACGACCTTTCCGTCGCGGCACTCGGCCTTGATGCCGATCAGTCCCGCGGGCGCTTCCAGTTGAAATTCCGTGAACGGCTCCTGCATCGGGATCATGCCGGTTTCGAGCAGGACGGTCGCGACCGCAATCGTGTTCCCGCCGCTCATCACGGGATATTCCGTCTGCTCCATGATGATGTAGCCGGCGACGGCATCGGGATGCTTGGGCGGAACGATGAGATTGCAGCACAGCGGAGGATAGCCGCGCGGCTCGCGCAGCATGAGCATGCGGACCTGGTCGTCGTTCCTTTCGAGCCATTTCATCTGCTCGTACACGCTGTTCCCGGGGATATGCGGCACTCCACCGGTGATGACCCGCATGGGTTCTCCGGAATGCACTTCTACTGCGTGAAAGGTTCTCTTGAATCCCATCGCCTGCTCCTACGCATCCAGTAATGTGCCAAACGATGTTTAGCACGGGTTCGATCACGGCAAGGTTCGTATGCAGGCACCATCTATCGCCAGGGCTGCAGGTCGCCGTAGTGCGAGGTCAAGAGTAAGCGGAAGAATTCGCCGCCCAACTTCGTTCAGTCAGTTCGATACAAAGCATGTGCGCTGCTTATGGAAGGAATACCGTATCAGCACCGTTGGTAGACCATGTCCGTATCGCTCTCAAAGTGGCGCAACTCTTCCTGCCGCCGCGATTCCGACCACCCTAGTACCCCTGCGGCAATATGGGACAGTTCTTCGGCTCGCTCGCGCCCCAGTGAAGGATTCAAGCCGTCGGACAAGCGGCGTCGGATCAAGTCGCCAAGACGCACGACATGTTCGTGCTTGACGATCTGTTCAAGGTTTTCCGAAACTGACACGCGATTCAGCATCCCTTTAGGCGGGGCTCCTCGCTTCCCCAAGAATCTTTCGATTGACTTGGCGGCCAGACGCCCCGCGTGCCGGTGCATCATGATGTACGAACCGGTTACAGTGACCATCCCCGGCATTTGGGGGTCTTCAATGGCGCGCACGGGCAAGCTGACCGTTTCGCCATCGAGCGTCGACATGGGGCGCACGCCGCACCAGCAATGGTGCACATCTTTGCGCGACAGACGAAGGTTCGGGAATAGCAGGTTCGCTTCGCGCAGAATGTAGTCAACTTCTGCATCCAAGACGCGAACATCATCCGGGTTCTCGGTGACTACAGCCTCGGTCGGGCCGATGAAATGGTATTCACCCCACGGGAAGACATAGAACGGCTCTCCCTTGCTTGAAAAAGCTTCCAGTCCCTGGCCGCGCCAGGCATCCGGAAGCCGTATCATGACATTGACGCCCTTCTTTCCGACGACGCGTTTGGCCCCGCCGTTCGCACGGCTACCCGGCACCCGGTCCACCCACGGGCCCGCGGCATTGACGAGCGTCCGCGCCTTGATGCAAACACGTCCCGTCGTCTCAGGTGCCTGGTCGTCCAACGTGATGTGCCACAACGAATCTCGCCTTTCAATCTCCGACACACTGGCGTATGTGCGGATGGTGGCGCCGCGCTTCTCCGCGTCCAGTGCCGTGTCCACACAGATCCGTTCGGGCCAGTCATACATGTACTCTTCAAATATCCCGACGCCGGAAAGCTGGCCGCCCAAGGCTGCGATCATGCCGCTCTCCTTGGCCGCCTGTTCGAACGGAAGCTCGCGATACGCCAGAGGCACATTGCGGCTGGCCACGTTTTCCATAAGCCGAAATCCGAACCCGATCAGCCAGCGGGGATACTGGTCGCCCTTGCGAAATGGGTAATGGAAACGGTGCTTCGTCAGCCGTTGTGGCATATCTGCAACCAGCTCGGCTCGACAGTGCATGATGTTCCGCGCGTATAGAAACCGCTGCAGCACGGGGATCGGCCGAAAGGGTATTTGCCACAGTGGAAAGGTCGGCGCCAGATATCCGACGCCGGAATAGAGCATCCGGCTGGATCTCGACGACGTGCCCGCCCCGATGTCGGCGCGGTCGACAAGGAGAGTGTTGAAACCGCGTCCGGCCAATTCACGCGCGGTCGCACAACCTACCGCGCCGGCGCCAATCACTACGACATCCCACGTGGTGTCAGCCAGCGTATTCAAGAGCGGGCGAGTCATCTTACGTTCATCCTTGAAACCGTTGCAATTTCAAAACAAAAATTCAACCTTGCTTCGCGATCAGCTGTTCGAACACCCGATCGCAGGCGGCTCTCCATGCTGCGTTAGCGCGGAGCTGCGTCAACACCTCCATCCCCTGTGCTGTGAACGTGCCGGGTATTGCGATCGAGGCGCCGATTTCACCCGTGGAGAGCGACGTTTGGTAGCGCGAATAGGCAGTGCAGTCTTCAATGCTGCTTAACACCAAATCTTTCGCACGCTCCGGGGGGAAACCCTTGTCACAGAACCATTGTTGCAGTTCGTGAATCAGAAAGTAGAGCCATCCGTTGATGCAGGCACCGACTGTGGCAAGTTCGAAGTCCCGTTCTGTCGCTAGACGAACAACATTTCCCAGCGGCGCTAGCAATCTTGCGGCTATCGATTCTGCGGGAAAGACCGCAACCGTTGAACGATTGATTTCCGATGCGGCGGAAAGCATGGCCCGAGAGCAGTCCCTTGCTCCAAATAGTCGCTGCAAATCACTTACCGGCACGCCAATAACGACCGAGATCAGCGGCTGGCCGGGCCTCAGCGAAACTTCTCTGGCGAGCTCTTCGAGTTGTCCTGGACGTACGCCTATGAGCAACACGTCCGACGCATCTGCTACAGCTTGATTTGACTCCCTCAGTTCGCAACTTAAATCTCTCGCAAGCCCATATGCCCTGTCTCGATTTCTGGGAGAAAGGATGATGGTTATGTCGCTTCCGCTGCGACGCAATCCCCGCACCATTTTTTCGGTGAGATCTCCAACTCCTAGAACGCCAAGCTTCATGATTGAATTAGCACTCCTACGGAAGAATCGGGGGGCACTTAACGTTACTGCGGAACGAGGTACAAGAGCGGAGAGTCAGGGCGATGCCAGACTAGCGGGAAATGACTTGAGCAATTGTTCTAGAGCCTTCACTTATCAAAAATATCGAAAATCCTTATGCATTCCGTTTGAATTTTCGGCTCCGGGCGGCCTGCTGGAACACACCGATGGCCCGCGGATGCCTGCGCAAGCTGCAGGGCCCATCATCGGCAGCGAGCTCCAGGTTTCGCTGTGGGAACAAATCAGGTCGCCGGCGCTGCGAAAGTATTGTCCCGAAGTAAAGCAAAATCCAACCGGTGCTTGTTTTTACCATAAGAGCGGCTTGTGTTATTCGGCGGCCCATTTTCCTGCCGTTAGACTTCCCTTCCGGGCGGAAGCCAAAATGGTTTGCGCAAGGCACCGGAACAGCATGTAGCGCACCTGACTGTGTATACGACACCCTTAACCACGAGAGAACCCAAATGCGTCTTGGATTTATCGGTACCGGCGTCATCACGAAAGCTATCGTCACCGGCCTCATCCGTTCCAGCTGGTCGTTCGATCGGATATTCCTGTCTCCGCGCAACGCCGCAACGGCCGCAGAACTTGCCGCCCTGGATCCGCGCGTCCAGACGTGTGCGAGCAATCAGGAAGTGCTCGACTCCTCGGACGTGGTATGTATCGCCGTCGTGCCGCAAATCGTCGCCGATGTGTTGCGGGAGCTTCATTTCGAAGCGCGGCACCACGTCATTTCCTTCGTTCCCGGGACACCGGTCGAGGAACTGAATCGGCTGCTTCGCCCTGCACGCAAGCTTGCTCGCGCGGTACCGTTGCCGGCCGTCGCGGACGGCAAAGGCTGTACAGCGATCTATCCGCCCGACGAAGTCGCTAGATCGCTGTTCTCTGCGCTAGGCAAGGCGGTCGAGGTCGAAAGCGAACACCAGTTCGACGCGCTCCATGCCGTAACGGCGACGATGGCGAGCTTCTACGCGGTGCTGGAAGCTCAGGCATCGTGGCTGACGCAGCAGGGACTCCCGTACAAGTCGGCGCGCGCTTTTCTGTCCGGTTACAGCGTGGGTCTGGCGCACGAAACGACTCGAACCGGGCAGTCGTTCCCGCAGATGATCGACTATCTCATGACGCCTGGCGGCCTCAATGAACAGGTGCATGCGGAGCTTTCGTCCCGCGGCGCGTACGGTCATTATGCAAATGCGCTCGATCGGGTACTCGCTCGCATTCAAGGCCGGACGTAGCGGATGACCGGACAAGTGCATGATCGGCGCAACGGAACTCTGCTGGTTTTGGGTTCAGCGACCGTGTGGAGTTTCGCGGGCGTCATTGCGCGCTTCCTGAGTGTGACCGACAGTTGGGTGGTGGTGTTCTGGCGCTCGCTGTTTGCGACGATCTTTCTGCTTTGCTTCATGCTCCGGCGTGAAGGCCCGCGCCGCACCACCGACCTGTTCGTTTCAATGGGCTGGGCGGGTGTAGGTGTCGGCATGTGCTTTGCCATTTGCTCAACAGCCTTCGTGGCGGCTCTGGCCTACACCACGGTGGCGAACGTGATGCTGATTCAGGCGGGAGTACCCCTCATTGCCGCGCTGATGACATTCCTGCTCTTTCGCGAACGGGTGGGAACTTCCACCTGGGCGGCGATCGCTGCCGTGATAGCAGGCGTGGGCATCATGGTCTCCGCGTCTCTGGGCGGTCAGGTGTCTCCCATGGGGGACGGTCTCGCTCTGTTGATCGCGGTTGCCATGGCCACTGCCATTGTCATAACACGACGGCATTCTGAGGTGGCGATGATGCCTGCTGTCTGTTTGGGAACGCTGATGGCCGGCACCCTGGCAGCGGTCATGGCACCAAGCTACGAGGTGAATGCGAGAGATGGCGTGCTGCTCTTCATGTTCGGTTCACTCAATCTGGGGCTGGGCATGGCTTTTTTCGTCAGCGGAGTACGCCTCATCCCCGCTGCGCTGGCCGCGCTGATCGGGGTGGCAGAGCCGATGCTCGGGCCGCTGTGGGTCTGGCTCATTCATAACGAAGTGCCGGGCGTGCGCACGCTGATCGGCGGCGCCGTGGTGTTCATCGCACTGGTCGCGCACCTTGGCTGGCAGTTCAAGCAAAGAGGCCGGAGCCCGCAACCCGTGGCGGGCTAGGGGGCCGACTTCAATATCGCCGGAGTAAGGATGACGAACAAGCTTGACCATCGCCTTGTATTACCTGGACTTTGCATTGTTGCCACCAGCTACGGGCTTGCACGCTACGCCTATGGTCTGTATCTGCCAATATTTCGCGAGGCGTTTGCATTGAGCGACGCCACGCTCGCTCTGGTCGCCGCTATTTCCTACGCCAGCTATTTCTGCATCACCGTCGCCGGCATCTATCTATCCACACGTCTCGCGCCGCGCCTGTCGGTTCTGTTGGGCGGCATGGCGGCCGTTATCGGGATGGCAATGATCGCCGCCGCGCAGACGCCGTTCATGCTGGGAGCCGGGGTGGCCATCGCCGGCGTGTCTCCGGGCCTTGCCTACACACCCTTTTCGGAGATCATTGCAACGCTGGTGAGCGAAGCGCGACAGCGCGTGATCTATTCGGTCATCAATTCCGGCACCAGCCTCGGGGTAATGCTCAGCGGCCCGGCCGCAATCCTCCTGGGCGAAAGATGGCGCGTGGCGTGGGGCCTGTTCGCGGCATTTGGATTGCTCTCGACGCTCTGGTGCGTGGCAATCCTGCCTCGAATGCCGGCGCGCGCCGGGACCTTGCCATCTGCACGGGCCAGCCTGGGCTCCCTCGCCACGGCTGCCCGGCTTCGTCTGTTCGTGGTGTCTTTCCTGATCGGTATCGCGGCCTCGATCTACTGGGCCTTTTCCGTCGACCTGGTGACGGCCGGTGGGGGCGGGACCTACGCGCTGCTCGGTGTCCCGGTGCCTGCGGCACGATTCGGGCAGGTCTTCTGGACGCTTGTCGGGCTGGCCGGTTTTGCCAGCATGGCGACCGGTGCTGCTGTGGAGCGGCTCGGCGTTGTGCCCGCAATGCGCTTGTGTCTCAGTGGAGTTGGAGCGTCGATGGCGATGATCGCACTCGGCCAGTCGGCAGGTGGCGTCCTGATTTCCGGCTTGCTTTTTGGGGCATTTTTCATGTCCCTGTCCGCTGTGCTCGGCATGTGGAGCCTCGAACTCTTCCAGGACTTGCCGGCAGTGGGATTCGGTTTGACCTTCCTGCTGCTGTCCGCCGGTCAGTTTTTTGGGCCTCTCCTGGTCGGCCTGCTGATCGAGCACGTTGCACTTGGCCAACTCTTTATCGCTTCCGCTGGCTTGTGCGCGGCGCTCGTCATGGCCCTGCCGTATCGCCAGGTTGCGGTGCAGGCGGCTGGGTAGCGGGTCGCATCAACGAGTCGCGACTCGCGATCGATCGGCGCCCGTCCTCGGAATTCTGCGATGGGCCGTATTTTACATTCCGGGGTAGCAGGGCCCGCCGCTGCCTTCGGGCGTCACCCAGACGATATTCTGCGTCGGGTCCTTGATGTCGCAGGTCTTGCAGTGCAGGCAGTTCTGCGCGTTGATCTGCAACAGATCCCGACCGTTCTCGGCCCGGACGAACTCGTAGACGCCCGCGGGGCAGTAGCGTTGCTCCGGACCCGCATACTTTTCCAGATTGATATCGACCGGCACTGTCCGGCTCTTCAACGTCAGGTGGGCCGGCTGGTCTTCTTCGTGATTCGTGTTCGAGATGAACACCGACGACAGACGATCGAATGTGAGCTTGCCGTCGGGCTTGGGATAGACGATCGGCGTGCTCTCTTTGGCCGGCTTCAGGCATTCGTGGTCGGCGTGGCGGTGACGCAAGGTCCACGGCGCCTTTCCACGGAGGACGAGCTGGTCGATGCCGACCATCAGCGTGCCGATACCCAGCCCCTTGGCCATCCAGGGCTTGAAATTCCGCGCCCGGTACAGCTCTTCGTGAAGCCACGATTCCTTGAAAGCCGCGGGATAGGCGGCGAGCTCGTCGCTCTGACGGGCGGCGCGCAGGGCATCAAAGGTTGCGTCGGCCGCGAGCATGCCGCTCTTGATCGCGGCATGGCTGCCTTTGATGCGTGATGCGTTGAGGAAGCCGGCGTCGCAGCCGATCAATGCGCCGCCCGGGAAAACCAGCTTAGGCAGCGACTGCAATCCTCCCGCCGCGATGGCTCGCGCGCCGTAAGACAGGCGCCTTCCGCCCTCGAAGAACTTGCGGATTTCCGGATGCGTCTTGTAGCGCTGGAATTCCTCGAACGGTGACAGATAGGGATTCTGATAGGCGAGGCCGACGACATAGCCGACCGCCACCTGATTGTTGTCCAGGTGATAAAGGAAGGAGCCGCCATAGGTATCGGAGTCGAGCGGCCAACCGGCGGTATGGATCACCAGGCCGGGTTGATGCATCTTCGGATCGATCTCCCACAGTTCCTTGATCCCGATCGCGTAGGTCGGCGCATCGCGATCCTTGAGGAGATCGAACCTCTGGATGACCTGCTTGCCGAGGTGACCCCGGGCGCCTTCCGCGAAGAGCGTGTATTTGGCGTGCAACTCCATGCCGGGCTGGAAGTTGGCCGAGGCCTCGCCCAGCTTGTTGATGCCCATGTTTCCGGTGGCCACACCCTTGACCGAACCGTCATCGTTGTACAGCACTTCGGCAGCGGCAAAACCCGCGAAGATCTCGACCCCAAGCTCCTCGGCCTGCGCGCCGAGCCAACGCACGACGTTGCCCAGCGACACGACGTAATTGCCGTGATTCTGGAAGCACTCCGGCAAAAGCCGATTGGGCGCCTTGTAGGCCTTTTTCTCGGTGAGAAAGAGGAAGCGATCTTCCGTTACTTCCACATCGAGCGGCGCCCCTCGGCTCTTCCAGTCCGGAAAGAGTTCGGTCATGGCGATCGGATCCATGACCGCTCCGGACAGGATGTGCGCCCCGATCTCGCTTCCCTTTTCCAGCACGCACACGGAGACCTCGGTCCCTTCCGACGCGGCCCGTTGCTTCAGCCGAATCGCTGCCGATAAGCCGGCCGGGCCGCCGCCGACGATCACGGCGTCGTACTCCATGGATTCACGGGGGCCGAATTGCGGAAGGGTCTTGTCCATCATCGTCGATATGAAAAGCAGGGAGAAAGGGCGCACCTCCGTAGGGAGGTGCCTGGAACTTAGAGGCCTGCCGTGAACTGAGGCAGAACCTCGTTCAGGTCGCCGACAAGGCCGTAGTCGGCGATCGAAAAGATCGGCGCATCCGGATCCTTGTTGATCGCAACAATGACCTTCGAGTCCTTCATCCCGGCTAGATGCTGGATCGCGCCCGAGATGCCGACCGCAATATAGAGCTGCGGCGCGACGACCTTCCCCGTCTGGCCCACCTGGCAGTCGTTCGCGGCATAGCCGGCATCGACGGCCGCGCGGGAGGCGCCCACTGCGGCATGAAGCTTCGTCGCAAGCGGCGCAAGTTGCTGCTCGAAATTCTCCCGCGAGGCCAGCCCGCGGCCGCCGGCGACGACGATCTTCGCGGCGGTCAGATCGGGGCGATCGGTGGCGAGGCTTTCCTTGGACACCAGACGGGCACGCGTGCTGACGCTGATCGGCGCGCTCGCTTCGATCGGCGCAGCAGCGGCGCTCTTGCCTTGTGCCGCGAAGGACGTTGTGCGAACGGTGATGACCTTGATCGCATCCTTGGAGCGCACGGTAGCGATCGCGCTGCCGGCGTAGATCGGACGTTCGAAGGTATCAGCCGAAACGACCCTCGTGATTTCGGAAACTTGCGACACATCGAGTTTGGCGGCGACGCGCGGCAGGATGTTCTTTCCGAAGGGCGTGGCCGGGGCGAGGATGTGGCTATATTCGCCGCTGATCGCCAGGACTTGAGCCGCAATGTTCTCGGCGAGCCCGCCGGCGAACTGCGCGCCTTCGGCGAGCAGGACCTTGCTGACGCCTTCGACCGTCGCGGCGTCCTGCGCGGCGGCTGCGCAGCCTTCTCCGGCTACCAGGACGTGGACCTCGCCGCTACAAGCCGCGGCCGCCGCGATGACGTTGAGCATCGTCGGGCGCAGGGCCGAATCATTATGTTCCGCAATTACGAGTGCAACCATGGTATTCCCCTGGAGTCAGATGACGTTGACTTCGGATTTCAGTTTTTGAATCAGTGCATTCACGTCGCCAACCTTCACGCCGGGCTTGCGGGCGGGCGGTTCGCTGACCTTGAGGACTTCGAGATTGGTGGCGATATCGACGTCGAGCGAATTCGCCGGGATGACGTCGATCGGCTTCTTTTTCGCCTTGACGATGCTCGGAAGGGTGACGTAACGCGGTTCGTTGAGACGGAGGTCCGTCGTGACGATCGCGGGCGGAACAAGCTCGAGCGTTTCGGAGCCGCCATCGACTTCCCGCGTCACGGTGAGCAGGTTGTTCTGGTACTCGATCTTCGACGCAAACGTCGCCTGCGGCAGATCGCACAGCGCAGCGAGCATCTGTCCGGTCTGGCTGCAGTCGTCGTCGATCGCCTGCTTGCCCGCGATGATGAGCTGCGGCTGCTCTTTCTCGACGATCGCCTTGAGCAGCTTGGCCACGGCCAGAGGCTGCAGCTCACCCTCGCATTCGACCAGGATGCCTCGGTCGGCGCCGATGGCGAGGGCGGTGCGCAGCGTTTCCTGGCTTTGCGAACTTCCGCAGGAGACCGCGATGACCTCGGTCGCGATGCCTGCTTCCTTCAGGCGAACGGCCGCTTCGACGGCAATTTCGTCGAAGGGGTTGATACTCATCTTGACGTTGGCCGTCTCGACGCCGGACCCGTCCGCTTTGACTCGGACCGTCACGTTGTGGTCGACAACGCGTTTTACGCTGACCAGGACTTTCATTAGGGCGTTCCTTCTAATAGGGAGTCTGTTTGCAGGTTGGGGTGGGGGTGCTAGGGAGACGCTGAATAAATGACGAACTCGTCGTCGGTGATCGCCCTCGGCAACGTTCGGCCTGAGAACTTCGTCGGAGCGCTCGCGGAATGGTTCGCGCAGACGGTTGTTCGGGGCGTGTTCAACGTGC
>NZ_WTVN01000051.1 GCF_012910905.1 Aromatoleum toluvorans
GTGGGGATGGGGCTTCAAGGAGTGTCGGTGAAATGCGCGGCCAGATGGATGCCACGAGCAAAATTTTCGCAAATCGCTTGCGAAAGACCATGACCGATGCAGAAAGAATGCTCTGGCAGCACTTGCGCGCCCGGCAACTCGGCGTGAAGTTCCGCCGACAGCATCCCTTTCAGGGGTATATCCTCGATTTTGTGTGCCTTGAGCGCGGGCTCGTCATTGAAGTGGACGGCTCCCAGCATGTGGATGCAGCCGTTCGGGATGCAATACGGACCGACGTTCTGGAGAGTGCGGGATTTCGCGTGGTGCGCTTCTGGAACAATGAAGTACTGACGCAAACGGACTCGGTGGTGGAGTGCATTGCGCGCGAATTGAACCCATCCCCATCCTGTCCTTCCCCTTGAAGGGGAAGGGACCTGCTAATAACCGCAGACGCGGTTACGTGAGTCTGGTTGAGTGCAGCACGGTCGCTCCCTCCCCTTCAAGGGGAGGGTTGGGGTGGGGATGGGTTAAGCACATGCAGCAGAAACTTCCCCTTGAAGGAGAAGGGACCTGCTAAAGAGGGATCGCCTGGCTGGTCATCCGCCAACGATCACTGGATGCTGCTCGCCAGCTCGAAGATCGGGATGTACATCAGGATCACGATGACGCCGATCACCAGGCCGATGAAGGTCATCAGCAGCGGTTCGAACAGGCGCACGAACCACTCGATGAAGCGGCCCATCTCCTCGTCGTAGAAGTCGGCGGTGCGCTCCATCATCTCGCCGAGGTTGCCCGCATGCTCGCCGGCGCGCAGCATGCGCAGCGACACCGGCGTGGCCATGTGGTTCGTTTCCAGCGCCCAGGACAGCGCCTGGCCTTCGCGGATGCGTGCGGCGACTTCGTCCAGGCGGCTGCGCGCGCCGACGCCCAGCAGGCCGCGCACCATGCCGATCGCGGTCAGGATGGGGATGCCGCCCTGCAGCAGGATGCCCAGCGAGCGGTAGAAGCGCGCCATCTCGTAGATGAACAGCCGCTTGCGGATCGCCGGCACCGCCTCCAGCAGCGTCGACAGCGTGCGCCGCACCGGCGGCTGGCGCAGCAGCAGCGCCGCGCCGACGAGGGCGGCCAGCACCCCGGCGCCCAGCGCGGCTTGGTGCGCATGCAGGAACTGGCCGGAGCTCAGCAGCACGCGCGAGAGCCACGGCAGGTTGGAGCCGAGGTCCTCGAACACCACCGCGAAGCGCGGCACCACGTAACCGATCAGGAACAGCAGCACCGCGCAGCCGACGAGGAACAGCAGCACCGGGTACACCGAGGCGCTGACGATCTTCTGGCGCACCTCGTCCACGCGGCTGCGGTAGCCCACGTAACGGCCCAGCGCGGCGCCGACCTCGCCGGTCTTCTCGCTCGACTGGATCAGCGCGACGTACAGCTCGGGAAAGACCTCGGGGGTGCGGGCGAGCGCCTGCGACAGCGACTTGCCCTCGTACAGCGCGCGCACCAGGTCGTCCAGCACCTTGCGCGCGTGGGCGTCGCTTTCCTTCTCGGCGAGGCTCTCCAGCGCGTCGATGAGCGCGAGGCCGGCGTTCAGCAGCGTCGCCAGCTCCTGGCTGAAGAGCACCAGCGGAAACGCCTCCCGCCGTTGCCAGCGCAGCGCCGGCAGGCGTTGCGCCGTGCGCAGCGACATCACGCGCAGGCCCTGATCCTCGGCCTGGCGGCGCGCGTCGGCGAGGCTCGTCGCGTCGATCGTCAGTGCGACGACGCTGGCATCGCGGCTGACACCCTTGACGTGGAAGCGCATGGCGGCACTCCTGATGGGAAGTGGCTAACGGGTGTCACTGCCAGCTGTTCACGTCGGCGTTCTCGCCGTCGCCGCCCGGCTGGCCATCCTTGCCCAGCGAGGACAGATCGTATTCGCCGTGCTCGCCGGGTGCCGCGTAGATGTAATTGCGCCCCCACGGGTCTGCCGGAATGTTCTTCTGCAGGTAGGGGCCGGCCCACTTCGGTTCGCTGCCGGGGCGCGTCACCAGCGACGCCAGGCCCTGTTCGGTCGTCGGATAGTGGCCGGTATCGAGGCGGTACAGGTCCAGCGCCTTGGCGAGGCCCTCCACCTGCGCGCGCGCGGCCTTCACTTCCGATTTGCCGAGCTGGCTGAAATATTTCGGCGCCACCAGGCCGGCGAGCAGGCCCAGCACCACCAGCACCACCAGCAGTTCCAGCAGGGTGAAGCCGCGTGACGTGCGAGCGGCGCCGCGGCGAAGCATTCGACAGTCGTCCATGGTGTTGTCCGCAGAAGTGAAGAAGGTGTCCGCCCAGTGTAGGAACAGGCTCCGGGCGGCGTCAATTTGCAGCAGCAGGAAACATGCCCGTAGCGTGACAGGCGTCGCGGGTGGAAGCGGCAAGGCACGGCGCTTGCGTAACGCTGTCCGCAGCGGGGACTTTCCCCGGTGTGCCTGACAGTCCCGGAGGTGCAGCATGAAACCGCCAATTCCGCTTCTCGTCGCCGTCTGGATCGCATTGCCGCTGGCTGCACATGCGGATGTCTATGCCAAAGTCGACCCGGACGGGACGGTCACGCTCACCGACGAACCGCGCCGCGGCTTCGAGCGCGTGGTCGCGTCACCCGCCCCCAGGAGTGGGGGGGCTGCCCCCATAGGCGGGACCGGCATCGTCGGTAAGGAGTCGTCCGGCGAGATCGGCACGCTGCCCTTCGCCCCGCAGGTCGCGGCCGCCGCGGCGGAGCACGACCTGCCGGAGGCGCTCATCCATGCGGTGATCCGCGTCGAATCCAACTACGATCCGCGGGCGGTGTCGCCCAAGGGGGCGGTCGGCCTGATGCAGCTGATGCCCAATACGGCGCGCGCGATGGGGGTCACCGATGCGCGCAATCCGGCCGACAACATCCGCGGCGGCGCGCGCTACCTCAAGCACCTGCTGGAGATGTTCGGCAACGACATCCGGCGCGCCGTGGCCGCCTACAACGCCGGTCCGGGCGCAGTGGTGCGCAGCGGCGGCACCCCGCCTTTCGCCGAGACGCGACGTTACGTGCCGCGCGTGATCGAGCATTTCGAGCGCCTGGGCGGCGGCCGTGTCGGGCGGCTGTCGTGAACCATCGGGGGCGTCTCCCCGCCGTTGGGGATACACCCCATTCCCCGCCGCTGTGGAAGAATACCCCCGAAGGTGGGGCAGAGGTGGGGACCTCGCCCGCGAAACTGCGTGCGCTTGGGCCGGCGCCATGCGCCAGATCAAGGAGTGCCGCCCGCGAGTACGGCATGGTACGAGCCTCGCTGACGGCCTCCGCGGAAGGCCGCGAAGACTCTGCGCTGCAGCCCGGTTACCGCAGCCGACCTTGAATGCGGATAGGGAACGAGGGAGATGAACACGATGGGTGAGGTCGCCGCCCGACCGGAGCGGTCCGGAGCGCACGCCACGGCGAGGTTGCCGTGACGGCGTGCGCGCGTCCGGCAGCCGGAAAGGGGCCGCGCGGCGAGCGCATCGTCGTCGCGGTGCTGGCCTTCGTGCTGTGGCTGGCGCCCATCCTCGCACTGGGCCACGCGCTGCCTCGCGGCCCGGTGCCCGGGTCCGACATCTGCAGGACGCAGTCCGCCAGGACCGCGGACGAGCAGCCGGCCACCGGGAGCGACCATCGCTGCCCGGATTGCTGCTGCTCGGCGGTCCGCCTCGGCGGCGGCTTGCCGGCCGCGGCGGGCTGGTTCTTCCTCCCGGCCTCCGCGCCCGTGCTCGCGGGCGACGTGTCCTCCGCCCCGCGCCCGCTCGTGTGGCGCGACCTCGCGCCGCCGCCGCGTGCGCCCCCTTCCCCGGCCGCCGATTCCGCCATCGCACCCGGCATCGGCTGATCGTCCGATGCCTTCCGATCACGAATTCAGGCCCTGATCCGCCCACCGGCGCGGACGGGGCCGGGGAGTCCAACCATGTTTTGCCTTCGCCCTGTCGCCGCGAGCGCCGCCAGTGTATTCGCGCTCGCCCTTGCCGCACCGTCGGCCGCCTTCGCGTCCTGCGGCGCTGCCTTCTGCTCGGTCAATACCAGCTCCGCCTTCATGAACGCCGGCCTTGCCGGAACCACCCGCCTGGGCCTGCGCTACGAGTTCATCGACCAGCGCCACCCCATGCATGGCGACGACGACGTTTCGGTGGGCGAGATCCCGCGCCACCACGACGAGGTGCGCACCCTCAACCGCAACCTGCTGTTCACGCTGGAGCGCGATCTTGCGCCGGACTGGACGATCGGCGCGACGCTGCCGCTGATCGACCGCAGCCACAAGCACATCCACAACCACCACGAGGATGGCGAGGTGCACCACATCCCGGAGGCCTGGGATTTCCGCGAACTCGGCGACCTGCGCGTCGAGGCGCGGCACGAACTCCTCGCGAGTCGCGAGCAGGGCCTCGGCATCAGCTTCGGGGTCAAACTGCCCACCGGCCGGACCACGCTGAAGAACGGCGACGGTGACCTGGCCGAGCGCAGCCTGCAGCCGGGCAGCGGTACCACCGACCTGCTGCTGGGGGCGCACTGGCGCCTGGACCTGGCGGGCGGCTCGACGGCGTTTGCGAGCGTCGGCGCGCAGTTCGCCACTGCGGAGCATGACGACTACCGCCCCGGCCACCGCGTGCACCTCGATGTCGGCTGGCTCAAGCCCGTCAGCGAGCGCCTGAGCATCCCGCTGCAGCTCAACGTGTCGTTCAAGGCGCGTGATCGCGGCGCCGAGGCCGAGCCGGAGGATTCGGGCTCGACGACGGTGGCGCTGAGCCCGGGGATCAGCTGGCAGATGTCGCCGCACTGGCAGCTCTATGCGTACTACCAGCGCCCGATCTACCAGCACGTGAACGGCGTGCAGCTCACGCCGCGCTGGAGCGCCGTGCTCGGAACGACCTTCGCGTTCTGAACCGGCCTTTTCCCCCGTTCCAGCCGCTCGACGCCCCGGTCGTCGGCTGGACGTCTCACCCGGCCCGGCCGCCCGGCCCCCTTCCCCCATCTTCCGGCCCGCCTGCGCGGGAATAACCGGGGACGATTCCCCCATGTCGGGGGCGGCATCCCCGGTGCCACGCGACGGGACAAATCCTGAATACCCATGATGGGTAATCACGCGCAAAGCACCATGACTCAAGCATCGGCGGGTGGATCGCGCTGCCGTTCCGTGCGGCGAAGCCGCGTCATCGCCGGATTCGAGTTGGGGGTGCCCCACCCGCAACGCGGGGAAAAGTTGGGGAATCTTCCCGGATCCCGCCGCGCGAATTAACCAAATACATGAAAAAACACGGTTTTTTTCGCTGGCACGCACGTTGCGAGGAAGCTCACGGGATTTTCCCGTTAATGGTCCGACTCCGGTGTGCACTGCCAGGCCGGGCAAGGACTGGCGGTCTGCGGCTTCCAGTCAGACCAAGGCGTTGTAACCGTGGGGGGAACGACGATGAAATACCTGAATCCAGTCGCGCAGGCGACCCGGCGCCCGGGCAGAGGTATCCGCCTGATGCGCGGGGCCGGCCTGCTCTCGCTGGTCGTGGCGGCAGCACTGTTCACCGGCCACGCCGAGGCGCAGAAGAAGGGCGGCGGAGGCGGCGGTGGCACGACTACGCCGCCGGCCAGCGGCGGTGGCACGACGACGCAGCCGGCCGGCGGCACGATCGCGTGCTCGCGCACGCTGGTCGCGAATGTCGTCGCACTCGACCAGCCGCTGATGTTCAACCGGCTCGGCGCGCAGAACATCAACGGCATGATGTTCGCGCTGGAGGAAGACGTGGTCGATGCGAGCGGCAAGACGCTTGCGGCGGGCGGCATGAAGGCGGCCGGCCAGGTCAGGCTGCGCGACGACAAGCGCCCGCGTCCGCTGGTGCTGCGCATCGCGGCGGGCGAATGCCTGAGCGTGCGGCTGACCAACCTGCTCGCTCCCACTGCCAACGCGCGCCACGCCTCGCCGCCCGAGATGCACATTGACGAGCAGGTCGCCGACCGCAACGTCGGCTTCTTCGCGCAGGGCATGCAGGCGGTCAACAGCATCGCCGACCTGGGCGACAACGTCGGCCGGAACATGAGCTCGCTGGTGGCGCCGGGCAACAGCAGGACCTACACGCTCTACGGCGAGCGCGAGGGGACTTTCGCGATCACGAGCTACGGCGCGACCTTCGGCGCCGACGGCACCGCCGGCAACATTGCCAACGGCCTGTTCGGCCAGATGACCGTGATGCCCAAGGGGGGCCGCGCCTATCGCAACGTCGTGAGCGAGGAGGAGCTGCGCCTCGCCGCCGACCGGAACGGCGACGGCGTGCTGACCGCGGCGGCGGCCGAGCTGACGGCGGCCGGCCAGCCCGTGGTGAACTACGAGGCGCGCTTCCCCAACGCCGAGCCGTGGATCTCCGAGGGCAAGGCCGGCAAGCCGGTGCTGAACATGGTCGACGGCACGCGCATCGTGCACACGGAGCTCGACGCCGTGGTGCTGGGCCCGAATCCCGACGGCACCTTCCCCGCATCGACCTATCCGCTGGAAGCGATCGGCAAGCGCAACCCCGCCTACCCGAACCGCCTCGAGCCGTTCCGCGACTTCTCGGTGATCTTCCACGACGAGACGGCGGCGGCGCAGGCCTTCCCGGGGTTCTACGATGACCCGGTGTTCGGCTACGTGCTGGAGGCGACGCGCGACGCGTTCATGATCAACTACGGCTCCGGCGGCATCGGTTCCGAGATCATCGCCAACCGCCTCGGCGTCGGCCCGATGCACGACTGTCTGCACTGTGCGTACGAGGAATTCTTCCTCACCGCCTACGTGGTCGGCGACCCGGCGCAGCTGGTCGACATCCCCGCGAACGTCGGCCTCGAGGCGCTGAAGCCGGGCGAGGCGCCGGCACCCGGCACGACCGGCATCAAGGCGACGAAGGCGCTGTACCCGCAGGATCCGTCGAACGTGCATCACAGCTACATCGGCGACTTCGTGAAGTACCGCAACATCCACGTGGGCCAGGAACAGCACGTGTTCCACCTGCACAACCACCAGTGGCTGTTCAACCCGAACGACGACAACTCCAACTATATCGACGCCCAGGGCATCGGGCCGGGGTCGGGCTATACCTACGAGCTGGTGAACGGTGGCTCGGGCAACCGCAACCGCTCGCCGGGCGATGCGATCTACCACTGCCACTTCTACCCGCACTTCGCGCAGGGCATGTGGTACCTGTGGCGCATCCACGACACCTTCGAGGCAGGCACGCGGCTGCAGGTCTCGAACGGCGCCAAGGGCTACCACAGCACGCCGTATGCGCTGCAGGACGGCACGCCCGCACCGGGGGCGCGCGCCTACCCGGACGGCGAGCTGGTGGTCGGCGCGCCGATCCCCGCGGTGGTGCCGCTGCCGGGCAAGGCGATGGCGCCGATGCCGGGCAAGGTGGAGGTCGTGACCAAGTACGTCACCGACCCGGCCGGGGCGAGCCACATCGCGGGCTCCAAGGCCCGGGTCGATCGCAGCGCCGCGAACCGCAACGTCGACGGTACGCTGAAGAACCCCGGCTATCCGTTCTGGGTTGCGGGCATCGAAGAGACGATGGGGCAGCGTCCGCCGACCCCGCCGCTCGACATGCTCACGCCGGAGAAGGCGCAGGCGCTCAAGGATAGCGGCAACCCGCTGTGGTCCGGCCTCGTGCCGGCGCAGGCGGGCGGCTGGGACGGCGGCCTGCCGCGCGGTGCGGTCGAAGGGAAGCTGTCCGGCGGCACGGCCGACGTGACGACCAGCCCGGTCGACTTCATGAAGAAGCTGACCTCGGCCAAGATGGTGTACTTCCCCGAGGAAGGCACGGACGCGGAGCAGGCGGCGATGGCCTTCCATTCGCGGCCCTTCCACGCCAGCTTCGCGGTCGATCCGACCGGCGCGACGGTGACGGCGGCGAACTTCAAGACCAACGGCGCGAAGCCCTCGGTCGCGGCGCCTTATGCCGAGCCCTGCATCGATGACACGCAGAAGCAGCTGACCGGCACCGCGGGCGCGGGCACCTGGTTCAGCGGCGCAACGCCGACCGCGATGTGGATCGGCAAGTCCTCGAAATACAACGCGACCACGCCGCGCGTGTACAAGGGCGCCAACATCCAGTTCGACGCGGTGCTCAACAAGGCCGGCTACCACTTCCCGCAGCAGCGCATCATCACGCTGTGGGAGGACGCGATGCCGGTGATTAACAAGCAGCAGGCGCCCGAGCCGCTGGTGATGCGCGTCAACACCTTCGACTGCGCGATGTACCACCACACCAACCTGGTGCCGGAGTTCTACGAGCTGGACGACTACCAGGTGCGCACGCCGACCGACATCATCGGCCAGCACATCCACCTGCCGAAGTGGGACCTGTCGACGACCGACGGCGCGGCCAACGGCTGGAACTACGAGGACGGTACGTTCGCGCCGGGAGCGGTGGTCGAGAGCATCCACGCGGTCCGCCACTACAACCACTGCGCCGAACCGACCGATCCGCGCGACGGCACCAACGTCTGCCCCGTGCCGAAGGCGCATCCCTACTTCGGGCAGTTCAATCGTCCGGACTGGATGGGCGCACGCACGACGATGCAGCGCTGGTTTGCGGACCCGGTGCTGAACCAGCACAACATCGACCGCGGCCTCGGCAACATCTTCACGCATGACCACTACGGCCCCTCGACCCACCAGCAGATCGGCCTGTACGGTACCGTGCTGACCGAACCGGCGGGCTCGACGTGGTACCACGCTGAGACCGGCGTCCCGCTGCACACGCGTGCGGACGGCGGCCCGACCTCGTGGCAGGCGGTGATCAGCTCGGGCGACATCGACAACGACACGATCGATGACAGCTTCCGCGAGTTCTACCTCGAGTTCACCGACTTCCAGCATGCGTACGAAGCCGGCGTGTATGTCGGCGCAGGCCCGGACGGCAGGCCCGACCCGCTGAAGTACCCGGCCAGTGCGGACAGCTTCCGCTATGCGATCAACCCGCCGGCGAAGAAGACCACGCAACCGATCTTCCCCGACATGCAGCTCATGGCTGCCGGTGGCGGGAAAGTCGGGTGCCCGGTCCGCCCCTGCCCGCAGGCGATCTCGGCGGACGACCCGGGGATGTTCTCGGTGAATTACCGCAACGAACCGGTGGGGCTGCGCATCTACGACCCGACCAGAACCGGTCCCGACGGCAAGCCGGGCATGCAGGCGGACGGCGAAGCGGGTGACCTCGCGTTTGCGTTGCAAAGCCGTACCGACCGCAAGATCGCCGCCTTCAACCTGGCGCCCAGCGCGATCCTGTCGGCGACCGGGCCGACCGGCGGCGCCACGACCTTCCCGCCGCACATCAACAAGGCGGGCGACCAGCCGGGCGACCCCTTCACGCCGATGCTGCGCACCTACGCGGGTGACATCGTCCGCATGCGCGTGCAGGCCGGCGGCCAGGAGGAGGCGCACAGCATCAGCATCCACGGCGTGAAGTGGCTGCAGGCCGGTTCGGGCTTCGGCGCGGCGCCCAACTCGGGATGGCGCAACGGCCAGATGGTGGGCATCTCCGAGCAGTTCAGCCTCGGCATGCCGGTGGCGATGTATGCCAACCCGGACACGCCCGCGGCCGACTACCTGTACTCGATCAACGCATCGATCGAAGGCTACTGGAACGGCACGTGGGGCGTGATGCGCAACTATGCGGAGAAGCGCGTCGACCTGTTCGCGACGCCCAACAACCCGCAACCGGTCGCTGCCGCCAACGGGGCGGACTTCAACGGCATCTGCCCGAAGACCTACACCGATCCCAAGCTCGGCGTGCTGCCGGTCAAGCAGCGCGACTTCAACGTGGTGGTGGCGCTCGCCAACGACATCCTGCCCAACCCGCTCGGCCTGACCATCGGCATGGCGGACAGCAACGGCAAGCATGTCGGCGGCCCGCTCAAGGCCGATGGCGGCACGCTGGTGTACAACTCGCGTCCGACCCGCATCCCGGCTGCGACCCTCATCGACGAAGAGACCGGCCAGACGATCACGATCGGCGGCAAGTCCGGCCCGCTGCACGACCCGACCGCGATCATGTACGTGCGCAAGGAGGACCTCGATCCGACCACCGGCAAGCTGAAGGCCGGCGTCCCGGTCGAACCCCTGGTGCTGCGTGCGTCGTCCGGCGAATGCGTGAATGTGGTGCTGGAGAACCGCCTGCCGGCGGAGATGCCGGACCTGCCGTCGCCGAACCTGATGGCGCCGGTGGTCGTGCGCGACCGCAACGCCCCGCAGGGAACCACGGCCTTCAACAACAACCTGATGCGTCCGTCCGCGCACGCCGGCTTCCACACCCAGCTGCTGATGTACGACGTGACCAAGTCGGACGGCACCAACGTCGGCATCAACCCGGTGCAGACGGTTGCGCCCGGAGGTGAACCGAAGACCTATCAATTCTACGTAGGAGACCTGGCCCGCTCGTATTCCAAGGCAACCTCCCTCGTGAAGGGCACAACCTCCACCAGGACGGGGAGCGCCGACACCATCAGTGCGGTGGGCATCGAGTTCGGCGGCGTCAACATCATGCCGGCGGACAAGATCAAGCAGCCGCAGAAGGGCCTCAACGGGGCGTTCGTCGCCATGCCGCCGGAATCGACCTGGGTCGAGGACAGCAACATGCGCGCCGCCGCCACCGTGAGCAAGACCACGAAGCCCGCACTGGTGACCTACCGCGACTTCGCACTGCAGTGGGCGAAGGGTCTGAACATGCGCTGGGCCGATGGTGATCCGGTGGAGAACACCGCCGCCGAAGGTCCGATGGTGCATGAGGACCCGGAAGACAACTCGGCGATGGCGGTGAACTACCGGATCGAGCCGCTGTGGTACCGCTTCGGGAAGGCGCCGGATGCGCCCTTCGGCCACGCGCATGGCGCCGGCCTGGCGGACGTGCCCAATGCCAACGAGGCCTACAGCAACGCCCTGGTCGGCGGTGCGGACCCGCAGACCCCGGTGCTGACGGCGATGCGCGGCCAGCCGTTCCGCATCCACCTGGTGCAGGCTTCGGGCGGCAGCCGCATGGGGACCTTCGCCCTCCATGGCCACGTGTGGCAGCGCGATCCGTACCGTGCGCACAACGCGGTGCAGAGCGGCTACCCGTCGGTGAAGTACGGTGTCGCCTCGACGCGGATCCTGGAGAACCCGCTGGGGATGTACCTCGGCGGTCAGGAAAGCATCCTGCCGGCCGCGCACTTCACCTTCAACCTGGCGAGCGCGGGCGGTGCCAATGCCATCCCGGGCGACTACCTGTACCGCGACTTCGAGTCGCTCGGCAACCTGAGCGGCCGCTGGGGCATCTTGCGGGTGCAGTAAGCAAGGATGAGAGCAACGCAGTAACTCCCTCCCCTTCAAGGGGAGGGTTGGGGTGGGGATGGGTTAAACGGAGGCCACAGAAACCCATCCCCCTCCTGGCCTCCCCCTTGAAGGGGGAGGAATACAAGGGCGGGGTGCGGGCCAGGTCGGCCGCACCCCGCTGGTACGAAGTGTGCATGTCATGGCAACAGCAACCCGGCGGTTGCCCATCGGGGCGGGTCCGAAATGGCAGTGCGGCCCCCCGCTTCATGCGGAAACAGCCGTGTTGGCACAGGCAGAAGGCTGAAATTCCGGGCGCGTCGGTGAACGCGCAGCCGGGTGAACAACGCAGTCCGGGGACCCGGGAGTGGGTCCCCAAACCGGGGGGGAATCCATCGTGAGCCAACTTCGCTTCGCAACACTCTCGCTGCTGGTGTCGTGCGCATTGTCGGGATCGCTTGCCGCGGCGCCGGCGCCGGTATCGGCTGCGGCGGAGGCCAAACCGGCGGCCAGCGGGCGTGTGCTGCGCGACGGCGTGGCGATCGACTTCGAGGCGCGCCCGGCCGACGGGGCCACCGAGCTGGTCGAAGGCGGCCGCGCCGACGTCACCTTCCGCATCACCGATGCCAGGACGGGCAAGGGCGTGCCGGGACTCAAGCCGGGCGCGTGGCTGGACATCGCGCAGGTGATCGCGAACCCGAAGGCCAACGAGCAGAAGGAATGCAAGGACAAGATCGCCCTCTACCTGAAGGGCGTGGTCGGCGTGCGGCCGATGGTGGACCTCAACAGCTATTACCTGATGGTGCTCAACAAGGACCCGAGCATCAGCGTGATCGATCCGCTGACCTCGATGGGCGGCGTGACCAGCACGCTCGCGCGCATCATGCTCAAGCGCCCGCCGGTGGACTGGGCCAGGAGTGCCGACGGCAAGCACATGTTCGTGTCGATGCCGATCGCCGACCAGGTCGCGGTCGTCGACACGGCGAGCTTCCGCGTCGTCGCCGACGTCGATGCCGGTGACGAGCCGGTGCGCGTCGCGGTGCAGCCCGACGGGCGTTACCTGTGGGTCGGCAACAACTCGCGCGACCCGAACAAGAGCGGCGTCACGGTGATCGACGCCCACAGCTTCAAACCGGTGAAGACCTTCCAGACCGGCACGGGCCACCACGAGATCGCCTTCAGCGACGACTCGCGCCACGCCTTCGTGACCAACCGCGACGCGGGCAGCGTGAGCGTGTTCGACGTCGCCGCGCTGCAGAAGGTGAAGGACATCGCGACCGGGCCGCGGCCGATCTCGGTGGCGCCGTCGGGGCTGTCGAAGGCGCTGTACGTGGCCGACGGTCAGGCCGGCACGATCACGGTGATCGACGCGAAGACGCTCGCGACGCGCAAGGTGATCCAGGCCCGGCCCGGCCTCGGCCCGGTGCGCTTCACCGCCGATGGCCGCTTCGCCTTCGCGCTCAACACGCCGGAGAACACCGCGACGGTGATCGATGCGGGGGGCGACGATGTCGCGCACGAGCTCGCCGTCGCCGCCGAACCCTACCAGGTGACCTTCACGCCGGGCTATGCCTACGTGCGCGGCCTGGCGACCGAACGCGTGACGATGGTGAAGCTCGACACGCTCGGGAAGGGCCGCGAACCGGTGCTGCAGAGCTTCGCCGCGGGCGCCGAGGCACCCAGGCTCGCGGGCGACCTGCCGCTGGCGGCGAGCCTCGCCACGCGCGCCGACGAGGGCTCGGTGTTCGTCGTCAATCCGGCCAACAACACCACCTACTTCTACATGGAAGGCATGAACGCGCCGATGACCGGCTACCTCAACCGCGGCCACACGGCGCGCGCGGTGACGGTGGTCGACCGCGCGATGCGGCAGGGCGAACCGGGCGTGTTCTCGACGCAGGTGACGTTGCCGGCGCCGGGCAAGTTCGACGTCGCCTTCATGCTCGACCGCCCGCAGGTGCTGCACTGCTTCAGCGCCGACGTGAAGCCCGGCGCGCTCAGCGACGCGAAGCTCGCCGCACCGCGCCTCGAGTTCCTGCCCGCGCCGGTGACGGTGCAGGCGCCGGGCAGGGCGACGGTGCGCTTCCGCCTCGTCGCCGGCCGCAAGGACGTGCCGCGCACCGGCGTCAGGGATCTTGGCGTCACCTGGTTCCTGGCGCCGGCCGGCACGCGCCGGAGCACGGCCACGCGTGAGGTGGGCGAGGGCGTGTATGAGGCGGAGCTGCCGCTCGCCCAGACCGGCGCGTACTACGTGCATGTCGATTCGGCGGCGCTGCGCGAGACCCAGCACAAGCCCTACCTGACGCTGCGCGCGGTGTCCGCGGTGGCGGGCAACTGAGGAGGGCAGGTCGGTCACCAGGGTTTCTCCCTCCCCTTCAAGGGGAGGGCCGGGGTGGGGATGGGGTATAGCTGGCGTCGCCGAAACCCATCCCCCTCCTAACCTCCCCCTTGAAGGGGGAGGAACGACGTGCCCGAGCAGAACGCATATGCCGCACTCATCAGCACAAGTGAGGGGGCGATGAAGAAGAAACGCGAAGGAGTGAAGTCCATGAAACAGCAGCGCAGATGGAACATCATGCGCACGATCCTCGTCGCGCTGGCCGCGGGCATCCTCGTGCCGGGCGCGGCGCGGGCGCATGCCGAACATGCGGCGAAGGCGAACCACGGCGCATCCGACCCGAGGCGGCCCGACGACGTGACGGTGCGCTTCCCCGACGTGCCGCTGCTGGACCAGCACAGCCGCGAACGGCGCCTCGAGTCCGACGTGATCGGCGATCGCGTCGTGGTGATGGATTTCGTCTATACCAGCTGTACGACCGTGTGTCCGGTGGCCTCCGCGATCATGGCCGAAGTGCAGCAGAAACTCGCCGGGCGGGTGGGGCGCGAGGTCGCGCTGGTGTCGCTGACCGTGGACCCGGTGCGCGACACGCCGGCGCGCCTGCGCGACTATGCGCGCGCCCGCGGCGCGGGCGAGGGCTGGTCGTGGCTGACCGGCAGCGCGCCGGCGGTCAACGACACGCTCAAGGGCCTGGGGACGTGGACGCCGGACTTCGAGGACCATCCCGTCGTGATGATGGTCGGCGACGGCCGCACCGGCAAATGGACGCGCTTCTACGGCTTCGCGGACCCCGCGATGCTGGTCGCGCAGGTCGAATCGCTCATCGCGGCGCGTGCCGCCACCCGGGAGTAAGCACATGATCGCAGCACGCCGCACCGTCTTCCGCTCCGCCCTCTCGGCCCTCGCGCAGGTCCTCACCCTCGCCGCCGCGCCCGGCGCCTTCGCGCATGGCCAGCCGCACGCCGAAGCGCCCGCTGCCCCCGTGGCGCAAGCGGCCGCGCCGGCCGCGACGCCCCCCGCCACCGGCGGCGGCACGCACGACGCGCGCGCCTACTTCACCGACACCGAACTCGTCGACCAGCACGGCCGCAGGCTGCAGTTCTACAGCGACGTGCTGAAGGACCGCGTCGTGGTGCTCAACGTGGTCTACACGAACTGCAAGGACGCCTGCCCGCTCATCACGCGCAAGCTCAAGGAAGTGCGCGACGCGCTGGGCGAGGAGGCCGCGCGCAAGGTGCATTTCATCTCGATCAGCAGCGACCCGCTGAACGACACGCCGGCTTCGCTGAAGGCCTTCGCGGCGAAGAATCAGGCCGACAGCCCGAACTGGATCTTCCTCACCGGCGACAAGGCGAAGGTCGACTTCGTGCTGAGCCGCCTCGGCCAGCTCGGCACCAGCGTCGAGGAGCACTCCACGCTGCTGATCGCCGGCGATGTGCCGAACAAGCGCTGGAACAAGATCCGTCCCGACGCACCGCCGCCGGCGATCGCCGAGCGTCTGAAGCTGCTCACCGAGCCCGTCGCCAAGGTGAGCCTAGGCAAATGAGTCAAGGAAAGTAACGATCATGGCAAGCCGCCGCCTTTCATGGTGGTCGGGTGTGATGGCCGCGCTGATCTGCGTCGCGGGGCCTGTGGCCGCAATCGAGCTGACTGCTTCCGAACAGGCCGGCAAGCAGATCTTCGTCGAAGGCCGCAGCGCCTCGGGCAGCACCATTGCGGCCCGCGTCGGGGGGGCGGACACGGCGATACCGGGAACGGTGGTGCCGTGCGCCAACTGCCACGGCGCCGATGGCCGCGGGAGGCGCGAGGGGGGCGTGCGTCCCCCCGACATCACCTGGCGGCGGCTTGCCCTTCCCTACAGCCAGCGCATGGAAAACGGGCGCGAACGGCCCGCCTACGACGCGGCGAGCTTCGCGCGCGCGATCACCACCGGCGTCGATTCCGCCGGCAACCGGCTCGACCCCGCGATGCCGCGCTTCACGATGTCGACGCGCGACGTCGAGGACCTGACGGCCTACCTGAAGCGCCTCGAGGACGACGGCGACCCCGGCCTGACGCAGGACGCCGTGCGCGTCGGCACGCTGCAGCCCGCGACCGGCCCGCTGGCCGAGCTGGGCACGACGGTCACGGCCATCCTGCGCGGCACCTTCGCCGCCGTGAACGCCGGCGGCGGCGTGCATGGCCGGCGCGTCGAGCTGGTCGTCGCCGACCCCGGCGCCGATGCCGCGGGCGCGGAGGCCGCGCTGCGCCGCCTCGTCGACGAGGAAAAGGTGTTCGCCCTCATCGCGCCGCTGGCGCCCGCGCTCGACGGGCGCCTCGGCGAACTCGCCGACGCCGCGCACATCCCCGTGGTCGGCCCGCTCGCGCAGCTGTCGGCCAGCGGCGGCCGCTTCGTGTTCGAGCCGCTGCCCGGCCTCGGCGAGCAGCTCGGCGCGCTCGGCGAATACGCCGCCACCGCGCTGAAGCTCACCAATCCGCCGGTCGCGATCGTGCATCCGGACGAGCCCCGCAGCGCCGCCATCGCCGGTGCGCTCGCCGCGCGCCTCGCCCGCCGCGGCTGGTCGCAGGTGCGTGCCTATGCCTACGTGCCGGGCGCGTTCAACGCCCCCTGGGTGGGCACGGAAGTGGCCGCGCAGGGAGCCAAGGCGGTGTTCTTCATCGGCCGCGACGCCGACTTCGGCGCGCTCGCCGCGCAGGCGCCGCTGCAGCAGGCGGCGCCGTGGCTGTTCGCGGCGGCGAACCAGGTCGGCCCGGCCGCGCTGCAGCTCCCCGCGCCGCAGGCCGAGCGCGTGTTCATCGCCTACCCGACGCTGCCGCAGGACTGGAGCCCGCAAGGCGCCGGCGCGCTGCGCGCGGTGCGCGAACGCAGCGGCGCGGGCGAGCGCCATCCCGCCTTCCAGGTCGGTGCCTATGCCGCGGCGATGGTGATGGTGGAAGGCTTCAAGCGCGCCGGACGCGACGCCAGCCGCGACAAGCTGGTCACCGCGCTGGAGAACATGCGCGGCTTCCAGACCGGCGTGACGCCCGCCATCGGCTTCGGGCCGGGGCAGCGCATCGGCGCGCCGGGGGCGCACATCGTCGGCGTGGATGCGCAGAAGCACATTTTCCGTCCGACGGGCCGCTATGTGCGCCTCGACACAGTAAAAGAATGAGGCGATGAGCTAATGTAGTGAAATACTAATCAAGGAGACAGGTGTGAGGACAGACCGGGCATCCGGCAGGCACGCCATCACGGCGCAGGAAGGGAGAGGAGGGACCGCGCGCCGCCGTGCGTCGTGCGGTCTGCGGCATGTGATGGCGGCCCTGTGCCTGGTCTGCACCCTCGCGTTGCCGGCGCCGGCCTCCGCGCAGGAGGTCGGCGTCGCGGCACGCGTCAATGGCGCGGAAATCACCGTCTTCCGCCTCGAGCGCCACTTCGAGGACTACCTCAAGCTCAAGGCGCGCAATGTCGCCGCCATCCGCAGCCCCGACGTGTTCAAGCGCCTCAAGCGCGAAGCGCTCGACCAGCTCATCGACAAGGAACTGCTGTGGCAGGAGTCGCAGCGCCGCGGCGTGAAGGTCGATGACGCCGCCGTCGAGGAGATCCGCAAGGGCATCGAATCGGGCTTCGCGACGCGCGAGGCCTACGAGCGCCGTGTCCGCGACGCCGGCTTCGACGACGCGACCTACGCCGAATACCTGCGCCGCGAGCTGGCGGCCAGCCGCACGCTGCAGGAGCTTGCGGGGATGCCCCGGATCAGCGACGAGGAAGTGCAGCGCACGCTGGAGAAGGAGCCGGCGCCCGAGGGCATGCCCGCGGCCGAGGCGCAGCGCCAGGTGCGCGAATACCTTGCCGTGCGGCTCCGCGCGGAGGCCGGCCAGAAGGCGCTGCAGCGGCTGCGCGAGTCGGCCAGGGTCGAGGTGTTGCAGAAGTTCTGAAGTGTGTCCGGCCGTATGCCCCGATTTGGGGGCTGGTGGCCGGCAGCGGGGTGGTTTTCCCCCACTTTCGGGGGGTGAAGAGGGCGACGGATCAGCGAAGTCATCAGAGAAATGGCGCAATCCGCGGCATGTTTCGCTTGGCACGAAGCGTGCTGTTGTTCTGTCAAAACCCGATCCGGCAGGCCGGATGCGGACGAAAGCGGAGAGGGCCATGGCTACCAACAGAAGAGTTCTGATCGTCGAAGACGAGGACATCCTCGCGAGCAACCTGCAGGCCTACCTCGAACGGGCCTGCTGCGAAGCCCGCGTCGCGCCGGACGGGATCAGCGCGATCAACTCGCTCGATGCCTTCGTCCCCGACGTGCTGGTGCTGGACTACCGCCTGCCCGACATGACCGGCTTTCAGGTGCTGGACGCGATCCGGTCGCGCTGCGCCAGCGCCAACGCGATCCTGATGACGGGACAGCCGCGTAACGAGGTGCAGGCGGAGGCGGCGCGGCGCGGGATCGAGCACATCCTGTTCAAGCCCTTTCCGCTCGCCGAGCTGTCGAAGGTCGTGTGCAGCATCGGCCCCTACGCGGCGGCGCACGCGCCCGGCGGTGCGGAACCGCACGGCGAGCACGGGCTGACGCACCCCGACCGGCGGCAACACAAGCACAACCGCTTCCCCATGCGGCTGTATGACGGAACGTGGCTGTTCGCAGACCGGCGGCATGCGCACAAGTCCTTGCAGGGTCAGGCAGATAGCGACGAGGAATGACGCTGGAAAAAGGTGCAGCGGGGCGTAGACGATGGCAGAATCATCGCGCAGCGCTGCGAAACATGGCAGGGCCGGCCTTCCTGGCCGGAAGGAGACGGATGCAATGGATATGCATGTCACCCCTGAAATGGTCGTGCCGGACGTTGCCGAGGGCGTCGTCCAGCGGCTCGAGGTCGCGCTGCTGCGTTCGGCGCGCGACCGCGCGGCGGCGCAGGGTCGCCGCATGATCGACGAGCTGGAGGAACTGGCCGGACTCGAACCGCGCGAATTCTCCCGTCGCCTCGCCGCCACGCTGCATTATCCGGTGCTGCGCAGCGAGCAGCTTTTCGCCGGCGCGCCGGACTTCTCGAAGGTGTCGCTCGCCGACGCCATCAAGCACGAATTCGTGCTCGTGAAGCGCTCGCCGGAAGCCGGCGGCGGCCTCATCGGCGTGTTCTCCGACCCCTTCGACGACGCGCGCCTCGCGTGGATCGACGAGCGCCTCGGCGGTGCCGAGCTGCATCTGGCGCATACTGCCGACCTCGCGGCCTACCTCGCGCGCCACGAGGAGGACTTCCACGCCATCGATTCGCTCGCCACCGCGCAGGAGGCGAGCGAGACCATCGAGGACGTCGAGACGCTCTCGCTCGCGCGCATCAGCGAGGACTCCAGCGTCGTCGTGAAGCTGGTCAATTCGACCCTCTACGACGCGCTCAAGGCCAAGGCCAGCGACATCCACCTGAGCGCCACCGGCAGCGGCATGGTCATCAAGTACCGCGTCGACGGCGTGCTCGACACCGCCAGCCGCGTGCAGGGCGCCGACGTCGCCGAGCAGATGATCTCGCGCGTGAAGGTGATGGCCGAGCTCGACATCGCCGAGAAGCGCGTGCCGCAGGACGGCCGCTTCAAGGTGTCGATCAAGGGCCGCCAGATCGATTTCCGCGTGTCGATCATCCCCAGCATCTTCGGCGAGGACGCCGTGCTGCGCGTGCTCGACAAGCAGGACCTCGCCGACCAGGTGCATGGCGTGCGCCTCGACTCGCTCGGCTTCGAGCCCGACGTGATGAAGACCCTGCGCCGCCTCGCGAGCGAGCCCTACGGCATGGTGCTGGTCACCGGCCCCACCGGCAGCGGCAAGACCACCACGCTGTACGCGATGCTCACCGAGATCAACCGCGGCGTCGACAAGATCATCACGATCGAGGACCCGGTCGAATACCAGCTCCCCGGCGTGCTGCAGATCCCGGTCAACGAGAAGAAGGGCCTCACCTTCGCGCGCGGCCTGCGCTCCATCCTGCGCCACGATCCGGACAAGATCATGGTCGGCGAGATCCGCGACTCCGACACCGCGCAGATCGCCGTGCAGTCGGCGCTCACCGGCCACCTCGTGTTCACGACCATCCACGCCAACAACGTGTTCGACGTGATCGGCCGCTTCACGCAGATGGAGGTCGACCCGTACAGCTTCGTCTCGGCGCTGAACGGCGTGCTCGCGCAGCGCCTGATCCGGCTCGTGTGCCCGCACTGTGCCGTCGAAACGCAGCCGCGGCACGACGAACTGCACGCCGCCGGCCTCGATCCGGCCGAGGTCACGGGCTGGCGCTTCGTGCACAGCCCCGGCTGCGGCCGCTGCCGCGGTACCGGCTACCGCGGCCGCACCGCGATCGCCGAAGTGCTGCTGCTCGACGACGAACTGCGCCAGACCATCATCGACCACCGGCCCATCGCCGAGCTGAAGGAACTCGCGAAGAAGCGCGGCCTGCGCCTGCTGCGCGAGTCGGCGCTCGACCTGGTGCGCACCGGCCAGACCACGCTGGAGGAGATCAACCGTGTCACTTTTGTCGCGTGAGCGCTTCATCGCGGTGCTCGCCCCGACGCGGGTGACGCTGCTGCGCGCGGGGCCCGGGCGGCCCGCGCCGTGCGGCGCCTGCGACTGCGAGGGTGGGTGGAACGGCGCCGTCGACGCGCTGCAGGGCCTGCTGCGCGAGGCCGGCGCGCGCCGGGGCGAGGTCACGGTCGTGCTCTCCAGCCACTTCGCGCACTTCCGCCTCGTGCCGTGGAGCGACGCGATCAGCTCGCCCGCCGAGCTCGACGCCTTCGCGCGCATCGGCTTCGAGGACGTCTACGGCGCCGTCGCGGCCGGCTGGGCGCTGCGCATCTCGCCCGAGGCGGCGGGGCGGCCGCGCGTCGCCGTGGCGATCGACCAGGCCCTGCTGGAGCGCCTGCACACCATCGTCGAGGGCGCGGGGCTGCGCCTCGCCTCGGTGCAGCCCTACCTGATGGCCGCCTACAACCGCCTGCAGCCGAGCCTCGCACGCGACGACTTCGTCTTCGCCGTCGCCGAACCGGGCCGCTGCAGCATGCTGCTCGCGCGTGCCGGCCAGTGGCTCAGCGTGCGCTCCAGCGCGGCCGCCGACAACGAGCACGCGGTTGCCGCGCTCCTCGAACGCGAATGCGAACTCAACGGCATCGGCGACCCGCAGTCCGGGCCGGTGCCACCCGTATTCGTCCACGCCCCGGGGCGCGCCGCGAGCGCGTGGCCGGCAGTGGAAGGTGTCGCCCCCCGCGCATTGACGCTGGGCAGCGGTGACGATCCGTGGCAGGACATGGCGCTGGCGGTGGCGTGATGAAAAGACTGGAGCTCGATTTCCGTCGTTCGCCCGCGACCGGTGCCGCGGGCTGGGCCCTGCTCGCGGCCGGCGTCGTCCTCGCCGGCACGGTGCTGTGGGCCGGCGTGCAGATCCGGGACGAGGTCGCCGCGCAGGAAGCGAGCGCGCGCCAGATCCTCGCCAGCCTGCCCGAGCCGCTGCGCAACGTCCAGCCGACGGCGGTGGGCGGCATGGAGCGCGACGGCGCGCTGGCCGGCATGCAGCGCGTGCAGGAAAGCATCGACAACCGCCCGTGGCAGTCGCTCTTCGCGACGCTCGAGGCACTCGCGAGCAAGGACATCGCGCTGCTGTCGCTGACGCCGGACGCACGCAAGCACCAGGTCCGCATCACCGCCGAGGCGCGCGACCTCGGCGCGATGCTCGACTATCACCGCAAGCTGGAAGACACGCCCGCGCTGCGCGACGTGTCGCTGGTCAACCACGAGTTCGCCGAGCAGGTGCAGGGCCGGCCGGTGCGCTTCAGCCTCCTCGCAAGCTGGGTGACGGACCATGCGACTCCATAAGCTCACGCTCCACGAAGCGGTGCGCCGCCTGGGCCTGCCCGGCCTCGCTGGCGCCATCCTGCTGGCCGCCGCCGCGGCAGGCACCCTGTTCGTCGTGCTGCCCGGCCTCGAGGCGCGCGAGCGCGCCGCGCAGCAGGTGCTGCGTGCGCAGGCCCACGCCGCCGCCGTCCAGCGCGGCGAAGTGCCGATCGCGCGGACACCCGGGCGCCAGCTCGACGACTTCTACGCCGGCCTGCCGGCCCAGCTCACCGCGACGAAGGCGATCGACGGCCTGTACACCGCCGCCGACGTGGAGAAGATCTCGCTCGCGCGCGGCGAATATTCGCTCGCCGTCGAACAGGGCACCGACATGGCGCGCTACCAGATCGTGCTGCCGGTGCACGGCACCTACGCGCAACTGCGCCGCTTCATCGACACCGCGATCGCGAAGGTGCCGGGCCTGAGCGTGGAAGACCTGGACATGCAGCGCAAGGAGGTCTCCGAGACCGAGCTCGAAGGCCGCATCCGCATGACCCTTTACCTGTCGAGGCGGTGATGGCGAACCGGCGTGGTCTCTTCTGGCTGGCATTCCTCGGCGCGGCCGCGGCGCTCGCGGTCATCCCGGAATTCTTCGACAAGGCGCCCGAAGAGGCCGCGCAACCGGTGAGTCGTCCGCGCGAGACTGCCGGCGCACCGGCCGCTGGCGCGCAGACCGGACAGTTCGCCGAACTGCGTTCCGCCGCGTCTCCCGGTGCGGGGCAGGACGGCGCCGCAAGCGCTGCCGCCGCCGGCGCCGCGGAGGGCGCGCCGGCCGATGCCGCCCGCCCGGTGCCCGAACTCTTCGCCGCGCACACCTGGTACGTCC
>NZ_WTVN01000052.1 GCF_012910905.1 Aromatoleum toluvorans
CATCGGCGCTGCACTCGACGAGCACGCAGACGCCTGCGAGGCGGGCCGAGAGCCGCTCGGCGGCGTCCGCATCCGGCGCGACATGCACCTGCGCGCCGGCATGCTCGAGGTAGCTGCGCACGTCCGCGAGCTCCGGGCCATGGTCGTCGCGGCACACGAGGATACAGTCGATGCCCTCCAGCCGCGTCTCTTCGCGCTGCCCGGTGGCCGCGACGGCGTCGAAGGGCAGCGTGGCCGTGAACACCGAGCCGGCCCCCGGCGTGCTGCGGACCTCGACCCGTCCCCCCATCAGGCTCACCAGCCGCTTCGTGATCGCCAACCCCAGGCCGGTGCCGCCGAAGCGCCGCGTCGTCGACGCTTCGGCCTGCGTGAAGTGGGTGAACAGGTGGGCGATCCGCTCGCGCGCAATGCCGATGCCGTTGTCCGACACCTCGAAGCTCAGGTGCAGCGGCGCCGCCTGGGCGATGCGCGCACGCACGGCCACATGGCCGCGCAGCCCGGGGCGCCCGGCAGAGAACTTGATGCCGTTGCCGACGAGGTTGTACAGCACCTGGCGCAGGCGCGTCTCGTCCGCCAGCACGCGTTCGGGAATGTCGGGCGCGACGAACACCGACAGGTCCACGCCCTGGCGTGCGGCGAGCGGCGCGAGCGAGCTGCACAGGCTTTCGACGAGCTCCTCGACCGCCACCGGCGTGCGCACGATCTCGAGCCTGCCCGCCTCGATCTTGGAGAAGTCCAGCACATCGTCGAGGATGCCCAGCAGGCTGGTCGAGGACTCGCGCACGGTCTTGACGAGATCGGCCTGCTCCTCGGTCAGTCCGGTGCGCGCCAGCACGTCGACCAGCCCGATGACGCCGTTCATCGGGGTGCGGATCTCGTGGCTCATCGCCGCGAGGAAGGCGGACTTGGCGCGGCTCGCCTGCTCGGCATCGGCGCTGGCCCGCTGCAGCTCGGCATTCAGTTCGCGCAGGCGCTGCGCCGTCTGGTGCTGCTCCGTCATGTCGCGCGCCGAAGCGAACACGAGGCCGTCCGGATGGCGCCGCGCCCGCCACTCGAGCCAGCGCCAGGCCCCGTCCTTGCAGCGGTGGCGGCATTCGAAGCCGATCGTGCCGTCCTCGCCGGCCGCCCCGAATTCGGTGCGCACCTGATCGGCGTCGTCCGGATGCACCTGCGCGAAGAGCGGCTGCGCCTCCAGCTCGTCCGCGCCCCACCCCAGCGTCTGCGTGAACGCGGGGCTCACGCGCACGAAGCGGCCATCGGCGGTGACGATCGCGAGCAGGTCGAGGGACAGCGTGAAGAAGCGGTCGAGAAGTGCCTCCGCTTCGCGCCGGGCTGCGAGTTCGCGCGCGAGGTCGGCGGTGCGCACGGCGACTTCGCGCTGCACCGCGGCCGCATGGCTCGCCGTGCTCAGCGCGACGAAGGCGACGAGGAAGGCGGCCAGCACCGAGATGGCTTCGAACACCTTCAACTCGACCGAGTAGCCTGCCGCCGTGGCGCCGCCCGCCGGGGCAACTTCGAGGCGCAGCGTCCGCCCGCCGAAATCGAGGTCGCGCGCCCAGCGCGCCGCGCTACCCGCCGGCCATTGCTCGAGCCACACCCTCGGCGAGGTCCCGGGCGTCACGTCCGAAATGCGGAACGCGAGCCCCCGCGCCCGCGCCGCGTCCGCCAGCGGCGCGAACATGCGCGCGATATCGAAAATCCCCACCACATAGCCCTGGATCTCGCGTTCTGCCGGCGGCTCCGCCCCCTGCCCCGCTACGCTGTCGGAGCGAAAAACCGGGAGGTAGGCGAGCACGGCCGGCGTCGACTTGCGCAGCAGCGTCGTCTGCTCGGCAACATGGACGTTACCGCTGGCGCGTCCGTGCGCCAGCTCGACGCGGCGCAGTGCCTCGAACGCGTGATCGAGACCGATGATCACGAGGTTCGCTTGCCGCGGTGCGCTGAACAGCACCGGGAAATATTCGCTGCGCTCGCCCGCCGGCCGCAGCCGACCGTCGTCATCGGGTTCCACGATGCGGTAGCCAGGAAAATCCTTCGCGGCCGCGGCCGCCTCGAACTGCGCGCGCGTCGCCTGCGTCACGTACGGCGCCCAGTCGACCGCAAGCACCGCGGGCTGGGCAGCGAACCACGCCGTGAAGCGCTCGAACTCTTCGCGCGTGACCTGCTCGCTCGACGAGAAGAAGCGCTCGACCCCGCGCAGCGGCCCCAGCACGCCCGGTACCGGCAGAAAACCGATCTCATACACCTCGTCGATACGCTGGGCGATCTGCGCCTGCGTCCGGCCCTGCTCGAGGCGGACGATGCCGTGGTTGGCCGTGACAAGCAGGATCGCCGTCGCCAGCAGCGGCAGGACGATGCGCAACGCCGCCGCGCCGCGCGCCCACGGCGGACGCTCGCGTGTCATGCCGATCAACAGCTCCGGCGCAAACAGCAGCACGCCGAGCGTATCGCCCGCCCACCACGCCAGCCACTCGCCGGGCAGGGCATCGATCGGCATCAGGCCGAGTCCGAGGCGCGACAACGCCCCGACGCTCGGCGCGACAACGCAGGCGAGGGGCCCGATCACGAACAGGAAGCGCGCAAGCTCGTGCGTCTGCGACATCTTCCGCAAGTCCGGCAGCAGGCGCCGCACCAGGTAAGCGCCGGCCAGCGCCTGCAGCGCGGCGCCGGTCGCAACGCACGCCGCGAACACCGCCCCGGCCGCGGAATAGTCCTGGATGATGTCGCTGAGAAAGGCGCCCACCCATACCCCCGGCCAGCAGCGCGGGCCGCACATGAGCAGCGCGACGAGCGCCACACCGGCGGCAGGCCACACCGGAGAGGCGTAAGTGGACGCCGGCGCCAACAGGGTCGCCAACAGCCCGGCGGCAAAATACACCGCCGCCAGCATCGCAATCTTGGCCCACCGGGGCTGCGGGACGAGTGCAGCGATGAGACCATGCACCTCGCCCGGGTCCCCCTCCTGGTCGGCGACCGCCGCGGACGTCAATTCCTCACGAACCGTCATCGCGAAAACCCCTCCCGCGCCGCCCTGCATGTCCGTTCACGGCATCTGCGCGCCCCGCGCGCGCCTGGCCCTGCACGACAAATGATACAAGCTGGCGCACCCGCGGCATGTGACCAACGCACGCGCGCTGCGCGCGCAGCCGGACGCCGCGGTCTGCCATCTGGGATCACGCCGCTCAACCGGTCACCGTCACGCCCGGCTGCGGGCCATGGCGATCGAACGGCCAGTAATGGCGAAACGGGCGCGGCGAACCCAGCAGCCACGCCTCCGCCGCATCGAGCACCCCCTGCACCTGGGTCGCCGAAAAGGGTTTCAGCAGGTAGCCGTCGGCACTCGCGCACAGCGCGGCATCGATGTCGGCGAGCGCATTGCGGCCCGATATCATGATCACCAGCGGCGCCGCGGCGCCGGCCGCGGCCTTCAGTTCCCGGCACAGATCCAGCCCGTCGCACGGCCCCGGCATCGCCACATCGAGGAACACCACCTGCGGCCGGAAGCGGCCGATCACGGCGCGGGCCTCCGCCACGTCGCCGGCGACGCGGAGTTGCGCCGGATGCTCGCGCAGCATCGCCCCCATGAGCTTGCACATCAGCGGATCGTCGTCCACGACGAGGATCCGGCCCACGCCCGCCCCGGCGCAGCCTTCCGGCACCAGCCCCGCTTCCGCATCGTCGCCCCCCACGCGTCTCCCCTTCCCGCCGCCCGCATCCGCTCGAAGCTCACGTTCCTGCAGCGGCGCTAGGTATACTTTACCGTAAAGATGTAACTTTTTACATCACGAACAGGGCTGCACGCACGGGAAAGCTCGCGTACCATCCTTGCATTCCCCCCATCGCGTGCGCGGACAATGAATGCCCATCACCATGTCCTGATCATCGAAGACGACCCGTTCTACCGGACGCTGTACGCGAGCAAGCTCAAGGAACTGGGCAGCGACATCCGCATCCGCTCCTCGGAGAACGGCTACGCCGCGCTGGTGGCATTGTCCGAACGCACACCGGACCTGATCATCCTCGACCTGCGCATGCCCAAGTTCGACGGCGTCGCACTGCTCGACATCGTCAAGTCCAAGCCGGAATACGAGGCACTGCCGGTCCTCGTGATCAGTTCGGCGCCGGGCGACTTCGCCCGCATCCGCAGCGCGTACCGGAACGTCTTCATCTTCGCGAAGCCGGTGCGCGCGGATCTCTTCGAGCGTGCCGTGCGCTGGGGACTGCGCCTGGGCGAGGCGGCCGGGGCACCGGATGCGTCGCCCGGGCAACCAGCGCACTCGCGCATCGACTTCGAACACATGAAGCTCTACATCGGCCCCGACCGGACGATCCAGCACGCCGTTGCCGAAGAGTTCTACAAACTGGCGGCGGACCGCATCTCGACGCTCGACCGGCTCGCGCACAGCGACGACCTGCGCGGCGTGCTCGATTTCTGCCATGCCATGGAAGGCGGCGCCGAAGCGATCGGCGCCCACGAAGTCCTCGGCACCGTCGAATCCCTGCGCACGGCTGCACGCGCGTCCGACTGCGAGGCCGTGCGCGGCCATGCGCAGGACTTCGCCGAGGCGCTGCGGCGCTTCTGCGTCGACCTCGCGCACGAGTTCGCGCTCGACGCCCATTGACCGTCCGACCGCCGCCCTGCCCCCACATTGACGCGCCGCCCCCGGAACAGTAACATTCCGGGAACCATACGCTCGACAGGTAAGATTCCGCTTCACCTGCCGCACGCAGCCCGGCCGGCGAGGATGCACGCCCCTCGGCGAACGGCGACTCCCGCCGGAGCCGGTGACGGAGAAACCTGCATGGATCAACACGCGCAGTCACTGGACCACGCGGCGCCCGCAAGCGCTCCGGCGTCGCGCCCGCCCGCATTGGGCGCGACCGGCAAACACGAGCGCAACGAGACGCGCCGCCGCAACCTCGTCATGCTGACCGCCGCGCGTGGCGCGAAGATCGCGCTGACGCACGCCGCAAACCTCACCAGCAGCCGCGTGAGCCTGATGACGTCCGGGCGCAAGCCGGTGTCCGAACCCTTCGCGCAGGCGATCGAGCAGGCCCTCGGCCTGCCCGCGGGCTGGCTCGACATGCCGCAGGAGCGCGACACGGTGCCGCCGTCCGCGTGGGACGTGCTCGGCCCCCCGGCGCACCTCGACAGCATCGCGCCACCCTCCGCCGCGCTGCCACGCACGCCTGCCACGGCAGGCTTCCCCGCCGGAGCGGGCGCCGCCGTCGCCGCACTGCTCGCACAGGCGACTGCACCGACGGCGCTGTTCGACAAGCCGCGCGCAACCGTCGGCCCGATCGCCGAAGCGCTCGCCAAGACCATCCTCAACCTGTCACGCACCGACAAGCTGTCCGAACGCAAGGCCTTCCAGTTGCTGGGCGCCCTGCTCAACGACGACGACACCTGAGCGCGCCCCCTTAACGAGCCCCCCAACGAGCCCCGAATGTTGCTCAAACCCCTGCGCGCCGTGCTCGGCGCGCTCGCCCTCGCCGTGTGCCTGTCACCCGCAGCCGCCGAGCAGCCCCCCATCCTGATCGGCCTCGATGCCGAATTCGGGCACAAGACCAGCACCTCCGCCCAGGCCATCCAGCAGGGCATCGAGCTCGCGATCGACGAGATCAATGCCGCCGGCGGGCTGCTCGGCGGACGCAAGCTCGCCCTCGTCACGCGCGACAACCGTTCGATCCCCGCGATCGGCGTCGACAACCTGCGCGAACTGGCGGCGATGCCCAACCTCGTCGGCGTGTTCGGCGGCAAGTTCAGCCCGGTCATCCTGGAATGGCTGCCGGTGGCGCAGGAACAGGGCGTGCTGATCCTCGACCCGTGGGGCTCCGCGGACCCGATCACCGAGCACAAATACCGCCCCAGCTACACCTTCCGCCTGTCGCTGAAGGACTCCTGGGCCGCGCCGGCGATGCTCAACTTCGCGCGCCGCCAGCACGGCGCGCACCGCGTCGGCATCCTGCTGCCCAACACCGGCTGGGGCCGCAGCAACCGCGCCGCCCTCACCGCCGCCTCGGGCGCGGCTGGCGTGGGCATCGTCGGCGAGCGCTGGTACAACTGGGGCGACCAGTCCCTGCTCGAGCAATACCGCGACCTGCGCGCAGCGGGCGCCCAGGCGATCATCCTCGTCGCGAACGAGACCGAAGGCTCGCTGCTGGTGCGCGAGCTCGCGGCCCTGCCGGCGGGTGAGCGCATGCCGATCATCAGCCACTGGGGGGTGACCGGCGGCGCCTTCGCGGAACTGGCCGGGCCTGCGCTCGACCGGGTCGACTTCGCCGTCATCCAGACCTTCAGCTTCATCGGTCGCGACACCCCCGCCGCGAAACGCGTGCTCGCGGCGCTGAAGGCACGCTACGGCATTCCGGGCGCCGAGCAGGTGCGTGCGCCGGTGGGCGTCGCCCACGCCTACGACCTGACCCACCTCCTCGCCCGGGCGATCGCGCGGGCCGGTTCGGCCGAGCGTGCCAGGGTGCGCGACGCGCTCGAACAACTGCCCGCCTACAAGGGCCTGGTGCGCAATTACGAGCGGCCGTTCACGCCCGAGCGCCACGACGCGCTGACGCCCGAGCAAGTGTTCATGGCGCGTTACACGGCCCAGGACGTGCTTGTGCCGCTGGCGGCTTCGCCCGCACGCGCGGAAAGGCGTTGAAGCGCACGTGACACAGAAAGCGACGGGCCTCGCCGCCCGCATCCGGCAGAGCGCCTTCCTGCTGACCATGTCGGTGCTCGTGCTGACCGGCGTCGGCGTGCTGTCGCTACAGGCCTACAACATCGGCCGTTCGATCGAGCAGGCGCAAACGACCACGCTGCAGGTCCTGGCGGGCAACTTCAATGCACGCCTCGTCAACCTCACCGAGACCGCCGAAAACCTCAGCCGCAGCCCCCTGATCTGGACCGCGCTGACCGACACGACGGGGCGCGAAGCCTACCTGCGGCCTTTCCTGCGCCAGTACAACAGCGGCAATATCTCCCGGCTCGCCCTGCTCGACTACCGCGGACGGTTCATCGCCGGGTCGGCGAACCTCATCGAGGAATCGAAAACCGTCGCCGACGAACTGGCGTCGCGGGTGCTCGCGGCGACCGGTGCGGATCGTCGCCCGATCGCCGTCGACCAGGGCAATGCGATGCTGGTCGCCTACCCCGTCGTCTTTCCCTACACCGAGGACGTGATCGGCGTGCTGTTCAGCCGGGTCGACCTGGCGGCCCTGCTCGCCGAGGCCAGCGGCACGCTCGGCGAGCACTTCAACGTCCTGCTCGAGCGCGAGGGCGCCCCGGAGATCGCGATACGCGACGGCAGCGTGCGCCGCCCGCACGCACCGTCGGTGGCACAGGTCGTGCAACCCCCGCGCCATCCAGACCTCTATAACATCAGGTTCGAGCTGTACAGCACGGACAACCCGTGGTTCAGCCCGCTGCGCGACACCCTGCTGCTGCTGATCGCGCTGGCGCTTCCCGCGATGTGGCTGGTGTGGCACTTCTCGAACCGGCTCGCGAACCGGCTCACGGTACGCCTCGACCGGCTCGCCGGCGCCGTCGAGACGCCGCTCGCCCAGGGCGTCCGCGCGATCCCGGCCGACGACAGCCCGGACGAGATCGGCATCCTGTCGCGCGCGCTGCGCGAGGCGCTCGACGCCCACCGCCAGCTCCACGACAACCTCGAACGCGAAGTCGCGCTGCGCACGCAGGAACTGCAGGCGAGCCGCGACGCGCTCGAGCACTCGAATGTGCGCCTCGAGCAGGCGCTGCATGCGGCCGAAGCCGCGAACCGGGCGAAGAGCCGCTTCCTCGCGACGATGAGCCACGAAATCCGCACGCCGATGAACGCCATCATCGGCATGTCCCGGCTCGCGCTCGATACCCGGCTCGACGCGCAACAACAGGACTACCTCGACAAGATCGGCGGCGCCGCGGACGGCCTGCTGCACGTCATCAACGACGTGCTCGACTTCTCCAAGATCGAGGCCGGCAGCATGGAGATCAGCGCCGCGCCGTTCAACCTGCACGAGCTCGTCGCGAAAGTGGTCGGCCAGCTCGATTTCGGCGCGCGCGAGAAGGGGCTGGCGCTGCGCGTCAGCCTCGACGAGCAGGGCCCGATGGATTACGTCGGCGACGCGCTGCGCATCGGCCAGATTCTGCTGAACCTCGCGAACAATGCGGTCAAGTTCACGCACCACGGCGAAGTGAGCCTGGAACTGCAGCGCCTGGGCAGCGACGCCGACGGCGACATGCTGCAGTTCGTCGTGCGCGACACCGGCATCGGCATGACCGCCGCGCAGGTCGCGCGCCTGTTCCAGCCCTTCTCGCAAGCCGACGATGCGATCACGCGCCAATTCGGCGGCACCGGTCTGGGGCTGGCGATCTCGAAGCAGCTGGCCGAACTGATGCACGGCTCGATCGCGGTCGAGAGCGAGCCCGGCGTCGGCAGCCGCTTCCGCTTCGCGCTGCGCCTGCGCCCGGCCGCCGCGGCGCAGGCGTCGGCGGCGCCCACCTGCAAGGCCAGCGCCGTTTCGTTCAGCCTGGCCGGCCACCACGTCCTGCTCGTCGAGGACAACCCGCTCAACCAGCAGGTCGCCGGCGAGTTTCTGCGCCGCCTGGGCCTGACGGTCGACGTCGCCAACAATGGCGAGGAAGCCGTCGCGCGCACCCGTGACGGCGCCTACGACCTCGTGCTGATGGACCTGCACATGCCGGTGATGGACGGCCTCGAAGCGACCCGGCTGATCCGCCGGCACTTCGACCGCGACGCGCTGCCGATCCTGGCGACCACCGCCGATGCCTTCAGCGAGACCCGCGAACGCTGCCTGGCCGCGGGCATGAACGATCACGTCATCAAGCCGATCGACTTCCGAACCCTGCCGGACGTGCTGGCGCACTGGCTGGCCGTGGCCGACGCGGCGACGGGGTCCACGCAACCGGCCTCGGGCAGCGGCGCTCCAGCCCCGCTGCCTCCCCCTGCCCCCGCGGCGCAGGCCGCCGCCATGCCGCCGGATTCCGGGCTCGGCGAGGCCCTCGCGCGCATCGGCGGGGATGCCGGCCTGTACCGCGAGCTGGCGGCGATGTTCCTCGATCAGTACCGCGACAGCAGCGCGCGCCTCCACCGGCTCCTGTCCGAAGGCGACCTCGACCAGCTGCGCCTCGAAGCGCATTCACTGAAAGGAGTGGCGGGAAATCTCGGGCTGAGTGCCCTGCAGGCACAGGCGCTGCAGACGGAAAAGACGATCCGCGCCGGCGCTTCGGACCAGATGCCCGAGCAGGTGCAGGCGCTCACCGACGCCCTCGATGCGACGCTGCGGCTGGTTGCCGAGCACCTCGCCGCCGACGCGCGCTGGCCCGCTCAGGCCTGATTCGCCACCAGACCGGTCACGTGATCGGCTGCGCTCACTCCGGAAACCGCTTCCGGCATCCGGGCGGGCGGCGTGACGTCGCGGAACGCCGTCACGACGCGGGCGATGCTGCCGTCCGGCGCGGGCACGGGCAACGCATCCATGCGCAACAGGTGCAGTTCGCCACCGACGAGGCAGCCGACGACGGCCCCGGTCACCGCCCGGCCCAGGCACAAGGCCTTGACCGCCGGCAGTTCCGACAGCGCCAGATGGCCACCATCCGCGTCCAGCAGGTCCCACGTGCTGTCGAGCCCGAGGCCGGCGAGGCTGCGAAACCCGAGGCGGCTGCGCGCCGTATCATTGGCGTATTCGATCACGCCGTCGGGCGCATGCGCGAGAATCCCGACTTCGAGGCCGGAGAGAAAATCGCCGTAGCGCAGAAGGGTGTCGATGTCGGGAGGGAGGACGCGCATGAGCATGGGTGAAATTCCTCGACGCCGCCGAAGCGAAAATGTCCTGCCGCGGGCCAGCGTTCACGGTCGCGCGCGACTAGCAATCCTAATTTATCCCAATCTTACCTTACACGCAAACGCAAATCATTACCCTCCTGCCGCCCCTTCGGCCGCGCGGCACGTCCTCGCCCCGAGGCTCATTCGAGCTGCATTAAGATTGAAACAAAAGGACAATCCCGGAACCTGCGATAAATTTCATCCGGCAGAGAAGCCCCGGTCGCCGCAGTGCGCGTAACACTTACATCATGGTATTCTTACGCTTATTGTGGAAGATGCGATGTTCTCGCCAGCCCAACAGATCTTCAACAGCCTGAGCGACGGCCTGATCGTGTTCGAGCGCGGTGGCCACGTGCGCTTCGCCAACCGTGCGGCGGCTGAAACCACCGGCGTCCGCGCGGGCCAGGACTCGCTGCCCGCGCCGATCCGCGCGGAAGTCGAGCGTGCAGTCGAGGGTCCGCTGCCGGCCGAGCTCGATGTCGACGCGCTGCAGGCCGTCGCCGGACCGGCCCCGCACGCACCGCTGCTGCGCGCGCTGCTGCTGCCGAGCACGGGCTCCGATGAATATGTGATCGTGCTGCGCCGTCGCGACGACCAGACGGTGCTCGACCGCGCCCTCGCGACGCTGCAGGTGCTGCTGCAGGGCGAACCCTCGTCGGCGCTGGGCGAACTCGGCGCCGCGCTCGACCGCGTCATCGCCGGGCTCGCCCCGGCCGAACCGGACGCCACGCGGCTGGAGCGCGACCGGCGGCAGGCGCTCGCCCGCGCCGCCGAACTGCGCGAGCGCATCGAGCGGGTCGGCACGGTCCTCGAACTGAGCCTCGCCGGACCGTTGACGGCAGCCCAGGACCGGGTCGACCTCGCGCGCGTCGCGCAGCGGGCGATGCAGCACGTCGCCCGGCGCACCGCCGACGCGCGCTGCCGCATCGCGCTGAGTGAGGCGCCGGGCGAACTCACCCCCGTGTATGGCAGCGAAAAGTGGCTCGAACGCGGGCTCGTCGAGCTCTTCGCCCATGCGATCGAAGCCTGCCCCCATGCGACCGACATCGCGGTGAGCCTGCGTCAGCGCGGCGGCGTGGTCGTGCTCGCACTGCGCCCCACGCAGGCGGGCGGCCCGTTCTCGCGCCCGCGCGCACGCCGCCCGGCGGCGCTCGGCGCCTCGACGCTGCTCGACCCCGCCGAGGACCGGGAGCTGGGCCTCGAAATCGTGCGGCGCGTCTTCGAGGCGCACGGCGGGACGATCGCGATGAAGCAGGATCTCGCCGGCCTGATCGACATCACGGTCGAGATCCCGACCGGCGCCCCGCACGCGCAGGACGACGCCGTGCTGAAAGCCCAGCTCGAACGCTACGCACACGATCTCGTGCAGCTCGTCCGCGCGGGCGTGACGGTCAAACGCGATGAACAAGATCATCCTCGTCGTTGAGGACCAGCCCGACCTGCGCAAGCTCGTCACCCTGACGCTCGACTACGGCGGGCACGAGGTGCACGAGGCCGACAACGGCGCCCAGGGCCTGCGCATGATCGAAGCGCTGCGCCCCGACCTCGTGCTGCTCGACGTGATGATGCCGGGCGAACTCGACGGCATCCAGGTGTGCGAACGCGTGCGCGCGCACCCGCCCATCGCGGCCACGCCCATCGTTTTCCTCACCTCGCGCAGCCAGCTGCAGGACCTCGAACTCGGCCAGCTCGCCGGCGCCAACGCCTACCTGACCAAGCCGTTCAGCCCGCTGCAGCTGATCGAGACGGTCGAATCCCTCCTCGCCGGACGTTGACCGCTAGCCTCGGTCGCGCGGCAGCAGGCGCGCGATCAGCGCCCGCATCTTCACCCAGTGCGACCCTTCCCAGAACACCCGCCGGCACACGTCGCAGGTGCTGAAACGCTGGTGGCGCTCGCGCACGCCCTCCGGCAGCAGGTGCTCGACGCTGGCCTTGTCGATGGCATGGAGCGGCGCGTTGCACGCGAGGCACAGCGTGAACGGCCGCGCACTGCGCGCGAGATCCAGGCGTTCGAGGATCTCGGCGAACTGGTGCTCGGGCTTCAGCGCATGCACGTAGCAGCCGTGCGTGATCGTGCGGCGCTTGAGCAGCTCGCGGTCGCGCGTGAGCACGATGCGCCCGTCGTGCGCGGCAATCGCCTCGATGTCTGGGTCGGCGAAGTTGTTGTCGTAGAGCGTGTCGAAGCCCGTCATGCGCAGCAGGCGCGCGAGCCCGCCGAGATGCGCGTCGGCGACGAAGCGCGTGCGGCGCAGCGGATGTTCGCGCACGCGCAGCAGCGGCGTGATGTCGAAGGCCTCGAAGCGCGGATACACCGACACGCGGTCGCCATCGCAAAGCTGATAGTCAAAGGCCACCGACTCGCCATTGACGAGCACCAGCTCGACCTCGGTGTGCGGCACGCCGAGCGCCTCGACCATGTGCTTGACCGTCGCCGCGCGCGCGCACGGCACGGTGAATTCGCGATAGCGGCGCGTCGGGGCGAGAAAATCGTTGAGTTCCTCGTAGAAGCGGAAGCTCGCCGACACCATCGCCGCACTCCGTATCAGGGCGCCGGCCGCCGCCGGAAGCCGAAACGCTCCGGCACCGCCGCGCGGGCGATCGCCTGCAGCGGCAGGCCGCGCCACACCACACCGGAGCCGCCCGCCATCACCGCCAGCAGCGCCTCGTCGTCCGCCACGCCGCCGTCGCTGCGGCGGCACTGCGCGACGAAAGCGGCGAGGTCGCGGTCGTCGAGCAGCCCCGGCCCGCGCGGCGTATCGAGCAGCACGTTGCCCTCCTCGTCGAGATGTGCAGCGACGATCGCGCCGGCGTCGGCCCCGGTGTGCGTCGTCAGCCCGCCGTCCGGGTGCAGGCGCAGGATCCACGGCGCGTAGTCGAGCGCGACGAACACGCGCTGCGGCCCGTTGTGCACCAGCCAGTTGCCGGCCGCGTCGCGGCCGTAGTTCGCGTTCAGGAAGCCGGCCAGGCCCGCATGCACGACCGCCTCCCCCTGCAGCCGCCAGCAGCCGCGACGGTCGAGCGACAGCCAGTCGTAGCAGGCGGGAACGTCGGGCCAGCGCGCGAGCGCGGCGGGATCGGGAGCGGAGATCATCGGCACGGAACTCCTGGGCAAAATGGCAGGATAGCGCGCCCGGGCCGCCGGCAGAACCCGTCGCGCCTCCTCGGGGCCCGCTCCACGCGCTCCGACTCGGCCGCCGATGCCCCCCCCTGCACCGCATCGCACCGGACCGCCTGCCCCGTTCCAGGAACGCCAGCTCCCCAAAGAACAACGGCCCCGGGCAGCGTCTTCCGCCACCCGGGGCCGATCAAGGGAAACCGCGACGCGGCTTCCGAGGAGAACCCGTCTTCAGAACCTGTGCCGCACGCCCGCCATCACGACGCTCGGATCGTCGCCGCGGTCCGGCCTGAGGTTGCCCAGCGCATAGTTCGCACGCCCGTCGTTGGTCAGCGTCGAATAGGCTGCATACAGCGTAGTACGTTTCGATAGATCATGCAGGAAATAGGCAGACCAGCCGTGCGCATCCTCCGCCGCGCGGTCGTGCGATTCGTCACGCCGGGCGTACGAAAGGGCCAGCGTGTTCGGCCCGGGCAGGCGCAGCTCCGCGCCGACATCCCAGGTCCGCGCACGGCCCCTGCCCACGCTGCCGCTCTCGCGGTCGCGCGTCGCGGCGGCGAAGGCCCTGACCGGTCCGAAGTCGTAGGCGAGGCCCAGGCCGTCGGTGCGCACGCGCCCGCCGGTGGCATCGCGCCACACGGTCTGCGTCACGAGCGCAGCTTCCACCACGCCGCTGCGATACAGGCCGGCGATACCCCAGCCGTCGCCCTCGCGCCGCGCATCGCCGCGGCTCCCGCCGCGCTCGCCGAGCCAATAGCCGGCATCGGCCGAGAAGCCCGCGAATTCGGGCGAGCGGTACTTCACCATGTTGTCGAAGCGCACCTCGTAGGCCGGATCCACGCCCCCGGCCTTGCGCGTCAGCAGGCCCGCGCTGCGGTCCGCGCTGCCGGTCGCATCGAGCGGGTCCAGCGCGACGAAGGCCGGCGAATACTGCCGCCCCAGCGTCACCCGGCCGAAGCCGCCTTCCAGCCCCACGTAGGACTGACGCCCGAACAGGCGTCCGCCCTGCTCCGAGCCGCCGACGGTCGGATCGAAGCCGCCTTCCAGCGTGAACACCGCGGCCAGCCCGCTGCCGAGATCCTCCCGGCCGCGAAATCCCCAGCGCGAGCCCTTGAGTTCGCCGTGATCGACGCCCGTGCGGCGGTCCCCCCCGGCACGCTCCTGGTTCAGGTTCACGTCGATCAGGCCATAGAAGGTGACCGACGCGGCGCCGCCCGACTGCGCCGCGGCAACGAACGGCACGCACGCCGCCGCGACCAGCGCCCACTGCACGATTCTTCCTGCCATCTGACCTCCCCCTTGCCTGACGGCGCCGCCCACGGGCGAGCATGCATCGTTATTGCGTTCAGCATAACGGAATCGCCTTGCGCAAGCGATACATGCGCGGGGTCGCGGACTCTGGGACAATCCGGCGACTGCCCACTGGAGGAACCCGCGATGACGGAAGCGCTCGTCGTGCTCACCAACTGTCCCGACGCCGCCTGCGCCGAGACGCTCGCCACGCTGCTGGTCGAACGCCGCCTGGCCGCCTGCGTGAACATCCTCGCCCCCTGCCGCTCGGTCTATCGCTGGCAGGACCAGACCGAAGCCGCGACCGAAATCCCGCTGCTGATCAAGACCACCCCGGTGCGCTACGCCGAGCTCGAGGCGGCGATCCGCGCGAACCATCCCTACGAACTTCCGGAAATCGTCGCGGTCCCTGTCATGCGGGGTCTGCCCGCCTATCTCGACTGGGTCGCCGCGGAAACCGCGCCGCTTCCCGGCGAGGACGGCGCGGAACCGGCCGATTCGTGATCAGGCGCACGCCCGGCGTGCGCCTGTTGGCGTCCGGGGCTGCCCCGCAGATGTATTGATCCATATCGAAGGCCCGCTGCCGCATCCGCCCTACAATCGCGCCACCGCGCAATACCGATAGCCTCCATGCACCGCCTCCTCTCCCTGATTGCCCTCGTCGCCAGCCTGCTCGCGCTGTCCGCCCCCGCCACCGCCGCCCCGTCCGGCTCGCCGATGCGTCCCGAAGAGGCCTTCGTGCTCTCGGCCCAGGCGCTCGATCCGCAGACCGTCGAGGTCACCGTCAAGATCGCGGGCGACTACTACCTCTACGCCGACAAGTTCCGTTTCCGCGCCGACCCCGACACGGTCAGCTTCGGTACGCCGCAGCGCCCGCCGGGCAAGGTCAAGAACGACGAGTTCTTCGGCACGGTCGAGACCTACCGCAAGGAAGTGAAGCTCGTGCTGCCGGTGACCGCGCCGGACGGGGTCACGAAGTTCCGCCTGCTCGGCAGCGTGCAGGGCTGCTGGGACGGCGGCATCTGCTATCCGCCCAACGAGCAGACCGCCGACATCGACCTGATGGCGAAGCCGGTCAAGACCGGCGGCAACTTCCTCGACGGCCTGCTGTCGCGCGACGACACGTCCGCGCTGAGCGCCGCCGGAGGCAGCGGCGTCGCCGGCGACGAGAGCGGGCGCATCGCCGGCCTGCTGCGCGACGCGAGCGGCCCGCTGGTGCTGCTGAGCTTCTTCGGCTTCGGCCTGCTGCTCGCCTTCACGCCCTGCATGTTCCCGATGATCCCCATCCTCTCGGGCATCATCGTCGGCCACGGCCACCACATCTCGCGCGGGCGCGCCTTCCTGCTGTCGCTCGTGTACGTGCTCGGCATGGCCGTGACCTACGCCGCCGCCGGCGTCGCCGCGGGCCTCTCCGGCACGATGCTGTCGGCCGCGCTGCAAAACGCCTGGGTGCTCGGCAGCTTCGCGCTGGTGTTCGTGCTGCTGTCGCTGTCGATGTTCGGCTTCTACGAACTGCAGCTGCCGAGCGCGCTGCAGAGCCGCCTCTCGTCGACCGCCAGCCACCAGAAGGGCGGCAATCTCGGCGGCGTCGCCGTGATGGGCGTGCTGTCCGCGCTGATCGTCGGCCCCTGCGTCGCCGCGCCGCTCGCGGGCGCGCTGCTCTACATCGCGCAGACCGGCAACGCCGTGCTCGGCGGCGCGGCACTCTTCGCGATGGCGCTCGGCATGGGCGCCCCGCTGCTCGCCGTGGGAGTCGCCGCACGCTCGGTGCTGCCCAGGGCCGGCGCGTGGATGGAAGGCGTCAAGAAAGCCTTCGGCGTGATGCTGCTGGCCGTCGCGGTGTGGCTGCTGACGCCGGTCGTACCGCCGCTGCTGCCGATGCTCGCGTGGGCCGCGCTGCTGGTGTTCTCGGGCATCTTCCTGCACGCGATCGACCCGCTGCCGCCGCAGGCGAAGGGCTGGCAGCGCTTCTGGAAGGGCGTCGGCGTCGTGCTGCTGATCGGCGGCTCGGCGATGCTGGTCGGCGCGCTCGCGGGCTCGCGCGACCCGCTGCAGCCGCTCGCGGTGCTGCGCACCGGTGCCGCGAGCGCGAACGCCGCCGAAGCCCCGCGCTTTGAGAAGGTGTCCTCGCTCGCCGAGCTCGACGCCCGCCTGGCCTCGACCGACCGCCCGGTGATGCTCGACTTCTACGCCGACTGGTGCGTGTCGTGCAAGGAGATGGAGCGCTTCACCTTCACCGACCCCGGCGTCGCCGCGCGCATGAACCGCATGCTGCTGCTGAAGGCCGACGTCACCGCCAACAACGACGACGACAAGGCGCTGCTCAAGCGCTTCAACCTCTTCGGGCCGCCGGGCACGATCTTCTTCGACCGCGGCGGCAAGGAGCGCGACGGCCTGCGTGTCGTCGGCTTCCTCGAAGCGGGCGCCTTCGGCGAAGTGCTCGACCGCGCGCTGCGCTGACGGCCGCAGCCCGGGGAAGCGTGGGCGAAGCGATCGCTTTTCGGCGCGTTTCGCCTACAATCACTGCTTCCTTATCTTCCCGCCCATCCAAATGTTCTCCGGAATCGTGGCCGCCTGCGGCCGAATCGAGCGCATCGATCCCCTGCAGGACGGCGTTCGCCTGACGGTCGACGTGGCCGACCTGGATCTCTCCGACGTGCAGCTCGGCGACAGCATCGCCAACAGCGGCGTATGCCTCACCGTCATCGCGACGGACGGCCCGCGCGTGCAGTTCGACGTGTCGCGCGAGACGCTCAACTGCACCGCCGGACTCGACGCCGTCGGCAACGAAGTGAACCTCGAGAAGGCGCTGCGTCTCGCCGACCGCCTCGGCGGCCACCTCGTCACCGGCCACGTCGATGGTGTCGGCGAAGTCGTGCGCTTCGTGCCGGTCGGCGAGAGCCACGACCTCGTGATCCGCGCGCCGGCCGCGCTCGCCGGCTACATCGCGCGCAAGGGCTCGGTCACGGTGAACGGCGTCAGCCTCACCGTGAATCGCGTCGAGGGCACCGAGTTCTCGATCAACCTGATCCCGCACACCGTCGCCGTCACGAACCTCAAGCATCTCGCGGCCGGCAGCCGCGTCAACCTGGAAATCGACCTGATCGCCCGCTATTGCGAACGCCTGCTCGCATGGCGCGAGGAATCCGCACAATGACCGCACTATCCCCCGTCACCGAAATCGTCGAGGAAATCCGCGCCGGCCGCATGGTCGTGCTGGTCGACGAGGAAGACCGCGAAAACGAAGGCGACCTCGTGCTCGCCGCCGAGCACGTCACGCCCGAGGCGATCAACTTCATGGCCAAGTACGGCCGCGGCCTGATCTGCCTCACGCTCACCGAAGCACGCTGCAAGCAGCTCGGGCTGCAGCTCATGGTGCGCGACAACCGCTCGCCGCACGGCACCGCCTTCACGACCTCGATCGAGGCCGCCGAAGGCGTCACCACCGGCATCTCGGCGCACGACCGCTCGCGCACCGTCGAAGCCGCCGTCGCACGCAACGCCAAGCCCACGGACATCGTCCAGCCCGGCCACATCTTCCCGCTGATGGCGCAGAACGGCGGCGTGCTGATCCGCGCCGGCCACACCGAAGCCGGCTGCGACCTCGCCGCGCTGGCCGGGCTCGAACCCGCCGCGGTGATCTGCGAGATCCTCAAGGACGACGGCACGATGGCGCGCCTGCCCGACCTCGTCGAATTCGCGAAGGAGCACGGCCTCAAGATCGGCGCGATCCGCGACCTGATCCAGTACCGCTCGGCGCACGAGCACCTGATCGAGCGCGTCACCGAGAAGGACGTCGACACGCCCTACGGCCGCTTCCGCCTGTTCGCGTTCGAGGACAAGACCACCGGCGAAGTGCATTTCGCGATGTCGAAGGGCGACATCCGCCCCGAGCGCGAGACGCTGGTGCGCGTGCATGAACCGATCTCGGTGGTCGACTTCCTCGACGCCGAGAGCACCCGCCACACCTTCCCGGTGAACCAGTCGCTCGCCCGCCTCGCCCAGGCCGAGCAGGGCGTGATCGTGCTGCTGTACCGGCCGCAGTCGGGCAGCGAGCTGCTCGCGAGCCTGACCGGCGAGGGCTACCAGCCGCCGAAGTGGGACGCGCGCCTGTTCGGCGTCGGCGCGCAGATCCTGCGCGACCTCAACGTCGGCAAGATGCGGCTGCTCTCCAGCCCGCGCAAGATCCCGAGCATGGCCGGCTTCGGGCTGGAAATCACGGGTTTCGTCGATCCGGCCTGAGGTGGTAACCTCGACGTTTTACCGTGCCGGAAGTCCCGCGGATTTCCGGCTTTTCCGCTTTCCAAAGAATCGAACATGGCCCGTTACGACAACATCCCCGAATTCGAGCCCGACCTGAACGGGCAAGGCCTGCGCATCGGCATCGTCATGAGCCGCTTCAACCAGGACGTGTGCGAAGGCCTGCTGTCGGCCTGCACCGCCGAGCTGCTGCGCCTGAATGTCGCGCCCGACCTGATCCGCATCGCGACCGTCCCCGGCGCGCTGGAAATCCCGCTCACGCTGCAGGCGATGGCGCGCAGCGGCCGTTACGACGCGCTGATCGCGCTCGGCGCGGTAATCCGCGGCGAAACCTACCACTTCGAGCTGGTTTCGAACGAGATGGGCACGGGCATCACGCGCATCGGCCTCGACACCGGCCTGCCGATCGCCAACGGCGTGCTCACGACCGAGGACGACGACCAGGCGCTCTCGCGGATGCAGGAAAAGGGCAGCGACTGCGCGCGCACCGCGGTCGAGATGGCCCGCCTGCTGCGGATGCTCAAATGAGCGGCAAGGCAGCACGGCGCCGCGCGCGCGAATTCGCCCTGCAGGGCATCTACCAGTGGCTGCTGTCGGGCAACTCCGTCCCGGTGATCGAGGACCACGTCGCCCAGGTCACCGGCTTCGACAAGGCCGACCGCGAACTCTTCGTCAGCCTGCTGCGCGGCACGCTCGCAAACGTCGAGGCGCTGCAGGCGGAGTTCGTCCCCTTCATCCACCGCCCGGTCGACGAACTCTCCCCGGTCGAGCGCGCGATCCTGCTGCTTGCGACGCAGGAGCTGATGAACGGCATCGAGACGCCCTACCGCGTCATCATCAACGAGGCGATCGAGCTCGCGAAGGGCTACGGCGGCACCGACGGCCACCGCTTCGTTAACGGCGTGCTCGACAAGCTCGCGGCCAAGCTCCGTGCGGTCGAGGTGAGCGCGGCGAAGGACGCCGGCAAGTCCTGACGCACCGCTCGCGCAGGCAGGAGAACAGGACGGGCCGCGAGGCCCGTTTTCTTTTTCCGCACCGACATGCCGCCGCGCAGTACAAAACGGAAGGGCCCGCCGGTGCGTCACCGCACCGCCGGGCCCTTCATTTCATCTGCGCCCCCAGCGGGGGCAGGAACTCATTCGGCCGGACGCTTACCCGCGTGCCGCCGGACGCGGACGACGGGCGCCCTCCGGACGATCGCTGCCGAAACGGGCGCCGTCGCGCGAACCCTCACGGCGCGGGCCACGGTCGTCGCGGTTCCAGCCGCCGCGCTGTTCGTCGCGCGGATAGGTGCTGCGCTCGGCACGGTCGCCGAAGCTGCGGGGCTCGCTGCGACCGAAGCCGGGACGCTCCTCGCGCGGCGCGCTGCCGCGCTCGTCACGGCCATAACCGCCACGGTTGCCGTCGCGCCCTTCCGACGACCAGCCCTTGCCGGCGCCCGGACGCGAGTCGCGCGAATCGCGGCTCCAGCCGGAACCGGTCGACGGACGGCCGCCGTAGCCCGGCTTGCTGCCGCCCGGGCGGCGCGGGCCGGCCGGACGCTGCGTCGGCTCCAGGCCTTCGATCACATGCACGTCCATGCGCTTGCCGGTGAAGCGCTCGATCGCGCGGATGATGCCCATCTCGCGCGGGCCGGACATCGTGATCGCGATGCCGTCGCGGCCGGCGCGGCCGGTGCGGCCGATGCGGTGCACGTAGTCCTCGACCTGGCGCGGCGGGTCGAAGTTGATGACGTGGCTGATGCCCGCGACGTCGATGCCGCGCGCGGCGACGTCGGTCGCGACGAGCACGTCGATACGGCCCTGGCGCAGCTTGTCCAGCGTGCGGTTACGCGCGGTCTGGTGCATGTCCCCATGCAACGCTGCCGCCGAGAAACCCTTTTCCTGCAGCGTCAGCGACACTTCCTCGGCGCTGCGCTTGGTGGCCGTGAACACCACGGCCTGCTGCCGCCCGTCACCGCCGAGCAGCGACTCGAGCAGGCGCGTCTTGTGCACCAGGTTGTCGGCCATCATCAGGCGCTGTTCGATGTTGCCGCGGTTCTCGACCGTCGGCGCGATCTCGATGCGCTGCGGGTTGCGCTGCAGCTTGCTCGCGAGGTTGCCGACGACGCCATCCAGCGTCGCCGAGAACAGCAGGGTCTGGCGCGAAGCCGGGGTCGCGGCGACGATGGTCTCGATGTCCTCGACGAAGCCCATGTCGAGCATGCGGTCGGCTTCGTCCAGCACCAGCGTCTCGACATCGGACAGCTTGATCTTGCGGCGCGTGAGGTGGTCGATGAGGCGGCCCGGGGTCGCGACGACGACGTCGACGGGGCGCGACAGCTGCTTCACCTGCGCGAAGAAGGGCGCGCCGCCGACGAGGCAGGCGGTGTTGAGCCAGCGCAGGTTGCGGCCGTAGGTCTTCACGGCCTTCTCGACCTGCTGCGCGAGTTCGCGCGTCGGCGTCAGCACGAGGACGCGCGGACCGGCGCCGGGCGCAGGCTTGCGCTCGACGAGGCGGGAGAGGCTGGGCAGCGTGAAGGCGGCGGTCTTGCCGCTGCCGGTGTGCGACGACACCATCAGATCGGCACCGGAGATCGCGGCGGGAATCGCCTTGACCTGCACTTCGGTGGGGACGGTGTAGCCGGTGGTTTCGATCGCCTTCAGCAGCAGTTCGTTGAGGCCGAGTTCGTTGAACGTCATGGGTTCTTCCTGTTGTGGCCGCAGCGACGGATGGTCGCAACGACATACGGTCCGCTTTGGCGGACCAATGAAAAGGCATCGCACCGTCCACGGGGGACGCGGTGGCGGCAAGCGCGCGATGGGCTTGGGCCGGCCGGATACCGTCGAATCAAAAACAACTATAGACGACGGATGCGACCGCGCATCGGCACCAACCGGCATTCGCGATGCCTTTCGATCAGGGAGAACGAGAGGAGTTCGACGGGAGGGTCGGGGGCGATGGGGCTGTGGATACAGTCCCTCGGCTGGGTCCGCGGAATCCTGTTCCGCGAGTCAAGACCTGAAATAAAACCGACTGCTGCATTGCACAACGGGCGCAATGGTAGCCGATTTTGCGCTTTCGGGAAAGCAGAATCGGGATAGGGGCGGTCAGGCTTCCTGACCGATCCCCTCCCACACCACCCGGCATGCGGGTCCGCACCGGGCGGTTCGAGCAGTTGAGGTCATGAGAGCCGCGGCACGCCGAGTCGGTCGAAGTAG
>NZ_WTVN01000053.1 GCF_012910905.1 Aromatoleum toluvorans
AAGATCACCCGCGTCACGGCAAACACCAGCACCAATGCGAGCGCGAGCAGCGCATAAATCGCACCGTTGGTGATGCCGTCCTGCGCGAGCAACAGCGCTATCTGGAAATCCATGGACGAACTCCGGCTGTCCGCGTCGAGACGCGGAAACACAAGAGATGAAAAAGGAAGGAAGTCGCGCGCCGCGGCGGCTAGGCGGGCATCATCGACGCTGCACCGGCATGCCGGATGAAGACATCGCGCACGGGAGGGGCCGGGGCACGGCTGAGGCAGGGGGGGTGGTCATTGGTATTGTCTCCGGTCTTGGCCGCCCCGAAGCGGGTGCGGCGGGTGGCGACCTCGATGGTCGCTCTCGAGTTTTGCTCCCGCGGGCATGCCCCGACGGTGCCCGGACAAGCTACAGCCCCAAAACAGACTTGTCAAACACTTGTTCAAGTAGTCTAATCACCCCGCACCGCGTGCCAATCATCCATCGCAAGTCCGCCCCCGATCCCGCGACGAATGCAGCGCAGCCTCCCGCACGCTATGATTTCCGCCTATCACCCTTCGCACCAGCCCTGATGACTTCCGCCACGGCAGCCGCCCACGACGATCCGCAGCTTTCCCCGACCGAGGCCGGGATCCTGCGCCTGGCGCACGACGAGCCCGAACTCGGGCAGGCCGCCGTCGCCGAACGCCTGCGCCGCGCCGGCCTGACGATCTCCGCTTCGGGGGTGCGCTACATCTGGCAGAGGCACGGGCTGGAAACGACCGCCAAGCGCCTGCAGGCGCTCGCCGACGCGGCCCCCGAAGGGCTTGCCGCACTCACCGACAGCCAGCGCGAGCTCCTCGAACGCGGCACGCTCAGCGCCCAGCTCGCGTCCGCCCCGTGCGACGGCACGCGCGACAAGGAGGAGCCGCTCGACCGCCGCCAGATCATCCTCAACGCCGCGGCCGAACTGTTCTCCGACCAGGGCTACGACCGCAGCTCGATCCGCGACATCGCGCGCAAGGTCGGGCTGCTGCCCGGCTCGGTCTACCACCACTTCGCGTCCAAGGACGAGCTCTACCTCGCGGTGCATCGCGAAGGCTTGCAGCGCGTCATGAGCACGATCACGGCGGAAATCGAAGCGCTTTCCGATCCGTGGGAGCGCCTGCGTCGCGCCTGCGAGGTGCACGTCGCGCAGATGATCGAAGGCCCGGCGGTCGAACGCATCACCGGCCACAACCTTGCGCTCATCGGCAACCACGAACTCCTCGCGAAGATCCAGCCCGCACGCGAAGCCTACGAACAGCTCTTCCGCGATCTCGTCACCGCCCTGCCCGTCGTCCCCGGTACGGATCGCTCGCTGCTGCGCCTCTTCCTCCTCGGCGGCATGAACTGGGTCTATCTGTGGTACCGCGAAGGCCGCCGCACGCCGCGCCAGATCGCCGACGCGATGGTCGAGATGGTGCGCCGGGGCGTCGCGCCGTCCTGAGCCGACGCCCGGCGGGGCCCATGCCCCGTTTCCTTGCCTTTCCGCCGCGATCCGCCATAACTGAAATGGGTGATCGGAGACGGCCATGTTCAAGGACAGGGAAGACGCCGCACGCCAGCTCGCGGCCAGGCTCAAGGGGCGCCCGCTGAAGGATCCGCTCGTGCTCGCCATCCCGCGCGGCGGCGTCGTCACCGGCGCCGTTCTCGCGCGCGAACTCGGTGCGGAACTCGACGTCGTGCTCGCGCGCAAGCTGCGCGCCCGCTACGACCCCGAACTCGCGATCGGCGCGATCGGCGAGGACGGCGAGGAATACCTCGCCCGCTTCGCCTACTCCGTGATCGGCATCGACGACGACTACCTCGTGCAGGAGCGGGCGCACCAGATCGCCGAGATCGAACGCCGCAAGCAACGCTTCCGCGCCGTGCGGCCCGCCGCCGCGATCGCCGGCCGTTCGGTCATTGTCACCGACGACGGCGTGGCGACCGGCGCGACGATGCTCGCCGCCCTGCACGTCATCCGCGCCAAGCAGCCGCACGAGCTGATCGTTGCCGTGCCGGTCGGCCCCCCGGACACGCTGGAGACGCTCGCACGCCACTGCGACCACGTCGAAAGCGTCCTGAAACCGGACTGGCTCGGCGGCATCAGCGGCTTCTACGGCGACTTCACCCAGGTCGAGGATGAAGAGGCGCTGCGCCTGCTGCGCGACCACCAGCCTCCGCGCGCCGCGCCGCAATGACCCGGACGCCGGGGCGATGCCTGTGCCTGCCGCAGCGCAGATCGGACACGGCGAACGTAACGATCGTGAAATTTTCACGCGACCGGCAAATAAGCAAGCCCTCATATCGCGTGAAAACGTGTACACCGCACATATTCGGTTACTATCGCTTACAGTCCGTGAAACATCATGCGTGTGCCGGACAAGGTGGGTAGTCGGCAGGACATCACTGACAAAGGCCCCGGCGATCGAAGAAATCCGACCAATGCGCGATCTACAGCTTCCGCACAGCGTCACCACTGCGATCGAAGGCGCAAACGTACCGCCCTTGCCTCAGGTATTGCTCCGCCTGATCCAGCAGGTGGACGACGAGTCATCCACGGTCGACAACCTGGCCGCCATCGTGAGCCAGGATCCGGGGCTCACTGCACGCATCCTGACCGCGGCCAATTCGGCGGCGTACTACCGCAAGACCGCCGTGGGCGACATCAAGTCCTGCGTCGTGCTTCTCGGGACGCGAATGGTCCGCTCGATGGCGACCAGCCTCGCCGTCAAGCGCCTGTTCGACGCCGACAGGGGCTCCGTTGCCGCCGACCTCACCGATTTCTGGCGCCACTCCCTCCTGGTCGCCGAAACGAGCCGCGCGGTCGCAGTCGCGACCGGCTATCCCAAGCCCGACGAAGCCTATCTCGCAGGACTCCTGCACGACGTCGGCCAGCTCCTCCTGATGTCCGCGTTGGGCGAGCAGTACGCATGGCTGCTGTCGCAAACCGGGACCGAGGACAAGCTGCTGGAACTCGAACGCAGCAGCCTGTCGACCGATCACGGCGAAGTGGGCACCTGGATGGCGGACCAGTGGAAGCTCGACAGCGAACTCGCCGACGCGATCCTGTTCCACCATGCGGATGCGGCGGAAATCTCGACCGCTTCGTCCCTGCCGCGCCTCGTGTGGTTCGCCGACGCCCTTGCCCGCGGCGTGGAGAACCTCGTTCCGTTCGAGGAACTCGCCACAACGCTCCTTGGAGCGGACGCGGGTTTCGATCCGGGCCGGATCCTGGCGCGCGCACTCGACCACGTGCAGGTGATCGCCACCGCGATGGGCGTCGCGGCGCGGCCCGAGCCCGACGACGCGTCGCCGGCGCGCACGCTGCCCAACGTCACGGTGCTCGCCCCCCCTGGCCCCCACCAGGAAGCGGATCGCGCACTCGCCGACCACATCCGCGACATGGCGGTCATGCATCCGCTGCAGCAGGACCTGTTCACGCTCACCAGCGACGAGGAACTGCTGGGCGCCCTGCGCGAATCGGCGCGCATCCTGTTCGAACTGCCGCGCATGGGCTTTCTCCTCATCGACCGCGAGTCGGGCGAGCTCACCGGCACGTCGATCGCCGGGCAGGCAGCCATCTTCCGCCAGACGCGCATCGCGCGCGGCGTCGATGTCGGCCTCGCGACGCGTGCCATTGCCGAGCGCGAGGTGTGCAGCAGCTTCGACGAAGGCCCGGCCCATCGCGAATCCCTGCTCGACCGCCAGCTCGCGCGCACCTTCGGCAGCGAAGGCATCCTCGCCCTGCCGATGGTGGGCAAGCGGCGCATCGTCGGCGTGATGCTGTTCGCCCTGGACCGCGCCGAGCATGCCCGGCTGAAGCGCCGCACGCCGTGGCTGCAGAACTTCGGCCGCATCGGCGGCATGAGCGTCGAGGCCTGGCAGGATGCAACCTCCTACCGCAAGCAGGCGGAGGACGAGGCCGCTGCGGCCTTCCGCCTCCAGGCGCGGCGCGTCGTGCATGAAGCGGGCAATCCGCTCGGCATCATCAAGAGCTACCTGCGCATCCTCGACCAGAAGCTCCCGGAAAACAGCGAGGTCCGGCACGAACTCGACGTCCTGCGCGACGAGATCGACCGCGTGGCCGGCATCGTGCGGCGCATGAACGAGGTCCCGCCGACAGACGCCGAACCGGCGTCCGTGGCCGTCAATGCGCTGGTGCGCGAGCTGCTCGCGCTCTACGCGGCGCCGCTGTTCGGCGACAAGGGCATCGCCGTCACGAAACACCTCGGCGAGGACACCGACCGTGCGGCGTGCGACCCCGACAGCTTGAAACAAATTCTTGTTAATTTGTGGAAGAACGCCGCCGAGGCGACGCCAAGAGGCGGCCGTTTCGATATCTCGATCCTCGACGGCGTCATGGAGAATGGCAAGCGACACGTCGAGATCCGCATGGAAGACAGCGGCGCCGGAATGCCCGACGAGGCGATCCGCAACCTGTCCTTCCCGGACCAGTCGCACGGCCAGACCGAACGCGGCCACGGACTGTCCATCGTGGGCAGCATCGCCGCCAGGATCGGTTGCAGAATTTCATGCCGCAGCAAGGCGGGCGCCGGCACGACGCTCTCGCTCCTGCTGCCGTGTGTCCGGATTTGATGATGCTTGCGGGCCGGCACCCTGCGTGACCCCCGCCTCGGAGACCTCCATGGAGATTGGCAAGAGCCTGTTCTCGGCAGCAAAGGCCGGGCTTCCCGCGCAGACCCACGCGCGGGTGCTGATCGTCGATGACGAACCACGCATTCGCGAGGCCTACGGCGCCCTGCTCGCCGCAGATGGGCGCGAGATCCTCACCTGCGCCAACGGTGCGGATGCGATGGCACGCCTCGGCAGCACCGACATCGATGTCATGGTCCTGGACCTGCACCTGCCGGACATGCATGGCACCGAGATCATGGCGTGGATGGGCGATGCCGGCATCGACACCGCCGTGGTGGTCTTCAGCGGCGACGACGGCATCGACTCCGCCATCCTGGCGCTGCGGCGCGGCGCCTGCGAATTCATCCGCAAGCACGCGAACCCGGAGGAGCTGATCCGGACCGTCGACAAGGCCATCAGACGGCGTCACCTCGAGCGCGAGAACGCGCGCATGACGGCCCGCCTCGAAGAGTCGGAGCGCCTGCACCGCTTCCTCGTGGAACACTCGCCCGACATCATCTACACGCTCGACCCGGAAGGCCGCTTCGTCTTCCTCAATCCCCGCATCGAAACGCTGCTCGGCTACCGGCGCGGCGAACTGATCGGCAAGCACTACTCGCTGATCGTGCACCCCATGGACCTCGACCAGGCGCGCAGCGCCTTCGCCGAACGCCGGGTCGGCCTGCGCGCGACCATGAACCGGGAAATCCGGCTGCGCTGCCGCAATCTCGATGTGCGCACCTTCGAGAACCGCACCATCGTCGCGATGCTGAGCTCACAGGGCATCTACCAGCAGGAGGTGGAAGACGGCGACGAGAAACGCTTCATCGGCACCGCCGGCGTCCTGCGCGACATCACCGAGCGCAAGCACGCCGAGGAGACCATCAGCTACCAGACCTACCACGACCTCCTCACCGGCCTCCCCAACCGCGCGCTGTTCCGTGACCGCCTCAAGCTCGCGATCAGCCAGGCACGCCGCCGCGGCGAGCTGGTCGGGCTGATGTACCTCGACCTCGACCGCTTCAAGCTCGTGAACGACACGCATGGCCAGATCGAGGGCGACGAGCTGCTGAAGAGCTTTGCGCGGCGCGTGCGCGAATGCCTGCGCGCCGGCGACACGATGTCGCGCCAGAGCGGCGACGAATTCACGATCCTGCTGCCCGACATCGCCGACGCACAGGCGCTGCAGCGCATCGCCGAAAAGATCGTTGCCGCGCTGCGCGCCCCCTTCACCGTGGGCGGTCGCGACTTCCGCTGCACGGCGAGCATCGGCCTGGCCGTTTTCCCGGACGACGCCGACAGTGTCGACGGCCTGCTGCGCGATGCCGACATGGCAATGTGCCAGGTCAAGGCACAGGGCAAGAACGGGTTCATGCGCTATGCACCGGAAATGCACCGCAGCCACTGCGAACGCGTCGACCTCTCGAATGAACTGCGCATCGCCATCGAGAGCAATCAGCTGACGCTGCACTACCAGCCGCAGATCGACCTGGTGCACGGCCGCGTGACGGGTGTCGAGGCGCTGGTGCGCTGGCAGCATCCGGAGCGCGGCCTGCTGGGCCCCAACATCTTCATCCCCCTCGCCGAGGAAGAAGGGCTGATCTTCCCGATCAGCGACTGGGTCCTCAACGAAGCCTGCCGCCAGCAGGCAAGCTGGCGGCGCAGCGGCCTCACCGACCTGAAGGTTGCGGTGAACATCTCGCCGCTCGAGTTCAACCGCGCGGACGTCGTCGAACGCATCCTCCTGCCGATCCGCACCCACCAGGTGCCGCCCGAGAGCATCGAGATCGAAATCACCGAGAACCTGCTGATGGACGACGCGGAGAGCGTGATCGCCAAGGTGCAGGAACTGCGCAAGCACGGCCTGCGCATCTCCATCGACGACTTCGGCACCCGCTACTCGTCGCTGAATTACCTGCGCCGCTTCCCCGTCAACACGGTCAAGATCGACCAGAGCTTCGTCCGCGATCTCGACAGCACCGGCCGCCAGTCACCGGTCATCAGCGCGATCGTCGGCATCGCGCGCGGCTTCGGCCTGAGCGTGCTGGCCGAAGGCGTGGAGACGGCATTCCAGATCGAGGCGCTGCTGCAGCACGGCTGCGACGTGATGCAGGGCTTCCACTTCAGCCGCCCGGTTCCGGCCGACGAAGTGCAGCGCTACATCGAGGCGCAGGCACTGGCAACGCTCTGAGGTCCCCGGCGCGTCGGCATCAGCCGGCCGACGCCGCATCGACCTGCACGACGCCCCCTTCCACGCGCACCGCGAAGGTCGCGACCGGTTCGCACGCGGGCGGCGTGAGGGCAGCCCCCGTCACCAGCGAAAATCGCGAGCCGTGGCGCGGGCAGGTCACCTCCTCGCCCTCGACGACACCCCACGACAGGACCTCGTCCTCGTGGCTGCAGCGATCCTCGATTGCCAGGAAGCGTCCGGCAACGTTGAACACCGCCACTTCGCGCCCGTCCTCCAGCGCAACGACGCGGACCGTGCCGTCGGCGAAATCGTCCGCCTGCGCAACATCCAGCCACTCGGCCATCACAGCAACCCCAGTTCCAGGCGCGCGGCCTCGCTCATGCGAGCGGCAGACCAGCGCGGTTCCCACACCAGTTCGACGCCCGCCTCGCTGACGCCGGCCACCTCCTCGATCACACACTGCACGGTGCCGGGAAAGCTCGCCGCAACCGGGCAGCCCGGCGCCGTAAGCGTCATGCGCACCGCGACCTTGCCGGATTCCTCGTCGACGTCGAGCCCGTAGATCAGGCCCAGATCGTAGATATTCACCGGAATTTCCGGGTCGTAGATGGTGCGCAGCGCGGCGATGACGTCGGCACGCAGGCCCGTCCCTTCCGGCGCCGGAGCCTGCACCTCGTTCGCCTTCGCCTGCTCGGCACGATGCAGCCAGTCGAAGATGCCCATCTTGCGCCTCTTGCCCTTCCTCTCCCGCTTATCCATCTGCCGTCCGTCCCGTCGCGGCCGGCTCCGTTCCCGGTTGCTCATCCCGCTCGGTGGTGACCGGCGTGTGCTGGTCGTGCAAGGCCGCAACCAGCGTGTGCCACGCGAGCGTCGCGCACTTCACCCGCGCGGGGAACTCCGCGACGCCGGCCAGCACTTCCAGCTTGCCCAGCGGCGGCCCCGCCCCTGCGGCGCCCTCGTGCCCGGTGACCAGCGCGTGGAAGCCGTCGAACAGCGCCCGCGCCTCGGCCTCGGTCCTGCCCTTCAGTGCCTCGCTCATCAGCGACGCGGACGCCGTGGAGATCGCGCAGCCCGTTCCCTCGAAATGCACGTCCTCGATCACCCCTTCGCGCGTCTTCACGAACAGCCTGATGCGGTCGCCGCACAGCGGGTTGAAGCCCTCGGCCTGGTGGTTCGCGTCCGCGAGCACGCCGTAATTGCGCGGCCGCCGGCCGTGGTCGATGATGAGTTCCTGGTACAGGTCGCGCAGCTCAGGCATCGCCGAACACCTCCGGCACCTTCTCCAGCGCGGCGAACAGGGCGGCGACGTCCTCATGCGTGTTGTACAGCGCGAACGACGCCCGCACCGTCGCCGCAACGCCGAAGCGCTCCATCAGCGGCATCGCGCAGTGGTGTCCGGTACGCACCGCGACCCCCTCGTGGTCGAGGATGGAGCCGACATCGTGCGCATGCACGTCTTCCAGCACGAAGGACAGGATCGCGGCCTTCTCGCGCGCCGTGCCGATCAGCCGCAGCCCCGGAAACGCCTGCGCCCGCTCCGTCGCGTCGCGCAGCAGGGCGTGTTCGTGCGCCGCGATGGCGTCGAAGCCAACCTCGCGCACGTAGCGCATCGCCTCGGCCAGCGCGATCGCGCCGGCGATGTTGGGCGTGCCCGCCTCGAATTTGTACGGCAGGTCGTTGTAGGTCGTATGCGCAAAACTCACCTGCCGGATCATGTCGCCGCCCCCCTGCCACGGCGGCATCGCCTCCAGCAGCGCGCGCCGCCCGTACAGCACCCCGGTGCCGGTCGGGCCGTAGAGCTTGTGCCCGGAGAAGGCGTAGAAGTCGCAATCGAGCGCCTGCACGTCGATCGCCACATGCGGCACCGCCTGCGCGCCGTCGAGCAGCACCGGCACGCCGCGCGCGTGCGCCCGCGCGATCAGCTCGCGCACCGGGTTGATCGTGCCCAGCGCGTTCGACACGTGCGTCAGCGCGACGATGCGCGTGCGCGGCGACAGCAGCGTCCCGAAGGCCTCGATGTCCAGCTCGCCGCGGTCGTCGACCGGCACGACCTTCAGCACCGCGCCGCTACGCTCGCACGCGAGCTGCCACGGCACGATGTTGGAATGGTGCTCCATGCCGGTGATGAGGACCTCGTCGCCGGCGCGGAAGCGGGCACCGAAACTGTTGGCGACGAGATTGATCGCCTCGGTGGTGCCGCGCACGAACACGATCTCCTCGCGCTGCACGGCGTTGAGGAATTCCCGCGCGGTGTCGCGCGCGCCCTCGTAAGCGTCGGTCGCCTCCTGGCTCAGCCGATGCACGCCGCGGTGCACATTGGCGTTGAGGTGTTCGTAGTAGTGCGTCTCGACGTCGATCACGCACTGCGGCTTCTGGCTGGTCGCGCCGTTGTCGAGATAGACCAGCGGACGGTCATTCACCGTGCGCGCGAGGATGGGGAAGTCCGCGCGCCGGCGCACGATGTCGCCCGCGGGGCCGGTTCCTGCCGCCCTGCCCAGCGCCGCACGTTCCTTCGGGTCGTCACGCATCGTCGATCTCCTGTATCCCCTCAAACGGCCTCGGGCAGCGCGCCCGGCAGCAGCGATTCGAGCCGCGCCCGCAGCGGACCGTGTTCGATTCCGGCCAGCGCGTCGGCGGCAAAAGCGCGGATCAGCAGTGCCCGCGCGTCGCTTTCGCCGATACCGCGCGCGCGCAGGTAATGCAGCTGATCCGCGTCGAGCTGACCGACCGTCGCACCATGCGCGCACTTCACGTCGTCCGCCCAGATTTCGAGCTGCGGCTTGGTGTCGACCTCGGCCTCCTCGGACAGTAGCAGGTTCCGGTTCGATTGCAGCGCATCGCTGCGCTGCGCATCCGGCCGCACGATCACGCGGCCGTTGAACACCGCCCGCGCCGCCTCGTCGAGCACGCCCTTGTACAGCTCGCGGCTCGTGCCGCGCGGACGGGCGTGGTCGATGCAGGTGTGGTGGTCGATGTGTTGCCGCGCGCTGCCGACATAGAGGCCGGAGAGCCGCGCCTCGCAGCCTTCCGCACCGAGCCGGGTCGCAATCGCCGCGCGCGCGAGCTGTCCGCCGAAGGCGAACGCATGCGACACGAAGGCGCTGTCCTGCCCCTGCTCCGCCGCGACGTCCGCGACATGGAATCCCTTGCGTCCCTCCTGCTGCAATTTCGTGTGGGCGATGCGCGCACCGCGACCGAGCACGATGCGCGTGACCGTATCGCTCAGATAGCCCGCGCCGTCCGGCCCGACGTGATGCTCGATGACCGTCGCGCGGGCGCCGGCCCCGACCCGGATCAGGTTGCGCGGAAACACCGCGAGATCGCTGCGCGTCGTGACGAACAGCAGATGCACCGGCGCGTCGAGTTCGACGCCCGGCGCCAGATCGATCCACGCGCCATCGCGCCACAACGCCTCGTTGGCCAGCCCGAAGCCATCCGCCCCGTCGGCGCCGTCGGCGAACCACTCCTCCGCATCGCCGCCACCTTCATCGGCAATCGTCGCGAGGCTTTCTACCCTCGCCCCGGCCGGCAGGCGACCCGCATCCGACAGTCCCGCCACGAGACGTCCATCGACGAACACCAGCCGGCGCGTCCCGCCGATCGCATGGCGCTGCACCATGGCGCGCACTTCGTCGAGAGCAACGGCCTCGCACTCAACCCCGAACGCCCGCCGCGCGATCGCGGCAACGCTGGTGTATTTCCAGTCCTCGTCGCGCGTCGTCGGCAGGCCCCGCGCCGCAAGGCGCTCGATCGCCGCGTCGCGCCGGCGCCGCAGCCACGGCAACGCGGCCCCCGGGAGCCGCGCCGCCAGCGACGGGTAGGCCGACAGCAATCCCGGCACGCAGGGTTCATCCGGGCCGATCCTCATGCCTGCCCTCCCGCGACACCGGCCTGCGGCTGGCGTGCTTCGGCCTCGACCCAGCCGTAACCGCGGCTTTCCAGTTCCTGCGCCAGTTCCGGGCCGCCCGACAGCGCGATCCGCCCCTGCGCGAGCACATGCACGCGGTCGGGGCGGATGTGGTCGAGCAGGCGCTGGTAGTGCGTCACGAGGATCATCGCGCGCGCCGCGCTGCGCATCGCATTCACGCCCTTCGCGACGACCTTCAGCGCGTCGATGTCGAGGCCCGAATCGGTCTCGTCGAGGATCGCCAGGCGCGGCTCCAGCACCGCCATCTGCAGGACCTCGTTGCGCTTCTTCTCGCCGCCCGAAAAACCTTCATTCACCGCGCGGTACAGCAGGGCCTCGTCCATCTCCATGAGCCTGAGCTTCGCCTTCACCAGCGACAGGAAGTCCACCGCATCGAGCTCGGCCTCGCCGCGATGGCGGCGCAGCGCGTTCAGCGCCGCCTTCAGCAGGTAGATGTTCGCGACGCCGGGAATTTCGACCGGGTACTGGAACGCGAGGAAGATGCCTTCGCGCGCGCGATCCTCCGGCGCCAGCGCGAGGAGATCGCGCCCCAGGTAGCGGATCTCGCCCTGCGTCACCACGTAGCCTTCGCGCCCCGCCAGCACGTGCGCGAGCGTGCTCTTGCCCGAGCCGTTCGGCCCCATGATCGCGTGCACCTCGCCCGCCCGCACGTCGAGGTCCACGCCGCGCAGGATCGGCTTGTCGTCCACCGTGGCGTGCAGGTTGCGGATTTCCAGCATGGTGCCCTCCTACCCGATGCTCCCCTCCAGGCTCACGCCGAGGAGCTTCTGCGCCTCGACGGCGAACTCCATCGGCAGCTGCCTGAAAACCTCCTTGCAGAAGCCCGACACGATCAGCGACACCGCGTCCTCGGCCGAAATGCCGCGGCTTTGGCAGTAGAACAGCTGGTCCTCGCCGATGCGCGAGGTCGAGGCCTCGTGCTCGACGCGCGCGGTCGGGTTCTTCACCTCGATGTACGGGAAGGTGTGCGCGGCGCAGCGGTCGCCCAGCAGCAGCGAGTCGCACTGCGTGTAGTTGCGCGCCCCGGCCGCGCTCTTCGCGACCTTCACGAGGCCGCGGTAGGCGTTGCTGCCATGCCCCGCCGAGATGCCTTTCGACAGGATCGTGCTGCGCGTGTTGCGCCCGACGTGGATCATCTTCGTGCCGGTATCGGCCTGCTGCCAGTGGTTCGTCAGCGCCACCGAATGGAACTCGCCCACCGAATTGTCGCCGCGCAGGATCACGCTCGGGTATTTCCAGGTGATCGCCGAACCGGTCTCGACCTGGGTCCACGAGATCTTCGAATTCGCCTCGCGGCAGTCGCCGCGCTTGGTCACGAAGTTGTAGATGCCGCCCTTGCCGTCCTTGTCGCCCGGATACCAGTTCTGCACCGTCGAATACTTGATCTCGGCGCCTTCTCGCGCGATCAGCTCGACCACCGCCGCGTGCAGCTGGTTCTCGTCGCGCATCGGCGCCGTGCAGCCTTCGAGGTAGCTCACGTAGGCACCGCGGTCGGCGATGATCAGCGTGCGCTCGAACTGCCCGGTGTTCTTCGCGTTGATGCGGAAGTAAGTCGACAACTCCATCGGGCAGCGCACCCCCGGCGGGATGTAGCAGAACGACCCGTCCGAGAACACCGCCGAATTGAGCGTCGCGAAGAAGTTGTCGGTATAGGGCACGACCGAACCGAGGTACTCCTGCACGAGGTCCGGATGGTTCTGCACCGCCTCGGAAAACGAGCAGAAGATGATGCCCATCGCGCCCAGTTTTTCCTTGAAGGTGGTCGCGACCGACACGCTGTCGAACACCGCGTCCACCGCGACGCCGGCGAGCAGTTCGCGCTCGGCGAGCGGCACACCGAGCTTCTCGTAGGTGCGCAGCAGCTCCGGATCCACCTCGTCGAGGCTCTTCGGCCCGTCCGTCTTCGCGCGCGGCGCCGAGTAATACACGATGTCCTGGTAGTCGATCGGCGGATGGCGCACCGTCGCCCACCGCGGCTCCGTCATCGTGAGCCAGTGGCGGAAGGCCTTCAGCCGCCATTCGAGCATGAAGGCGGGCTCCTGCTTCTTCGCCGAAATGAGGCGGATGACGTCTTCCGACAGGCCGCGCGGCACGGCATCGACATCCAGCGGCGTGTAGAAGCCGTGGCGGTATTCCTGACTGATGAGTTCGTCGAGCTGCACGGAACGCTTGCCCATCCTGCGATCCTCCATGGCCGGCACACATGGCCATCCTGAGTGGTTAGGACCCGCTCGCGGGGGTTTCGTTCCGGGCCATTCCCACGCCATTGGCATGGTCTTTCCCGCACCCGAACAAATGACTCGCAAACTGCCGCCTCATCCAGTTTAATGATCAGTGAAGCACCGGAAATCCGGAACGAATATCTGGATGCAGGAGATCGTGACCATGCCCGCAGTCCCCCCGCTCGAACCGCAGCTGCTGTGCACCCGCTGCGCCCCTGAACTGCTCGACTTCGATACCACCGCAGCCCTCCCCGAATCCGACGCGATCTTCGGCCAGGAGCGCGCCGTCGAGGCCGTGCGGCTGGCGTTGGAGATCGACGCCCCCGGCTACAACCTGTTCGTGCTCGGCGAACCCGGCGGAGGCCGCCACGCCGCCGTCCGCCGCCTGCTGGAAGCCCACGCCGCCACGCTGCCGTCGCCCGGCGACTGGGTCTACATCAACAATTTCGCCGAACCGAACCATCCCCATTCGCTGCAGCTGCCCGCCGGCCGCGGCGCGCAGCTGCGCGACGACATGCAGCAGTTCGTCTCCGAACTGGGCCAGGCGATTGCCGCCGGCTTCGACAGCGACGAATACCGTGCGCGCACCGAGGCGATCCAGGAGGAGTACAAGCAGCGCGAAGAGAGCATGTTGCGCGCGCTGGGCGACGAGGCGGGCGAAATGGGCATTGCCTTCCTGCGCACCCCGCAGGGTTTCGCCTTCGTGCCGATGAAGGGCGATGAAACGCTGGACCCGGAAGCGTTCAACGCGCTGCCAGAGGAAGAGCGCGAGCGCATCGGCAAGCTCATCGCGGAGCTGCGCGAAAAACTGCACAAGCTGCTGCAGCAGTTCCCCCGCCAGCGCCGCGAGATGCAGGCACGCATGCGCGAAGCCAGCCGCGAGACGCTCGAGCTCGCGGTCGGCCATCTGATCGAGGAGCTGAAGGAGCGCCACGCCGACCTGCCCGCGATCCAGACCTTCCTCGACAAGGTCCTGCGCGACGTCGTCGAGGTCGGCCAGGAGCTGCGCGAACAGGCGGGCAAGAGCGATTCGTCCGGCCCCGGCGAAGGCGGCATCTCGGCACAGCGCTACCAGGTCAATCTGCTCGTCGACCAGGACGGACGCAGCACCGCACCGATCGTGTTCGAGGATCACCCGACCTTTCCCAACCTCGTCGGCCGCGTCGATCAGGTCGCCCACATGGGCACCCTGGTCACCAACTTCACCCTCATCCGCGGCGGCGCCCTGCATCGCGCCAACGGCGGCTACCTGATCCTCGACGCCGAAAAGGTCCTGACCCAGGCCTACGCCTGGGAAGGGCTGAAGCGCTCGCTCAAGTCCGGGCAGGTGCGCATCGAGTCGCTCGCCCAGGTGTTCGGCTGGGTCGGTTCGCTGCCGCTCGAACCGGAACCCATCCCGCTCTCGGTCAAGGTGGTCCTCGTCGGCCTGCGCCGCCACTACTACCTGCTGAAGGCGCTCGATCCCGAGTTCGACGAACTCTTCAAGATCGGCGCCGATTTCGAGGACGTGGTCGAGCGCACGCCCGACAACACGCGCCACTACCTGCGCAAGGCCGCGGCGCTCGCCCGCCAGCAGGGCCTGCTGCCGCTCGACCGCGACGCGGCCGGTCGCCTCGTCGAATACGCCGCGCGCCTTGCCGAGGACGCAGGCAAGCTGTCGACACGCACCCGCGAACTCGCCGACCTGCTGCGCGAAGCGGACCACGTCGCACGCGCGGCCGGGCAGCGCGCGATGCGGCGCGCGGACATCGAAGCCGCGCTCGCCGCCCGCATCGAGCGCGCCGACCGCCTGCGCGACGCCGTGCACGACGCCGTGCTGCGCGACACGCTGCTGATCTCCACGACCGGCGCCGAAGTCGGCCAGATCAACGGCCTCGCCGTCATCGACCTCGGCGACTTCCGCTTCGGCCGCCCCACGCGCATCACCGCCACCGCCCGCCTCGGCGACGGCGACGTCATCGACATCGAGCGCAAGGCCGAGCTCGGGCGGGCCATCCACACCAAGGGCGTGATGATCCTGTCCGCCTTCCTCGCCTCGCGCTACGCGCCGAACCGCCCCCTGTCGCTGTCGGCGAGCCTCGTGTTCGAGCAATCCTACGGCCCGGTCGAAGGCGACAGCGCCTCGCTCGCCGAACTGTGCGCGCTGCTCTCGGCGCTCTCCGGCCTGCCCATCCTCCAGTCGCTGGCGATCACCGGCTCGATCAACCAGCACGGCAAGGTCCAGGCAATCGGCGGCGTCAACGAGAAGATCGAGGGCTTCTTCGACATCTGCAAGGCGCGTGGCCTCACCGGCGAACAGGGCGTGCTGATCCCGCAGTCCAACGTCAAGCACCTGATGCTGCGCGACGACATCGTGCAGGCCGCCGCGGCCGGGCGTTTCCGCATCTACGCCGTCGCCACCGTCGACGAGGCGATCACGCACCTCACCGGCGTCGCCGCCGGCGAAGCCGACGCGAAAGGCACCTACCCCGAAGGCAGCGTCAACCAGCGCATCGAAGCGCGCATCGACGAACTCATCGCCCTGCGCAAGGAATTCGCCAACGGCAAGCGCGGCGCGAAGGGCAACGGCAAGGCGACGCGGACCCGGGAGCCGAATGACGGTCTAAAGTAAGTAGGCAGACAAACCGGAGGCGCGCGATGGAAAGTCCCGCCGCTCTGAACACCCTGCAGCCCGGCGACGCCCTGATCATCGTGGACGTGCAGAACGACTTCCTCCCCGGCGGCACCCTCGCGGTGCCTGCGGGTGACGAGGTCGTGCCGCTGCTCAACGCACTGATCGCCCGCTTCGCGCGCCTCGACCTCCCCGTCGTCGCCACCCGCGACTGGCACCCGCCGGAGCATTGCTCCTTCCGCGAGCGCGGCGGCCCGTGGCCCCCGCATTGCGTCGCCGGCACGCCCGGCGCGGCCTTCGCCGCGGGACTTGCGCTGTCCGCGTCGGCCGTCGTGATCTCCAAGGCCGACGCCGCGGACCGCGACGCCTACTCGGGCTTCGAGGGCACCGATCTTCACGCCCGCCTGCGCGATGCCGGTGTGCGGCGCCTCTTCGTCGGCGGCCTCGCGACCGACTACTGCGTGCTCAACACCGTGCGCGACGGCCTCGCGCTCGGCTATGCGGTGACCCTCCTCACCGATGCGATCCGCGCCGTGGACGTCGCGCCCGGCGACGGCGAACGTGCCATCGACGAGATGACGCGCCGCGGCGCCCGCCCCCTCACCTCCGGCGACATCAGGGATCCCGCATGACCGCCTCCACATCCGCCCTGCTCACCGACCTGTACCAGCTCACCATGCTGCAGGCCTACTTCGACGGCGGCATGACGAAGACGGCGTCCTTCGAATTCTTCGTGCGGCGGCTGCCGCAGCAGCGCAACTTCCTCGTCGCCGCCGGCATCGAGCAGGTGCTCGACTATCTCGAGGCCCTGCGCTTCTCCGACGCCGAACTCGAGTGGCTCGCGGGCAGCGGCCGCTTCCACCGCCGCTTCATCGACTGGCTCGCGACGCTGTGCTTCACCGGCGACATCGACGCGATGCCCGAAGGCACGGTGTTCTTCGCCGACGAACCCATCCTGCGCGTCACCGCCCCGCTGCCGCAGGCCCAGCTCGTCGAGACGCGCATCATCAACCTGCTGCAGTTCCAGACGATGGCCGCCTCCAAGGCCGCGCGCTGCACGCTCGCCGCGCACGGCCGCCTGCTCGTCGATTTCGGCCTGCGCCGCGCCCACGGCGCCGAGGCCGGGCTGCTGTCCGCCCGCGCCAGCTACCTCGCCGGATTCGACGGCACGGCGACGGTCGAGGCCGGCATGCGCTGGGGCATCCCGCTGTACGGCACGATGGCCCACTCCTTCATCCAGGCCCACGACGACGAAGCCGCCGCCTTCGAGCATTTCGCCCGCTCGCAGCCCATGGCGAACACGATGCTCATCGACACCTACGACACCGAATCCGCCGCCCGAAAGCTCGCGGGCCTCGCCGCCCGCCTCGCGCGCGACGGCATCGCGATCCAGGCCGTGCGCATCGACAGCGGCGACCTCGCCGAACACGCCCGCCGCGTGCGCGCCATCCTCGACGGCGAGGGCCTGCCGACGGTGCGCATCTTCGTCAGCGGCAACCTCGACGAATACGCCGTGCACGATCTCGTCGCCGCCGGCGCACCGATCGACGGCTTCGGCGTCGGCACGCGCATGAACACCTCGGCCGACCAGCCCTGGCTCGACTGCGCCTACAAGCTGCAGGAATACGATGGACAGCCGCGCCGCAAGCGTTCGGAAGGCAAGGCGACCTGGCCCGGGCGCAAGCAGGTCTATCGGCGGCGCGACACCGCCGGCTGCCTTGCGGGCGACCTCCTCACGCTGCTGGAGGACAGGGCCGAGGGCGAAGCCCTGCTCGCCCCCGCGATGCGGGCCGGCCGGCGCCTCGCGGCGTCACCGCCCCTCGCCGCCGTGCGCGCCCACGCCGCCGCCAACCTCGCGGCGCTGCCCCCCGCCCTGCGGGAGATTGCGCCCGCCGAAGCACCTCCCGTCACCGTGTCGGCCTCCCTGCGCGAACTGGCCGACGCCGTGGACCGGAGGCAGGAAGCAAGCTCCCCGGCAACCTACTGATGCCGGCGACCGACCGGAGGACCCGAAGATGCCCCTGACGCTGATGTCGACCGCTTTCGAACATGGCCACGCGATCCCCGCCGCCTACACCTGCGACGGCCGCAACGTGTCGCCGCCGCTCGCGTGGAACGGCCTTCCCGCGGCCACCCGCAGCCTCGCGCTGATCGTCGACGACCCCGACGCCCCCGATCCCGCCGCACCGAAGATGACCTGGGTGCACTGGGTGCTGTACAACATCCCCGCGCACGCCGCGGGCCTGCCCGAAGGCATCGCGCCGGCCGCACTGCCCGCGGGCACGCTCGAAGGCCTGAACGACTGGAAACGTACCGGCTACGGCGGCCCCTGCCCGCCGATCGGCCGCCACCGCTACTTCCACAAGCTCTATGCGCTGGACGTCGTGCTGCCGGCACTCGCGCCCGCCACCAAGTCCGGCCTGGAAGCCGCGATGCGCGGCCACATCCTCACGCAGACCGAACTCATCGGCACCTTCGAGCGTCACTAAGACATGGGCGGACCGCACGCCGCGGCCCCGACGACGCTCAGAAGGTGCGGCAGACCTCTTCGAGAACGCGCCGCACCCGCACCATGGCTTCCTGCAGCACCACCTCGATGCTGCTGAACTGAATCCCGGTCTCGCTCGCCCCGCGGCCCGCGGCAAAGTTCGCGACGACGTTGATCGCCGCGTACGGCAGGTTCAGCTCGCGCGCAAGCGCAGCCTCGGGCATGCCGGTCATGCCCACCAGGTCCGCGCCGTCGCCCTCCAGGCGGTTGATTTCCGCCGCCGTCTCGAGCCGCGGCCCCTGGGTTGCCGCATACACGCCGCCGTCGTACATCGCCTCGCCGACCACGGCCGCCGCCGCCAGGATGCGCTGGCGCAAGGGCTCGTCGTAGGGGTGGGTGAAATCGATGTGATGCACCGCGGACTCGCCCCCGTCGAAATAGGTGCTCTTGCGGCCCCACGTGTAATCGATGATCTGGTTCGGCATCACCATCGCGCCCGGCCCGAACTCCGGCCGGATGCCGCCGACCGACGCGACCGACACGATCGCCGTGACCTTCGCCTCTTTCAGCGCCCAGATGTTCGCACGGTAGTTCACCTGATGCGGCGGGATCGTGTGTCCGTAGCCGTGCCGCGCGAGAAACACCACCGGCTTCTCCGCCAGCTTGCCGAACGTGAGCGCCCCCGACGGTTCGCCGTAGGGCGTACGCGCAACCTCACGGCGGGTGATTTCGAGCGTCGAAAGCTGGGTGAGTCCGGTCCCGCCGATGATCGCGAGCATGAAGCCTGTCTCCTTGGAAAACGGCGCCGATTCTAGCACGCAGCCACGCCACGGCCCCCGCCGCCGGGCCGGAAGCGTCCGCCACATCCGCGGCGTTGCGACAGCGCGCGCAATCGCGCGACGCCCCATGCTGCGATGCCACAGCGCGTGCTAAAATTAAAAACTTTTCAAAGACTTCCCGGCCCCACATGTCCCGCTCCATCCGCAACATCGCCATCATCGCCCACGTCGACCACGGCAAGACCACGCTCGTCGACCAGCTCCTGCGCCAATCCGGCACCTTCCGCGAGAACCAGCAGGTCTCCGAACGCGTGATGGACTCGAACGACCTGGAAAAGGAGCGCGGCATCACCATCCTCGCCAAGAACTGTGCAGTCCAGTATGGCGACACCCACATCAACATCATCGACACCCCGGGGCACGCCGACTTCGGCGGCGAAGTCGAGCGCGTGCTGTCGATGGTCGACGGCGTGCTGCTGCTCGTCGATGCGGTCGAAGGCCCGATGCCGCAGACCCGCTTCGTCACGCGCAAGGCGCTCGCCCTGGGCCTCAAGCCCATCGTCGTGATCAACAAGATCGACCGCCCGGGCAGCCGCCCCGACTGGGTCATCAACCACACCTTCGACCTCTTCGACAAGCTCGGCGCCACCGAAGAACAGCTCGACTTCCCGGTCGTCTACGCCTCCGCGCTGAACGGCTACGCGATGCTCGACCCTGCCACGCCGGGCACCGACATGAAGCCGCTGTACGAAGCGATCCTCGAGCACGTGCCGCAGCCCGAAGTCGACGCTGCCGGCCCGCTCCAGCTCCAGATCTGCTCGCTCGATTATTCCACCTACATCGGCCAGCTCGGCATCGGCCGCATCAAGCGCGGCCGCATCCGCCCGAACCAGGAAGTCGTCGTGATGTACGGCGACGAAAACCGCGGCAAGGCCAAGATCGGCCAGGTCCTGACCTTCAAGGGCCTCGAGCGCAGCCAGGCCGAATCCGCCGAAGCGGGCGACATCGTGCTGATTTCCGGCATCGATCAGGTGAACATCGGCGTCACGATCTGCGACCCCGACAGCCTCGACGGACTCACGCCGATCGCCGTGGACGAGCCGACGCTGACGATGAACTTCCTCGTCAACTCCTCGCCGCTCGCCGGCCGCGAAGGCAAGTTCGTCACCAGCCGCCAGATCCGCGAGCGCCTGGAAAAGGAACTCCTGAAGAACGTCGCACTGCGCGTGAACTACACCAACGACTCCGACGTGTTCGAAGTCTCGGGCCGCGGCGAACTGCACCTCACGATCCTGCTCGAGAACATGCGCCGCGAGGGCTTCGAGATGGCTGTCGGCCGTCCGCGCGTCGTGTTCCGCGAGATCGATGGCGTGAAGTGCGAGCCTTTTGAAATGCTCACCGTCGACGTCGAGGAAGAGCATCAGGGCGGCGTGATGGAAGAACTCGGCCGCCGCCGCGGCGAACTGCAGGACATGCAGTCTGACGGCAAGGGCCGCACGCGCCTCGAATACCGCATCCCGGCGCGCGGCCTGATCGGCTTCCAGGGCGAATTCCTGACGCTGACGCGCGGCACCGGCCTCGCCAGCCACGTCTTCGACGATTACGGCCCGATGGCCGGCGCGATGGGCGAGCGCCGCAACGGCGTGCTGATCTCGCAGGACGACGGCCAGGCCGTCGCCTACGCGCTGTGGAAGCTGCAGGACCGCGGCCGCATGTTCGTGACGCACAACGATCCGGTGTACGAAGGCATGATCATCGGCATCCACTCGCGCGACAACGACCTCGTCGTGAACCCGATCAAGGGCAAGCAGCTCACCAACGTCCGCGCGTCGGGCACCGACGAAGCCGTGCGCCTGATCCCCGCTATCCAGCTCACGCTGGAATCCGCGATCGAGTTCATCGCCGACGACGAGCTCGTCGAGATCACGCCGAAGTCGATCCGCCTGCGCAAGCGCTACCTCACCGAGAACGAGCGCAAGCGCGCCGCGAAGGCCGAAGCGATGTAAGCCGCGCCCCGGCGGCTTGCCGGGGCCGAATCGAGTAGGGGACGGGGTCACCCCCGTCGCCCTCTCACACCACCGTACATGCGGTTCCGCATACGGCGGTTCATGAAAGACACTGGAGTCGTCGCGTCGTATCGAGCAGCGACACCAGACCCATAC
>NZ_WTVN01000054.1 GCF_012910905.1 Aromatoleum toluvorans
AGACCGCGCTCGCGTGGGGCCTCGTGACCGAGGTGGTACCCGCAGCCGAGCTCGAGACCGCGGCGCTGGGCATTGCCCGGCGCATGGCGGCTAATCCGGCCCACGGCCTGCGCCTTACCAAGCGCCTCGGTGCCGCTGCCGAGGGCGTCCGGTGGGTCGAGGCCGACATCACGAAGGTCCGCCTTCCGCGCCATGCCTACGATCTCTGGCATGACCGCGCGGTCTTCCATTTCCTCACGACCCCCGAGCAGCGCCACGCCTACGTCGCGGCCGTGTTGCGCGCGGTGAAACCGGGCGGGCATGTCATCGTGTCCACCTTCGCGGAGGACGGGCCCCTGCAGTGCAGCGGCCTGCCGGTCATGCGCTACACCGCCGACGGCCTCCATGCCGAATTTGGTGCGTCGTTCGAACTCGTCCGGCACGAGGAGGAAGCGCACCGCACGCCGTCGGGCGGCACGCAGAAGTTCGTCTACTGCTACTGTCGGACCCGCGACTCGTGACCTCCAACCCCAGGTTCAACCCGAACCGGGTCGGCATGCGGGCCGGGCCGGCCGCCATCGCCGCGAGTCGGGAGCGGCAGGCTTTCGCCAGGGTGTCCATCAGCATGTAGGTTTTGGCGACGGTGCGCACATCGCGGCCGGCAGTACGAGGTCCGCGACGCAACCGCACACGCTCGTGCAGGTCAAAGGTACCGGGTCATGGAAGCGGAGTATCCAGCCATGAATCTGGACGATCTCGGATTGCGCATCTGCAGCGGCATCGACGGACTGGACGAGGTGCTGTGCGGCGGTTTCATCAAGGGCCGTGCCTATCTCGTGCGCGGCGGTCCCGGAACGGGCAAGACGATGCTGGGGTTGCACTTCCTCGCGTCGGGGGCGAGGGAGGGTGAGAGCTGCCTCTTCATCACGCTCGCCGAGCCCGAGAAGCAGTTGCGACAGAACGGGACCTCGCTGGGCCTCGATCTCGAGCGGGTGAGTTTTCTCGATCTGTCGCCGACGCCGGAGTTTTTCGCCGAGGCCGGCTCCTACGACATCTTTTCGCCGGCGGAGGTCGATCTGGAGCCGATCACCCGCCGCATCGTGGGCGAAATCGAAGCCTTGCGACCGCAGCGCGTCTTTCTCGACGCGATGACGCAGTTCCGTTACCTGGCGGCGGAGCCGTTCCACTTCTTCAAGCAGGTGTTGTCTTTCCTGCGCTTTCTGGTCGGGCAGGGCGCAACGGTCCTGTTCACTTCCGAAGGCAGTCCGACCGCCCCCGACGAGGATTTGCAGTTCATGGCCGACGGCGTGATCACCCTCGCCGCGACGCCGCAGGGGCGCAGCCTGAACGTCGCGAAATTCCGCGGTTCGGGCTTTCGCGATGGCTGGCATTCGCTGCGCCTGAGCGACAGCGGCATGACGATCTTCCCGCGGCTCGTCCCGGACCCGCCGCGCGGCGACGTTGCCGGCGAGCTGCGGTCCCTGGGGGTGCCCGGCCTCGACGAGCTGCTGCACGGCGGCATCGAGCGCGGCACCGTGACCATCGTCAGCGGCCCGTCGGGCGTGGGCAAGACGACCCTGTGCTTGCAGTTGCTCAAGGAAGTTGCGGCGCACCGCGAACGCGGCATCGTCTATACGTTCGACGAGAGCGTGGAGATGATCCTGCACCGTTGCGACGCCATCAAGCTGCCCGTGCGCTCGCTGATGGGGCAGGGCACGCTGCTGCTGCAACAGATCGAGCCATTGCGCTTCTCGCCCGCGGAGTTCTACCGGGAGGTCGTGCGCGACATCGAAAGTCAGGGCGCGCGCACCGTGATGATCGACAGCATCGCCGGATTCCGGCTGTCGCTGCGCGGTGATGACCTGGTCAGCGACCTTCATGCCCTATGCCGGGACCTGTGCAACCGCGGCGTGACCGTGGTGCTGGTGGACGAAGTCGAGTCGATCACCGGCGACTTCCAGGCCACCGAGACCGGGCTGGGTTATCTGGCCGACAACATCGTGTTTCTGCGCTATCTCGAGGTGCGCGGTGAGCTGCGCAAGGCGATCGGCGTGCTCAAGAAGCGCCTCGGCGATTTCGAGAAGACCTTGCGCGAAATCGAGATCACCGCCGACGGCATCAAGGTCGGCAAGCCCCTCACCGACCTGCGCGGCATTCTGACCGGCACACCGGAGTGGCGGCACGAATCCGGAGCCTCGCCCCAATGAACAGTGTGTCACCGCGGGCCGTCCTCGTCGTCGACCGCAATCCGCGCAATCTCGCACTCCTGCTCCAATGCCTGTCGGGCAACGGTTTTCAGACTCTGTGCGCGGCCGATCTGGCGCAGTTCGACGCGGTGCTCGCGCAGTCCGGCGGGATCGCGCTCGCCTTGGTGGATGTCGACGGCTTCGACATCGCCGTGTGGGATCGCTGTCGCCGGCTGCGCGAGCGCCAGATCGAGGTGCTGGTGCTGGTCGGGCGGCGCGCGATACCCTCCGTGCAACTGCATGGCGCACGCTGCGGGGCGCGGGCGGTTCTGCCCAAACCCCTGTCGCCGAAGCTGCTTGCGCAGATGGTGCGCGGCCTGCTGGAGGAGCCGGCGTGACGCGCGTCCTGCTCCTGCTCGATCATCGCCGCAACCGCCGCCTGCTGGCGGAGTGGCTCGCCCCGCACTATCAGGTCGTGGTCGGGGAGAGTGCGGGGGCGCTCGAGCAGCCCTTCGACCTCGGCATCGTCGATGGCCCGGCGCTGGAGCGGCTGCGCGACGCGATCGCTGCGCGCAAGGAGCGTGAGCAGCCGATCCTGCTGCCCTTCCTGTTTGTGACTGCGCGGCGCGGCGCCGGCCTCGGCACGCAACAGCTGTGGCAAAGCGTCGACGAGCTGATCGCGACGCCGATCGAGAAGGCCGAGTTGCAGGTGCGCCTGCAGGTGCTGGCGCGCATGCGCAAGCTGTCGCTCGATCTCCGGGCGACCCACGAGGCGCAGTTGCGCCACATGGCCCTGCACGATCCGCTCACCGACCTGCCGAACCGGCAACTGTTTTCCGAACGCCTCGAGGCGGCGGTCGCCCGGGCGCGCGCGGATCGCCGTGCGGTAGCCGTGCTGCTGCTCGATCTCGATCGGTTCAACGCGATCAACGAGTCCTTCGGACATGCCTACGGCGACCTGCTGTTGCAGGCGGTCGCCGGGCGCCTCGCCACCTGCCTGCCGCGCGACACGCTGGCCCACTTCGGCGGCGACACCTTTGCCGCGTTCGTGCCCGACTTCCTCCATCTGCGCGAGCCGGTGGTCGTCGCGGAGCGGCTGCTCGCGGCGTTGTCGTCGCAGCCCTTTGAACTGGTCGGCCATACCGTGTATGCGGCCGCGAGCGTCGGCATCACGCTGTTCCCGGGCGATGCCGCGCATGCCGCGGCCCTGCTCGAGAACGCCGACACGGCGCTCTATCGTGCCAAGGGTGAAGGCGGCGGCACCTACCAGTTCTATACGCCGCAGATGAAGACCCAGGTGCTCGACCGCCTCGATCTCGAGACACGCCTGCGTGGTGCGGCCGAGCGTGGCGAACTGGTGCTCGAATACCAGCCCCAGGTCGATATCGCCAGCGGAGATATCGTCGGTTTCGAGGCGCTGGCGCGATGGGACGAGCCCGAACTGGGACGGGTGGCGCCCACCCGCTTCATCCCGATCGCGGAGGAGACCGGCCTCGTCGAGTCGATCGGCGAATGGGCGCTTGCCGCTGCCTGCCGGCAGAACAAGGCGTGGCAGCTGGCGGGGCTGCCGCCGTTGCGCGCAGCCGTGAATGTATCGGCGCGCCAGTTCCGCCATGGCGTCGAGAAGATCGTCGCGCGCGTGCTCGCCGAGACGGGGCTGGATCCGTGCTACCTCGAGCTGGAGATCACCGAGAGCAGTCTGATGGAGTGCGCGCCCGAATCGGTGGAGGTGTTGCGCAAGCTGCGGGAGCTGGGGGTGCAGCTGTCGATCGACGACTTCGGCACCGGCTATTCGGCGATGAGCTACCTGAAGCGGCTGCCGGTTGCGACGCTGAAGATCGACCGCTCGTTCGTCAGCGACATCGCGCACGACGCCGACAGCGCCGCGATCGTGCGCGCGATCGTCGCGGTCGCGCACAGCCTGAACCTCAAGGTCGTCGCCGAAGGGGTCGAGACGGTCGAGCAACTGGAGAACCTGCGTGCCCACGGTTGTGACGAAGTCCAGGGTTTCGTGGTCGGACGACCGCTGCCGGCGGCCGATTTCATCGCGCCCTTGCATCGGCGCCGTGCGGGGACGTGGGGCGGGAACCGGCTCCGGCCGCGGCGGTCAATACCAACGTGAAGGTACCCGGATGACCCCAGGGCAAGGCGGCGGGTCGGTCGTGCGCACCGGATCGCGGTAGTCAGTCGAGCAACAAGCCGGGTGACGACCATCCGCAGTCTTCCCTCGCGGTCAGACGGTGATCTGCATTCGTCATATGCGGAGGGATGACCATGTCTGCAACAGTCAAACACTGGCAAGACCCGGTGAACCTCATTCTGGGCGTGTGGCTCGGAGTATCTCCGTGGGCGTTTTCCTACGCGATGGAGGCGGCGCCGACCTGGAATGCGGTGATGGCCGGTGCGCTGATCGCAGCACTCGCGTTGTTCGAGCTCATCAAGGTCGCGGCCTGGGAAGAGTGGGCAAGCGTCGCCATTGGTGCATGGCTCGTGGCCTCGCCGTGGATTCTCGGCTTTGCGGGGGTCACGGCGGCGATGGGAAATGCGGTGCTCGTCGGTCTCGTCGTCGCCGTGCTCGCGCTGTGGGCGCTGGGGACGGACAAGAGCATCGGCGGGTGGTGGACGCCGGCGACGTGATCAAGCGGTAGACGGAGGAAATGCATCAGGCTTCCGGAAAGGAGGTGGGGGACATGCTGGGCAGCTGGATGGCGTGCTGACGGTGAACATCCCGAAACGCTCGGAAGTCCGTCCCCGCAAGATCGAAGTCCGCGTGAGCTGAGCCGCCGCGCGTTGCGAGTCCAGGCGGCGTCCGGGACACCGGGCGCCGCCTGTCTTTTGCGCTCACGCGGACGGCATGAAGTGCGGCTGCGTGAGGACAACGCGCGACCGGGTGGAGGTGTTCGGAAAACCGAACGCCGGCGGTGACCAGGATTCGGATTTCCGAACGGGGGCGCACAACGCAGAGACCTGCAGGTCTCGGATATCAAGCCCTTGACCTCTTGCGCGACGCAGCAAAAAAGCTGGCACGCCGTCTGCAATGGTTTGCGCCCATCGGGATCTTTTATCCCGTCATACCAAAGGAGACATGATGCAGCTGCGCAAGCCCCTGAATGCCACCCTCGCCGCCCTGATCGCCGCCGGCACCATCGCCCTCGTGCCCGCCGTCGCGCAGGCCGGTACGCTGCAGAAGATCAAGGAGACGGGCACGATCACGCTGGGTCATCGCGAGTCCTCGATCCCGTTCTCGTATTACGACCAGAATCAGCAGGTGGTCGGCTATTCGCAGGAGATGATGCTGAAGGTCGTCGACGCGATCAAAGCCGAGCTCAAGATGCCGGCCCTTCAGGTGAAGCTGATGCCGGTCACGTCGCAGAACCGCATCCCGCTGGTGCAGAACGGTACCGTCGCGATCGAGTGCGGCTCGACGACGAACAACGCCGAGCGCGCGAAGCAGGTCGCCTTCTCGAACACGATCTTCGTCGTCGGCACGCGCCTGATGACGAAGAAGGATTCGGGCGTGACGGATTTCGATCAGCTCGCGGGCAAGAACGTCGTGACGACCGCCGGCACCACCTCGGAGCGCCTGCTGCGCAAGATGAACGAGGACAAGAAGCTCGGCATGAACATCATCAGCGCCAAGGACCACGGCGAGTCCTTCCTGACGCTGGAAACCGGGCGCGCGGTGGCCTTCATGATGGACGACGCGCTGCTCTACGGCGAACTGGCGAAGGCCAAGCGCCCGGCCGACTGGGCCATCACCGGCACGCCGCAGTCGTATGAAGCGTACGGCTGCATGATGGCCAGGGACGATGCCGAGTTCAAGAAGGTGGTGGATGCGGCGATCGCGAAGACGATGACGTCCGGCGAAGCCGAGGCGATCTACAGCAAATGGTTCCTCGCGGCGATCCCGCCGAAGAGCATCAACCTGAACTTCCCGATGTCCGAGGCGATGAAGAAGCTGATGAAGACGCCGAACGACCGCCCGTTTGAATAAGCCGCTGCTACAACGAGAAATGCCCCCGCAGGGGGCGCAAAAACAAGGAGACAACCATGCAAGTGCGTAACACCAAGGGCTGGACCGCCGGCCGCATGCTGGCGCTCGTCGCCGCACTGGCGCTGTCCAGCAGCACCGCTTTCGCCGATGCCAAGAGCAAAGTCGTCATCCTCGCCACCGGCGGCACGATCGCCGGCGCGGGGGCCACCGCTGCCAACAGCGCGACCTACCAGGCCGCGAAGGTGCCGGTCGACAAGCTCATCGCCGGCGTGCCGGAACTCGCCGACGTCGCGGACGTGCGCGGCGAGCAGGTGTTCCAGATCGCGTCCGAAAGCTTCACCAACGAGCAGCTGATGACGTTGGGCAAGCGCATTTCGGCGCTGGTGAAGCAGGACGACGTCGACGGCATCGTCGTCACGCACGGCACCGACACGCTGGAGGAGACGGCCTTCTTCCTGAACCTCGTCGTGCACTCCGCCAAGCCGATCGTCGTGGTCGGTGCGATGCGCCCCGGCACCGCGCTGTCGGCCGACGGCATGCTGAACCTGTACGACGCGGTCGCCGTCGCGGCGGCGAAGGACTCGCGCGGCAAGGGCGTGCTGGTGACGATGAACGACGAGATCCAGAGCGGGCGCGACGTCACCAAGGCGATCAACATCCGCACCGAGGCCTTCAAGAGCCCGTGGGGCGCGCTGGGCATGGTCGTCGAAGGCAAGGGCTATTGGTTCCGTGCGCCGGTGAAGCGCCACACGACGAACTCCGAGTTCGACATCGACAAGATCGAGAAGCTCGCGCCCGTCGAGATCGCCTACGGCTACGGCAACATGAGCGACATGGCCTATCGTGCGTTCGGCAAGGACGTGAAGGCGATCATCCACGCCGGCACCGGCAACGGTTCCGTCGCCAAGCACATCGTGCCGGTGCTGCAGGAGCTGCGCGGCAAGGGCGTGCAGGTGATCCGCTCGGCGCGCGTGACCGGCGGCGGTTTCGTGCTGCGCAATGCCGAGCAGCCCGACGACAAGTACGACTGGGTCGTCTCCCACGACCTCAACCCGCAGAAGGCGCGCATCCTCGCCGCGGTCGCACTGACCCGCACGCAGGACAGCAAGGAGCTGCAGCGCATCTTCTGGGAGTACTGAGCCTCCCGCCCGGCCGACCCGCCGGGCTCCCGCCCCTGAAAATCCCCTACCGCAGACGCCACGCGCGTCGGCGGCAGGGCCGGGCTGCGCCCATCGCGGCCGCAGGGGCCTTTTCCTCCGATGTTTCTGGAGTCTTGCATGGAATACCAATGGAATTGGGGCGTGTTTCTGCTCCCCAGCGCGGTCAATGACGGCACCTACCTCGACTGGATGATCGCCGGCCTGCAGACGACGCTGCTGCTGTCGCTGTCGGCGTGGGTGATCGCGCTGCTGCTGGGCGCGGTGGTGGGCGTGCTGCGCACCGTGCCGCATCGCGGGCTGGCCTTCGGCGCGACGGCCTACGTCGAGATGTTCCGCAACATCCCGCTGCTGGTGCAGCTCTTCTTCTGGTATTTCGTGCTGCCCGAGCTGCTGCCGGCGGTGGCCGGCAACGCCTTCAAGGCGCTGAACCCGGTCGCGCAGCAGTTCGTCGCGGCAATGGTGTGCCTGGGCCTCTTCACCAGCGCGCGCGTCGCCGAGCAGGTGCGTTCGGGCATCAACGCGCTGCCGCGCGGGCAGAAGAACGCCGGCCTTGCGCTGGGGCTCACGCTGCCGCAGACCTACCGCCACGTGATGCTGCCGATGGCCTTCCGCCTGGTCGTGCCGCCGCTCACGTCCGAATTCCTCAACGTGTTCAAGAACTCGGCGGTGTGCTCGACGATCGGGCTGCTCGAACTCGCCGCGCAGGGCCGCCAACTCGTCGATTACACCGCGCAGCCCTACGAGTCCTTCGTCGCAGTGACGGTGGCCTACCTGATGATCAACGTCGTCGTGATGCTGCTGATGCGCAAGGTGGAAGTCCTCGTGCGCGTCCCCGGTTACCTCGGAGGCAAGTGAAATGTTCGGTTCCTACGAATTCGACTGGTCGTCGATCCCCGGTTCGCTGAGCTTCCTCGGCCAGGGCCTGATGGTGTCGCTGGAGATCACGGCGCTCGCGATCGTCGCCGGCATCGTGTGGGGCACGCTGCTCGCGATGGCGCGCCTGTCCTCGATCAAGCCGCTCGCGTGGGCCGCCGCGGGCTACGTGAACCTCTTCCGCGCGATCCCTCTGGTGATGGTGCTGCTGTGGTTCTTCCTCATCGTGCCGAAGTTCCTCGAGAGTTTCCTCGGCCTGCCGCCGGGCTCGGACGTGCGCCTCGCCTCCGCGATGATCGGCTTCGCGCTGTTCGAGTCGGCCTATTACGCCGAGATCATCCGCGCCGGCATCCAGTCGGTGCCGCGGGGCCAGCTCGCCGCCGCCCACGCGCTGGGCATGAGCTATCCGCAGGCGATGCTGCACGTCGTGCTGCCGCAGGCCTTCCGCAACATGGTGCCGCTGCTGCTGACGCAGGCGATCATCCTGTTCCAGGACACTTCGCTCGTCTATGTGTCGGCGCTCGCCGACTTCTTCGGCGCGGCCTACAAGGTCGGCGACCGCGACGGCCGGCTCGTCGAGCTGGTGCTCTTCGCCGGCGCCGTCTATTTCGTCCTGTGCTTCGCCGCCTCGCAGGCCGTGCGCCACTTCCAGCGCCGCCTGCAGCGTGCCTGAGCGCCGTCGCGTCCCCTACCGAACAGCTACGCATTCAAGGATATCGTCATGATCACGATCGACAAGGTCAGCAAGCATTACGGCAGCTTCCAGGTCCTCACCGACTGCAGCACCCACGTGAACAAGGGCGAGGTGGTGGTCGTGTGCGGCCCCTCCGGTTCCGGCAAATCCACCCTCATCAAGTGCGTGAACGGCCTCGAGCCCTTCCAGGACGGTCAGATCCACGTGAACGGCACCTCCGTCGGCGCGCCCAAGACCAACCTCTCCAGGCTGCGCTCGCACGTCGGCATGGTGTTCCAGCACTTCGAGCTGTTCCCGCACATGACGATCCGCGACAACCTCACGCTCGCACAGGTCAAGGTCCTCAAGCGCGACAAGGACGAGGCGGCCGAGAAGGGCCTGTACTTCCTCGACCGCGTCGGCCTCAAGGCGCACGCGCACAAGTTCCCCGGCCAGCTCTCGGGCGGCCAGCAGCAGCGCGTCGCGATCGCCCGCGCGCTCGCGATGGACCCGATCTGCATGCTGTTCGACGAGCCGACCTCGGCGCTCGACCCGGAGATGATCAACGAGGTCCTCGACGTCATGACCGAGCTGGCGCAGGAAGGCATGACGATGATGTGCGTGACGCACGAGATGGGCTTCGCCAAGCGCGTCGCGCACCGCGTGATCTTCATGGACCACGGCAAGATCGTCGAGGACGACAGCAAGGAGGCCTTCTTCGCCAACCCGCGTTCCGAGCGCGCACAGCAGTTCCTCGCGAAGATCCTGCAGCACTGAGGCCCTCTGCGGGACGGTGAGAGGACTCGTCGGCCGGACTGAACTAGAATTCCGGGCGGCGACCTCACCGCCAACCATCCCGACGGCGGCGTCGTATTCACGCTCGACCTGCCGGCGGCCGGAGATCAACAGGCATGACTTCTTCCCCTTCCTCGCAACCCAACCAATCTCCGGCGCTGAAAGTCCTCATCGTCGAGGACGATCCGAACGTGCGCCTCGGCTGCGAGCAGGCGATGCAACTCGCCGGCATCCCGGTGCAGGCGGTCGCCTCGGCCGAAGCGGGGCAGCGCCTCGTCGGCCCGGATTTCCCCGGCGTCGTCGTCACCGACATGCGCCTGCCGGGTATGGACGGCATGCAGCTCCTGCGCGCGCTGGTCGCCCAGGATGCGGCGCTGCCGGTCATCATGATCACCGGCCACGGCGACGTGACGCTGGCCGTCGAGGCGATGCGCAGCGGCGCCTACGACTTCATCCCCAAGCCTTTTTCGCCCGATCACCTCGTCGAGGTCGTGAGCCGCGCACTGGAAAAACGTGCGCTGACGATGGAAGTCGAAAGCCTGCGCCGCCGTCTCGACCATCGCGACGCGATCGAAGCGCGCCTGATTGGCCGCTCGCCGCAGATGGAGAGGGTGCGCCGCCTGCTGCTCGAACTCGCCGACACCAGCGTCGATGTGCTCATCGTCGGCGAGACCGGCACCGGCAAGGAAATGGTCGCGCGCTGCCTGCATGACCTCTCCAGCCGCAGCGCGGCGAACTACGTCGCGCTCAACTGCGGCGGCCTGCCGGACAACCTCATCGACAGCGAACTCTTCGGCCACGAGGCGGGCGCCTTCACCGGCGCGCAGAAACGCCGCATCGGCAAGATCGAGCACGCCAACGGCGGCACCCTGTTCCTCGACGAAGTCGAGTCGATGCCGATGGCGGTGCAGATCAAGCTGCTGCGCGTGCTGCAGGAGCGCATGGTCGAGCGCCTCGGCTCCAACGCGCTGATCCCGGTCGTGTGCCGCGTCGTCGCCGCCACCAAGGAAGACCTGCGCGAACTCGCCGACCGCCAGAAATTCCGCGCCGACCTGTACTACCGCCTCAACGTCGCGCGCGTCGAACTGCCGCCGCTGCGCGAACGGCGCGAGGACATCCCGCTGCTGCTCGAACACTTCATGCTGCAGGCCGCGCAGCAGCACCAGCGCCCCATCCCCGAAGTCGGCCGCGAGCAGATGCAGCAGCTGATGGCGCACGCCTGGCCGGGCAACGTGCGCGAACTGCGCAACGCCGCCGAATGTCTGGTGCTCGGCCTGCGCCGCGATTTCGGCACCACGCCGTCGCCGGAAGCGCGCGGCGCCTCGCTTGCCGAAGCGGTGGAGAACTTCGAGCGCTCGCTGATCGCCGCCGAGCTGCGCCGCCAGAACGGCAACCTCGCGCGCAGCAGCGAAGCGCTGCAGGTCGCGAAGACCACGCTGCACGACAAGATCCGGAAGTACGGGCTGGCGGGCTAGAATCGGCGGGTTTCCCTTCCCGAGGAGAACCCGATGACCATCCTGCGCGACAAGCTCTACATCGGCGGCCGCTGGGTCGCCCCGGCCGGCGCCGGCCTGATCGACGTGATCGACCCGAGCGCCGCCTCGGTCTACGCCCGCATTCCCGAAGGCGCTCCCGCGGATGCGGAAGCCGCCATCGCGGCGGCGCATGCCGCGTTCGATGCGTGGTCGCGCCTGCCCGCGGCCGAGCGTGCGGACCATATCGAGCGCGTCGCCGCCGGACTGGAAGCGCGCCGCGACGAACTCGCCGCCGCGATCGCCCACGAAGTCGGCATGCCGCTGAAGATGGCGGGGCGCTTCCAGGTCGCCGGGCCGATCGGCAGCTGGAAGCACTACGCGAAGCTCGCGCGCGAGTTCCCGTGGGAAGAGCGCGTCGGCAACTCGCTCGTCGTGCGCGAGCCGATCGGCGTCGTCGGCGCCATCACGCCGTGGAACTTCCCGCTCAACCAGATCTCGCTGAAAGTCGCTCCGGCGCTCGCGGCCGGCTGCACGGTCGTGCTGAAGCCCTCGGAGGTCGCGCCGATCAACGCCTTCATCCTCGCCGACATCATCGCCGAGGCGGGCCTGCCGGCGGGCGTGTTCAACCTCGTGACCGGCTACGGCCCGGTCGTCGGCGAGGTGCTGGCGTCCGATCCACGCGTCGACATGGTGTCCTTCACCGGCTCGACGCGCGCCGGCCGCCGTGTCGCGGAGCTTGCTGCGGCGACGGTGAAGAAGGTCGCGCTGGAACTCGGCGGCAAGTCGGCGTCGGTGATCCTCGACGACGCCGACCTTGCCGCCGCGGTGAAGGGCTCGGTGTCGAGCTGCCTGCTCAACTCCGGCCAGACCTGCTCGGCGCACACGCGCATGCTGGTGCCGCGCGCGAAGCTCGCCCAGGCCGCGGAACTCGCCGCCGCCGCGGCGGCAGCGTTCAAGGTCGGGCCGGCGTTCGCCGAAGACAGCAAGCTCGGCCCGCTCGTCTCCGACGTCCAGCGCGAGCGCGTGGTGGGCTACATCCGCCGCGGCATCGCCGAAGGGGCGACGCTCGTCGCCGGCGGCCCCGACGCCGCACCAGCCGGCAGCGGTTTCTTCGTCGCACCGACCGTGCTGGTCGTCGAGGACCGCAAGGCGACCGTCGCGCAGGAGGAGATCTTCGGCCCGGTGCTGGTGATCCTGCCGCACGACGGCGACGAGGACGCGATCGCGCTCGCGAACGATTCGATCTACGGCCTGGGCGGCGGCGTGTGGGCAGGCAGCGACGAGCATGCGCTGGCCGTCGCGCGTCGCATCCGCAGCGGCCAGATCGACATCAACGGCGCACCGTGGAATCCGCGCGCACCTTTCGGCGGCTATCGCCAGTCGGGCCTGGGGCGCGAGAACGGTGTCTATGGCCTGGAAGAGTTCCTCGAATACAAGGCGATCCAGCTGCCGCAAAAACCCTGAGCGCCGCGCCGGCGCAGCCCACCGCGCTCAGTAACCGCCGCGGCCGGGTGTCGGTGCGCGCCGGGCGCGGAAGTCCGGTACCAGTCCGATCGTCGTGGCCGCATCCACCGCGCCGCTCGACGGCACCGCGAGCTGCCGCGCGGTCGCCTGCTCGCCGCCTTCGAGCTGCGGATGCCAGACCCGCAGCGTGTAGTCCCCGCCGGGCAGGCCGCCCAGCGTCGCCTTGCCGTCGGCGCCCGTCTTCGCGAAGTGGGGGCTTTCGGAGACGTAGATGTAGCCGACCATCCAGTCGTGGATGTTGCACCCGAGGACGATGACGCCGGGCTTGTCGAACAGCACCGGCGAGGCCGGCGTGCCGCTGTAAAGCGGCAGCTCGAAGGTCTTGGCCGGCGAGAAGGAATAGACGTGATGCCGGATGTTGTCGTTATTCGGAAAACTCACGCGCGTCCCGGCCTGCACCGGCAGCACGTGCGGGACGAATTCCTTGTTGCGCTGGTCTTCCTCGGCGACGCCCGGGTGGCTGGCCGAGGCCGTTCCAGCGGCCGGCACGGCGACCACGACCGCATCGGCGACGGGCTTGCCGTCGCGGTCGCGCACCGCAGCGCGGATCTCCCCCGCGGTGGCGTCAGGCGCGGCGAGCAGGAGGGCGAGCAGTGCCGCCAGCACGCCGCCGCCGACCCCGGCGGAGACGCTGCGTCGGTAGCGTGCGGGCATCTTCAGGGAACGTGTGCACATCGCCAGTCAAAACCCGTAGAGATAGGTCGCGCGGAACAGGCTTCCGTTGTAGTCGATGCCGCCATCCGCGCGGCTGTTGCGGTATTCGTAGCCGATGCCGAACGTTGCCTGGCGGCCGATTTCGCGGCTCACGCCGATGCTCGCCACCCCGGTTCGTGCCCGCATCGTGTACGCGAAGGTGTTGTTGCCGAACACCGGATCCGCTGCGATTGCACTGGATGCGAGGAAGATCGGCAGGTTGCGCTGCGTCGTCGACACGATGTCGCCGCGGTGCCAAGTGTAGCCCACCGACACGAGGTAGCGCGGGGCGCAGGCGAAGTCGGCGCCGATGCCGACGCTGCGGCTGCCCAGGTCGAACACGTTGGCGCGGATGAACGGGACGACGCGCTCGGGCGTGTGGTCCGATTCGCGCCGCTCGCTGCGGACGAAGGCGTGCAGCGCCAGGCGGTCCGACACGCGCTTGCTCGCCTCGGCCTCCGCCGCGTACAGCCATCCGTCGCGCAGGCGGCTGTCGTATTCGAGCCGCGTCGCGGATCCGGTCAGCGCGAACTGGGGCACGTAGGGCCCGAGGCCGAACTTCCGCCGATAAGTCAGCGCGAGGCCCGCGTTGAGGTTATCCAGCCCTTCGTAATGCCGATACTTGGTGCCGGTGACGCTGGCCTTCACGGACAGGCTGTCGTAGTCCGTGAGCTGGAAACGCGGCCCCGCTTCGCCGGAGACGGCGAGTGCAAGGTCGCCCTTGATGTCCCGCGCCAGTTGCGCGCGCGTGAGGTTGTCGTCATAGACCAGTTCGACGCCCAGCTCATCGAGCAGGTTGGCCGATGCCTGGGTGGCACACAGGCCGAGTGCGACACAGGCGACCCGGTCTCCGAACCTCATGTGATTTCTCCCTTGTTGCAGTGTTGTGCCGCCCCGCGCGCGAGCCAGCCTTCGAGCTGTTCGGCCGGCAGCGGCTTGCAGATGTGATAGCCCTGCAGGTAGTCGCAGCCCATGTCGTACAGCAGTTCGCGCACTTCATCGGTCTCGACGCCTTCCGCGACGACGCTCAGTCCCATGTTGTGGGCGAGGTCGATCACCGAGCGCACGATCGTCATGTCATCGGGGTCGCGTGCCATGTCCATCACGAAGCTCTTGTCGATCTTGAGTTCGGCCACGGGCAGGCGCTTCAACTGTGCGAGCGACGAATAGCCCGTGCCGAAGTCGTCGATCGACAGGCTGAATCCCATCTCGTGCAGCCGCGTCACCGTTTCGAGCGCGCGTACCGGGTCATCGACGATCGCACTTTCCGTGATTTCCAGCAGGAACCAGTGCGGCGAGGCGCCGTGGCTCGCGAGCAGTTCGGCAAAGCGCCGCGGCAGCTCGGGTCCGAGCAGGTCGCGTGCGGAAAGGTTGATCGACACCGCGAGCGCCAGCCCCGCCGCACGCCAGCGCGCACCTTGCTCGAAGGCGCGGCCGATCACCCATTGCGTGATGTCGCGGATACAGCCGGTCTGCTCGGCGAAGGGAATGAACTGGTCGGGCGGCACGAAGCCGCGCTCCGGATGCTGCCAGCGCACCAGCGCTTCCACGCCCGTGATCTCGCCGCTCGCGAGGTCGAGGCGCGGCTGGTAATACAGGACCAGCTCGTTCCTGGCGATGGCCTGGCGCAGTTCGCCGGTGAGCGACAGCCGGCCGTGGTTCTCGGTTTCCGTGTCATAGCTGGCGTCATAACGCGCGTAACCCAGACGCTTGCGCTTGGCCACGTACATTGCGGCATCGGCCCGGCTCATCAGGACGTTCGGATCGTCGCCGTGCTCGGGGAAGGTCGCGATGCCGATGCTTCCGCTGACGTCCAGCTGCCGCCCTTCCACGACTACCGGCGCCGCAAAGGTCAGGAGGATCTTGCGGGCGGCCGCCTCGGCCATCGTCGCACTGGCGGCGGGCAGCAGCACCGCGAACTCGTCGCCGCCGAGGCGCGCGGGCGTATCGGATGCACGCTCCAGCACCATGCGCAGGCGGTCCGCGACTTCGCACAGCAGGCGATCGCCGACATGGTGGCCGAGCGTGTCGTTGACCTCCTTGAAGCGGTTCAGGTCGATGAGCAGCACGCTCACCGGCTGCGCAAGCCGGCGGGCGATGCCCAGCGCCTGCTGCAGGCGCTCGTTGAACAGCGCACGGTTGGGCAGGCCGGTCAGCGCATCCTGTAGCGCCATCGACTTGATCTGCTGCTCGCGTGCGGCGATCGCGAGCCGCATGCGGTTGAAACTGGCCGCGAGTTCGCCGAGTTCGTCGGAGCGCGTTTCCGGCGGCCCATGGTCATAGTCGCCACGCTCCATGCGGCGCGCGAACTCGGCCAGTGCCGACACCGGTCGCGAGATGCTGCGGGCGATCAGCAGGCTGCCGGCGACCGTCGCGCACAGGCTGAAGGCGGCGAGCACGAGCAGGATCACACGCAGCGCGTCGAAACGGGCGACCGCATCGCGCAGCGAGCTCTGCAGGATCGCGACGACCGCACCGTCGTCCTCGCGGCCGAGGACCGAACTGGCAAGCTGGAAGTCCGCGCCGAGCAGGTTCGCGGCGACCGGCGGCGCGGTGGTTCCCGCGGGTGGCCCGAGCGCGCCCAGCAGGGTGCGTGTCGCCGGCGTCGGCAGCGTCGTCGCCGCAACGTTCCAGCCGCGGTCGCGCACCCAGGTGGCGAACGAAACATCCAGTCCGGTGAGCAGGCCGAGATCCTTCGCGAGCTTGGTGTCGACGCTGAACGCCACCATCACCCACGCAACCGGAACCGGTGCGAGCACCGGCACCACGACGAGCTGGAAGGGCGCATGTTCGATCAGCACGATCGCGGACGCAGCACCCTTGCGTTCGGCATCCTCGATCAGGCGCGGATACGGGAACAGGGTATGCTCGCCGTTGCCGCCCGCCGCCGTTTCGCCCAGCACCTTGCGATCGAGCCCGATCAGCATCATCTTCGCCGCCCTGATGCGCGCGGCGTGATTATTCAGCGCGGACACGATCGTCGCATGATCGCTGCTCATCAGCGCCTGGCGCAGGCCGAAATCGGAGGCCAGCACGCTCGCGGCGGTCGTCAGTTGCTGGGTGCGATCCTCCATCACGCGCGCGAAGATCCGCCGTCCGACCTCGACTTCCTTGCGCACGGACTCGCGCGCATTCTCGGACACTGCCCAGTTCAGCGCCACCAGGGTCACCAGCTGGATCGCCACCAGCAGCAGCGTCACGAAGACGATGACCTGGTGCGCGACGAAGCGCGCCATGCTCACGCGGCCGGCAAACAGCCGCGGCAGCGCGCTACGCGCCTGTTTCAACAATGCTCCGGCGGCATGCAGGGGGCGTGACGAACAACAGGACCTCGGCATTTGCGCTGCCATCGCTCAACCCGCCTTGAGCCGTTGGAGCACCGACGCACACACCGGCGTGCTGCGCCTTCCTGCCCTGCGGTGATCGTTGTTGGCGCTGCTGATCGTCGATTGCATGCTTACGCTCTTCGTGGCGCGACCGGTCTGGCGAGGTCGGGGTGAGGCAGTTGCACGCAGTGACTGTTATTCGGCGGCGCCTGCCCGATCGCTGCCGACCTGCCGGCCGCGCGAGTGAGCCTCGCCGTTCGAATTGTGCCGGAGCGCATAGACTTCGCCTGCGGAATTGTTCCCCATGCATGCGAACGCAGGAGGGCAGGGAAGAGACTGTCGCTCGCGACACCATCACGGGTCCCGTCCGCATCGCTGCACGCGAACCGAGCCCGGCAACCCCGCTATCGTGACCTGAAGGTGGTAGACCGGAAGCTTTGCGACCCCGCCTTTCGTGCGGGAGTGCCGATTTATGTTAAGGATTGTTGCGTCAAAGATATGGGGAAGCTTTGACGCGTGTCAATTTGGTCGGGGCGGATTTTGTGGTTCCGCGCCAGTGGCGTGTCGTATCAGCGATACAACGAAAGAAATATCTGTCGCCGGGGCGCCTGTCGGCTCATCCCGCGGGCTTGTTCCCTTACACCCAGCCCAGCGCGCCGGCCGTTGCGCCGACGACGATCATCCAGATCGGCGCAAGCCGCGTCTTCAGTGTCACCGTCATCGTCGCGACGATCAGCGCAAGCGCTCCCAGCCGGTGTTCCGGTGCCGCGATGAAAGGCAGGCTGAGAAGCCAGCCGGTCGCGAACACCAGTCCGATCGACACGGGCGCCAAGCCGGCCGTGAACGCCCTCACGGCCGGCGCGTCGCGGCGCTGTGCGCCCCAGCGGCTCACGCCCAGCGACAGCAGCGTCGAAGGCAGCAGGATACCGATCAGCGCAGCGGCCGCGCCGACCACGCCGGCGACCTGGAAGCCCAGCACCGGCACGAACAGCACGTTCGGCCCTGGTGCGGCCTGCGCCAGCGCGATCGCCGTCGTGAACTCGGCGTCGTCGAGCCAGCCGCGCTCGGCGACGAGAAAGCGGTGCATCTCGGGCGCCGTCGACATCGCGCCGCCGATCGACAGCAGCGACAGCATCAGGAAGCGCAGGAAAAGGTCGACCAGGTCGGACAGCGGCAGGCTGCTCATCGCTGTCCTCCTTCGCGGCGCGCAATGCACCAGCGCGCGATGCACCAGCCCGCCGTGCCCAGCCCGATCACGACCCACGCGAGCGGCACCCGGAACACCGTCACCGCCACCAGGGTTGTCAGCCCGAGCAGCACGCACAGCACCCGCCCGAGCGGATTCCTGCGCAGCGTGCCCAGCATCTTCAGCGCCATCGCGAGAATCAGTCCCGCTGCGACAGCGCCCATGCCGCGCAGCGCCCCGGCGACCGCGGGAAAACTCGCAAGCTGGTTGTAGCTCGCGGCCAGCACGATCACCAGCACCAGCGGTGCGAACAGCATCCCGCCGATCGCCGCGAACGCGCCGCGCCAGCCGAAGAAGCGGTCGCCCAGCATCAGCGACAGATTGACGACATTGGGGCCGGGCAGCAGCTGCGCGACCGAGTACGCATCGACGAACTCCTCCCGCGTCATCCAGCGACGGCGGTCGACCAGCTCGCGCTGCGCAACCGCGAGCACCCCGCCGAAACCCTGCAGCGCAAGGACGGTGAAGGCGATGAACAGATGCCACGGCGAATGCGGGCGGGGGTGGTCTGATGCGGCGGTTGTCACGGTCGATCCGTTCTTGTTGTCGGTGCAGACCGGGAATCCGGCGCCTGCTTTCGGACGCCAGAGCATATTCGCGCACCTCGCGCACGTAAACCGGGATATTTTTTCCCGCACTGCAGTCAACGCACTTGCCGGAGCCGTGGGGCCGAGGTCGGATGCCGCGAAGGTCCTGATCGCGCGCCCGGCCGGGAACAGGCCAAAGTGGCATGGTCCGCCTGCTGAAGCGGTTCTCCCCACCCGGCCCCGGCGCCTTGATCCTCCGGCCGCAATGGCCGGCATCGCCCGACCACCGCTTCGCGCTCGAAGCCCTCCGACCCGGACGGCAGCCCCGCCACTCCTCTCCCAAGCAGAAACCCGTTCGCGGGCGCCTCACTCTAAGTAAGAAGAACACCAACAACTCGAACCATGTGCAAGGAGCCTGAAATGCGTACTGCCCTCCTTCTGGCACTCGTCGCGGTGCTCGCGTCCTGCGCCACCTCCGCCGAGCGTGCCGCGCAGGTCGAGCGCGAAGTCGAACAGATGATCACGGTCTATGGTCCGGCGTGTGAAAGACTCGGCTACAAGGCCGAGAACGATCAGTGGCGCGACTGCGTCCTGCGGCTCAACGCACAGCAGCGCTACGAGAGCTACAGCCGGATGCCGACATCGACCACGTGCATCGGGCATCGCGGCTTCTTCCACTGCACCACCTTCTGACACTCCGCTGCGCAGGTCTTGCATGCACGATCGCGTGGAAAACAGCGTGAGTCGCTCCTTGCTGGGCAGGGTGGGCCGACACCGGGGAGCCCGCGCGTGACGCCTCCGATGCCTGCCCTCGCACCGAGCGCCGTGGTGCCCGCCGCGGCAGACCTGTTGCATGGTGCGCAGGCACGGTTCCGTGCGCTCGACGGTTACCGAGTCACGCTGCGATCACTCTCCGCAGATGGCCTGCGGCAAGTGATCTCCTACGCCTACCGCAAACCGGGCTGGATACGCCTGGATTTCGCCGAACCCCATCGCGGCGCCATCCTCATCTACGATCCCGCGACGCGACGCGTCCACCTCCGTCCCTTCGGCAAGGGACGTTTCCCGACCCTCGATCTCGCCCCTGACAACCCGCTGATCCGCAGCCCCGCCGGCCACAGAGTCGATCGCTCCGACGTCGGCACGCTGATCGCGAAACTGGTCGAACTCCGCGCTCAGGGCACCATGACCGATCCCGTCGATGCCACCATTTCCGAGCGTACCGCGCGCTACGTCGAAATCACTACCGCGGCCGCCGATGCGGACGGCGTGCGTCGCTACCGCGTCTGGTTCGAGCGGGGCACCCTGTTTCCGCTCAAGGTCCAGAGTTTCGATGCCACGCTCAAGCTCATCGAAACCGTCGACATGAGCGATGCCGAACTCGACCCTGTCTTTCCCGAGCGTTTCTTCACGCTCTGAAGGGAGAGAGCATGCGACCCGCAGCCATCAACCAATACCATCTCACCACCCTCTGGCGGCAGGGAGCGCCCCTCGAAATCGTCTGGGACGAGCGCGAGCCTTCATGAACCTGCGGCAAGAGATCACCGCCACGGTTGTCGCCGCGTTCGTCGCCGGTACCGTCGCCACCTTCGTCCAGATGCTGCTCTGGTGGATAGACGGAACCCCCGTCATCGGTACCCTCCTGCGCGATGCCCGCCTGACCGCTGCGGTCGTCATGGGCCCGTCCGTATTGAAGCTCGATCAAGGTTGGCACTGGGATGTCCTCGCATGGGCCGCGACCATCCACTTCGTCCTGTCGGTGATCTACGCGCTGATCGCCTGGCCCGTCGCCCGCAGCATGACCGCTTCCGCCGCCATCGGCCTCGGCGCCCTCTACGGCGCAGCGATCTACGTCATCAACCTCCACGGTTTCACCTACGTCTTTCCCTGGTTCGACGTCTCCCGCGGATGGGTGACCATCCTGACCCACCTCGTGTTCGGCGCATCACTGTTCGCAAGCTGCGCCGCCCTCGCGCATCGACCGCATCGTCCCCACTGATTTGATTCGCCGAATGCACGCGTTTCGAGAATTACGCCGGCGGGGCGGGTTTTTATCAGAGCGAATGATTTTCGGTTTTTGTTTCCGAAAGTGCTTGACGGGGTTTGCGAGGTCTATATAATTCGCGCCTCTTCAGCGCTGCAGCGGCTTTGGCAGCGGCGGTGGGGGCAGGAAAGAGGTGGGTAGCGCGGCGGCGGATTTAAAAAAGTTTGCTGCGGTGCTTGACGAAACGAAGTGAGTTTGTCAGAATCTCTTTCTCGCTGCTTCGGTAGCGGTTCTTTAAAAAATTGGACAACCGATAAGTGTGGGTGCTTGGTTGGCGCGGCTGAAACTGCTTCGGCGGTTTAATGTTGCAAAGATTGAGTGCTCAACTGTAAGTCAGTAATGATTTCTTTGAGTGCTTGTTGGATTGAACTTAAGAGTTTGATCCTGGCTCAGATTGAACGCTGGCGGCATGCTTTACACATGCAAGTCGAACGGCAGCGGGGGCTTCGGCCTGCCGGCGAGTGGCGAACGGGTGAGTAATGC
>NZ_WTVN01000055.1 GCF_012910905.1 Aromatoleum toluvorans
GGGCGGGCACTGGTACAGCCTGGCCCATTTCTCCGACATGCCCCACATCTTCCAGAACATGGGCGACGGCACCTACTACCACTCGGGCTTGCTGGCGGTGCGGGGGGCGGTGGCGGCCAAGGTCAGCATGACCTTCCGCATCCTGTTCAACGACGCCGTGGCCATGACCGGCGGCCAGCCGGTGGACGGGCCCCTGAGCCCGGGGGACATCAGCCGCCAGGTGCTGGCCGAAGGGGTGGAGCGCTGCGTGATCGTCACCGACGATCCGAGCCGCTATGGCCCGGGCAGCGGCCTGGCCGCAGGCGTGACCGTCCATCATCGTGATGAGTACGACCGGATCCAGCGGGAGCTGCGAGAGGTCAAGGGCGTCACCGTCATTGTCTACGAGCAGACCTGCGCGGCCGAGAAGCGTCGGCGCCGCAAGCGCGGCAAGTTTCCCAACCCCGCCAAGCGGATGTTCATCAACTCCGACGTCTGCGAGGGCTGCGGCGACTGCTCGGTGCAGGCCAACTGCGTGAGCATCTGGCCCAAGGAAACCGAGCTGGGCAGGAAGCGTGAGATCGATCAGTCCAACTGTAACAAGGACTACAGCTGCGTGAAAGGTTTCTGCCCCAGCTTCGTCACGGTGCTGGACGCCGAGCCTCGCAAGCCCAGGAAGGCATCGCTGGGCGGCGATCTCTTCCGGAATCTGCCGATGCCGGTCCTGGCGCCGCTCCACGGGTCCTTCAATCTCATGGTGTGCGGGATCGGCGGCACCGGCGTCGTGACTGTCGGGTCTCTGCTGGCCATGGCCGCGCACCTGGAGGGCAAGGCCTGCTCGGTGTTCGACATGACCGGCCTGAGCCAGAAGAACGGCGCGGTGTTCAGCCATGTGCGGATCGCCCCCTCCAACTGCGAGCTCGGCGCGCAGAAGCTGGGCCTCGGCGAAGCCGATGTCGCGCTGGCCTTCGACACCGTCGCGGCCCTGTCGAAGGAGCCGGCCATCACCCTCAACCCGGCCCGCACGCAGGTCGTGGCCAATACCCGGGTCACCCCCACTCCCGCCTTCCAGCGCAATCCGGACCTCAAGCTGGATGGCGACCAGCTGGTGGAGCGACTGCGCGCCGCTGCCCGCGACCTGCACGGGGTGGATGCCACCGGCCTGGGCCTGGCACTCCTGGGCGACACCATCGCCAGCAACCTGTTCCTCCTCGGCTATGCATCCCAGCTGGGGCTGCTGCCGGTGTCGCCGCAGGCCATCGAGCGGGCAGTGGAGATCAACGGCATCTCCATCGACTTCAACAAGTCCGCTTTTGCATTGGGCCGCCTGCAGGCGACCGACCCGGCCCGTATCGACCAGGTCCTCGCGCAGAACCGGCCTGACGAGAAGTTCATGCCCCTCTCCACCTTGCCGGAGATCCTGGCCCATCGAACCGAGCTGCTCACGCGCTACCAGGACGCGGCCTGGGCGGGGCGTTACCTGCGTCTGGTAAATCGCGTTGCGGAGGCGGAGGCCCGGTCGATGCCCGGCTCCACGGCCCTGGCCGTGGCCGTGGCGCGCAATTTCGCCAAATTGATGAGCTACAAGGACGAATACGAGGTCGCGCGGCTTCACGCGGACCCCGCGTTCCTGGCCCGGCTGAAGGACTCCTTCGAGGATGGGGCGCACATCCGCTACAACCTGGCGCCTCCCTTGTTCGCCAAGCGCGATCCTCGCACCGGCCAACTTCAGAAGCGGGAATTCGGGCCCTGGGTCGGTCGGCTGTTCCCGATCCTGGCGCGCCTGAAGGGCTTGCGCGGCACGTTCTTCGATCCCTTCGGCCACACCGCCGAGCGCCGCATGGAGCGAGCCCTGATCGACGAATACGAGGCGGACCTGGGAGCCATCGCAGACCGACTCGACCACGACAACTACAGCATCGCGGTCCGGATCGCCGTGATTCCCGAACTGATCCGGGGCTACGGGCACGTCAAGGAGGCCAACGTCCAAAAGGCGGCCGAGGAGAGGGTCCGCCTGCGGGAGGCTTTCGACAATCCGCAGGCCGTGTTCGCGGCACAGAAAAAGACCATTCCGATTCGAGCGGTCGGCGAGGTGAAGCGCGCCGTCGCATTGGATCGGGGATGAGAAGTGATGGCCGCGCAGACACCGGGTGCGGGCATTGAACGGGCGATTCAAACAAAGGTGAAAGAACGAGAGGAGACAAGAGCATGAACGAACCAGAAAAGTCGCATTACCCGCCATCTTTCAAGGCATTGGCACTTGCCGTGGCCTCCATCGGGGTCATGTCACAGGCCCACGCGCTGGAGCTGTCCAAAGGCGGGGAGTGGGATGTCAGCCTCGACACCACGATCCAGTACTCCATGGGTTGGCGTGCGCAGGGGCGGGACAACGCCATCGGCAACCATCCCTTTTACGCCGAAGGAGACTACAAGTTCGACCGGGGCGAGATGGTGACCAACCGCCTCCAGACGCTGATCGAGCTGCAAGGGGTGCGGGGCGGGTCCTCCGGCTTCCGGCTGTCGGGCTCGGCCTGGAAGGACTTCGCCTATGACGATGAGGTCAAGACCAATCCCAATCCCGCCTTTTCGACGTTCCTGAGCTACCCGAGCGGCAAGTATTCGGGCGACACCAAGAAGTACCACCTGCAGGGCGGAGAACTGCTGGACGCCTTCGTCTTCCACAATACGGAAGTCGGCGACATGCCCTTGTATCTGAAGGCCGGCCGCTTCACGCAGTTCTGGGGTAACGCCTTCTTCTTCGGCTTTTCGAATATCGCCTACTCCCAGCATTCGCTGGATTACATCAAGGCCTTCAGCCAGCCGGGTTCGGAAGTGAAGGAACTGTTCCTGCCCCGTACGCAGGTGATGGCCTCGGTGGATGTAAATCCTGAACTGTCGATCTCCGCCCAATATTTCCTCGAGTACCGCGCCAACCGCTATCCCGAGGGCGGCACCTACCTGGGCCCCTTCGACATCCTCTATGCCGGCCCCCGGAGCGGCGGTGCCGTGGCCGGTCTCTTCGGCGGCCCCGTGTCGGCCGGTCATACCAACGAGCCGGACGACATGAACGGCAACTTCGGCGTCAAGGTGGCGTGGTCGCCGGAGTGGGCGAGGGGTGATCTTGGCTTCTACTACCGCCAGTTCGACGACGTCCATCCCTGGGCTACCGGCAGCATCAACGCCACCGGCGGGGGCAATGTGTCGCTCAATTACGCCGAGAAGACAAAATTGTTCGGCGTGAGCTACGAACGGACCTTCGGGACCCTGAGCACCGGCTTCGAGATGTCCTATCGCAAGGACACCGCCCTCATGAGCGCCTTCTCCAATGGCCTGGTGGGAGTCCCCTATACGAAGGGGGCGACCGGAGACGTTGTTAACGTGATCGCCAACGGCCTGGTGAGCCTCGGCTCGACCCCCTTGTGGGACGCGGGCAACCTGATCGCCGAGTTTTCCTACACCCATCTCGTGTCGGTGGACGACAACAAGCACCTCTTCAACGGGGAGGGCTATGCGAGTTGCCGCGACAGCGTCAATGCCGCCCGGCGCGGCGACAAGAAGGATGGCTGCGCCACCCGCAATGCGTTGGCCTTCGCCATGCTGTTCGAGCCACAGTGGCTGCAGGTGTGGCCCGGGGTGGACCTGAGCATGCCGACCTCGCTGACCTATGGCATCCAAGGCAATCCGGCTTACGCCGGCGGCGCGTTCTATGCCGAAAATGCGCAGCTCTATTCCATTGGCCTGAAGGCCAACATCCAGCAGAAATACACCTTGCTGGTGCAATACAACGGCTACCACTACGACACCAGTCCCAAGGTGAATGTCCCCGGCCTCGGCGAATCCTATTCGGGTTTTGGCGGGAACGGGGCCGTAGCCCTGAATGACAAGGGCTGGGTTCAAGTCATGTTCAAGACGTCGTTTTGAGTCTGGAGGAGCGATCAATCATGAAGCACATCGAGAAAATGCGTAGCGTGGGCCTTGGCCTGGGAATCATCCTTTCGTCCATCGGTTTGACCCATGCCGCGGTGAGTGCCGACGAAGCCAAGGCCCTGGGCAAGGACCTGACCCGCTTCGGCGCGGAAGCCGGCAAGAACGCCGACGGCTCCATCCCTGCCTACACTGGCGGCCTGCAAAAACCTCCCGCCGGCTACAAGAACGGCGCCGACCGTTACGCCGACCCCTTCGCCGGGGAAAAGCCCCTGTTCTCCATCAGTGGCGAGAACGTGAGCAAATACGAATCGCTCCTGAGCGAGGGCACTCGGGCGATGTTCAAGAACTTCCCGGGCTACAGGGTGGACGTCTATCCGACCCAGCGGACCATGATCTATCCGGACTGGTACCTGGACAACACGGCCAAGAACGCAACCACGACGAAACTTGCCGGCGAGGTGGAGGGCGACAAGGTGGCCGGCGCGGCGCCGGATGGATTGCCGCTGCAGGGAATTCCCTTCCCCATTCCCAAATCGGGCTACGAGGTGATGTGGAACGCCATGATGCGCTTCGGCCCCCCGGTTTCCATGATGCGCAGCAAGAACTACCTGGTGGATAGCAGCGGCAAGGTCAATGATCTGCCGGGGTTCGACGCCGGCTACTTCCATCCGTGGTCCGAACAGACAGGGGCGATGCGCAAGCAGGCCTACGACGGCGTCTTCGGCTTCAGCACCCTGCTGACGTCGCCTCCCACTTCGGCCGGGACCCACTTCCTCAACTACTACCAGCCCGACTCGGCAGCCGATACCCCGATCTGGTTCTACACCCCGGGTCAGCGTCGCGTACGCAAGGCTCCCGAGTTCGCCTATGACATTCCGATGGCGGCCTACGCCGGCGTGCTGTTCTGGGACGAGCCCTGGGGCTTCGTGGGCCGTATGGACCGCTTCAACATGAAGCTGGTGGGCAAGAAGGAAATGATCGTGCCCTACAACGTGTTCGGCATCACCAACCAGAAGGGGGCGGAAGCCCTGGGCAAGCAGTTCGTCAGTCCGGATGCGGTGCGTTGGGAAAAGCGCCGTGTCTGGGTGGTCGAGGGGATCCGCAAGGAGGGTGCCCGCCATGCCTACAGCAAGCGGAGATTCTTCGTGGAGGAGGATTGCTGGTGCATCGTGGGAGCCGAGACCTATGACGATTCCGGAAACCTGTGGCGCGTGACTCAGAGCTACATGTTCCCCGCCTATGACGTCGGAGGCATGAATGGCGACTCCTTCATGACCGCCGACCTGCGCAAGGGCAACTATCTGGTGATCAACACCGACCGGAACGTGGAGGGCAACTTCGTTCGCCATTACCGCTCTGCGGACGGGCTGAACATCAAGATGTCGCCGCAGGCGGTGGCCGCGGGCAGCGTGCGCTGATCCATAGGCGTGGGAAGCCGTCCGGAGGCCTGTGGAGCCTCCGAGCGGTCGTTCGAGTCCCCTTGTGGCGTTAGCCGCGACCCGTCGCAGACAGGTCCGGCCTGCTTGAGAGATTGAAAATGAACAGGCTTCCAGGACAAATGACACCCACCGCTTCAACACGCGCTGCCCTGACGGACCCTCGGTGCCGGTCCCTCTGGCGCGCTGCACTTGCGGTGTTCTTGCCGGTCATGGCGGCAATGGCGGCGGCGTCCGCCGGGGCGGCGTTGAAGGACCCACTCGATTTCCCCGCTGCCAAGGTCGGCGCGTTGAGCTCGCGGCCGCTGCTCGCGGTTGCCCGCACTGGTGAGCGACTGGTGGCGGTGGGGAGCAGGGGTGTGGCGATCCTGTCCGACGACGAGGGCAAGACCTGGGAGCAGGCTGCCGTACCGGTGCAGAGCGACCTCGTAGCGGTGCATTTTCCGACGCCGACGGACGGGTGGGCGGTGGGGCACGACGGGGTCATTCTTCATACCGCGGACGGCGGCAGGAATTGGCAGAAACAGCTCGACGGGCGCGCAGCCCTGGCGTCCTTTTCGCGCTACTACCACGAGAAGGGCGCCAGTCAGGGCGAAGCCATGCGGGCGGTCGAGAAGAACTACGGCAGCGGACCCTCGTTGCCCTTGCTCGACGTATGGTTCCAGGACAGCCAGACCGGATATGCGGTGGGTGCCTTTGGCATCCTGGTGGCGACGCGGGACGGAGGACGAACCTGGGAGCCATGGTTCGAGCGTATCGACAACCCGGACATGCTGAACCTGAACGGGGTGCGCGGGGTCGGCGGACAACTCTTCATCGCCGCAGAGCGGGGCGTAGTGTTTCGCTATGACGCCGCCAGTGGCCGCTTCGTGAAGTCCGAGACCGGCTACGGCGGCAGCTTCTTCGGCATTGTCGGCTCGGACAAGGCAGTCGTGGCCTACGGCCTGCGCGGTTCCGTTTATCGCAGCGGGGATGCTGGCCGGACCTGGAGCACGATCGCCACTGGCTCCGAATCCACCATCAGTGCCGGCATTCTCGACGACAAGGGAAGCCTCGTACTGGTGAACGTGGCGGGTGAAGTCCTCGTTGGCGATGCAGGCGGTGACAGCCTCAAGGTCCGTCCTGGATGGTCGGGCGCGCGCGCCTCCGGCGTCGTCGTCCTGGCGGACGGCAAGTATCTAATCAGCAGTCCTGCCGGCCTTCGTATTCAGGCCGCGCAATGACGCTAGCCCCATCAGTCGGAATGAAGCTTTTTAGGGAATGATGCAGAGATGGCCCACGTTACGAGTCATAGCGATGCGATGCCGGTGCTGACGGCACTCAATGAGTTCGACCGGAAGGGCGGCAGTTGGCTGGAGCGCATGGTCTTCAACAACCGCCTCTGGCTGATCGCGATTTGCGCACTGGTGACGCTGGTGCTCGGTTTCCAGGCCTCCAGGCTCGGCGTTTCAGCCAGCTACGACGCCATGATGCCTCAGTCTCACGAGTTCATCCGGAACTACCGGGCGCACGCGGAATCGCTCGGCGGTCTCGGCAGTTCGGTGCGGATCGTGGTGCGCAACACCCGCGGCGACATCTATCAGTCCCAATACCTGGATGTGCTCCGCAAGATCAACGACAAGGTCTTCATGATGCAGGGGGTGGACCGCTCCTTCATGAAGTCGCTGTGGATGCCAGTGGTGAGGTGGACCGAGGTCACCCCCGAAGGCTACGCGGGCGGGCCCGTGATGCCCGACGGCTACAACGGCACGCCGGAGTCCATAAAGTCCCTGCGCCTGAATGTGGCCCGGGCCGGACTCGTCGGCTCCCTGGTGGGCACCGATCAGCAGTCCAGCATGATCTTCGTGCCGCTCCTGGACCACGATCCGGCCACGGGCGAGCCTCTGGACTACAAGGCCTTCAGGGACGAGATCGATTCCCTGCGGGCTCTGGAGAGCGAGGGGGTGGAGATCCACGTGATCGGCTTCGCCCAACTGGTGGGGGACCTGATCCATGGCCTGGGCGAGGTGCTGACCTATTTTCTCTACGCCGCCCTGATCGCGGTGCTGATCATCAGTTGGTATACACGCTGTTGGCGCAGCACCCTGCTGGTGACGAGTTGCTCACTGGTGGCGGTGGTCTGGCAGCTGGGCTTGATGAAGCTGCTGGGTTTCTCGCTGGACCCCTATTCGATCCTTGTGCCCTTCCTGATCTTTGCCATCGGTGTGTCTCATGGCGCGCAGAAGATGAACGGGATCATGCAGGACATCGGGCGCGGCACCCACAAATACATCGCCGCCCGCTACACGTTCCGGCGCCTGTTCCTCGCCGGGCTGACCGCGCTGCTGGCGGACGCGGTTGGCTTCGCGGTGCTCGCGGTGATCGACATCCCCGCCATCCGCGGCCTCGCCGCGGCGGCCAGTATCGGGGTGGCCGCACTCATCTTCACCAACCTGATCCTGATTCCGGTGCTGCTGTCCTATGCCGGTGTGAGCAGGAGCGCCGCCGCCAAGAGCCTGCGCAGCCTCGAAGGGGAGCACCCGGTGGTGTCCTGGCTCGGCAACTTCACGATGAGGCGGCGCGCGATCGTGGTCCTCGCCGTCACCGCAGCGCTGGCCGTGGCAGGCTGGGTGGTTTCGCTAAAGCTCCAGATCGGCGACCTGGACCCCGGTGCCCCCGAGCTGCGGCGTGACTCGGTGTACAACCAGGACAACGATTACATCACCAGCCACTATGCCCTCTCCAGCGACCAGTTCGCAGTAATCGTGGCCACCTCCCCCCAAGGGCTGATCAACTACGAGACCCTGCTGGAGATGGACCGGCTGGAGCAGATCCTGCGGGAGCTGCCGGGGGTCCAGACGACGGTGTCCGCGGGCAGTTTGGCTCGCACTTTCACCGCGGCGGGATTCGAGGGGTCGGTGAAGTGGGAAACCATCAATCGGGATCCCTTCGTGGTGCAGGACGCCATCAACACGGTGTACAACTCCAACCCGGAGCTCCTGAACGACGACCGCTCGGTTTCGCCGATCATCGTCTATCTGACCGATCACAAGGCGGCGACGCTTTCCAGAGTGGTGGAAACGGTCCAGCAGTTTGCCGCCGAGCACAATTCCGACGAGCGCAAGTTCCTGCTGGCTGCTGGCACCTCCGGCATCGAGGCGGCTACCAACATCGTCGTGGCGAAGGCCAACCGCAGCATGTTGCTGTACGTCTATCTCTCTGTCGTGGTGCTGTGCTTCATCACCTTTAGGAGTTGGCGAGCGGTCATCGTGGCCATCGTCCCGCTGGTGGTCACCACGATCCTGTGCGAAGCCCTCATGGTCTTCCTCGGCATCGGGATGAAGGTGGCGACCCTGCCGGTGACTGCGCTTGGAGTGGGAATCGGGGTTGACTACTCGCTTTACCTGCTGACGACGCAACTCGTGTTCCAGCGCCAAGGGCACAGCCTGGCCCGCGCCTACCGTCATGCCCTGATCTCCACAGGCAAGGTCGTCGCACTGATCGGGGTAACTTTGTCGGCTGCCGTGGTCACGTGGGCCTGGTCGCCTATCAAGTTCCAGGCGGACATGGGCATCCTGCTGGCGTTCATGTTCCTGTGGAATATGCTCGGCGCCCTGATCCTGATTCCCAGCCTGGCGACCTTCCTGTTGCCTACGAGGAAGTCGGTCACCTCCGACAGCCATACGGTGGTCGCGCAGTCCCACAGCGAGGGACTTGGGTTGCGCTGGATCCCCGAGAGGCGGAGCGCCATTCCGGAGGAGCAGCCCGGGTGTTTCCAGGAGGCCAGCGCCGGTCGACAAGGCGTACTTTAGGCGACAGGAGAAAATTATTCGCCCATCGGCGTCAAGGTCGGAACGGTGGAAGAGGGGGCCGGATCGGTGCAGATGCGGGGGCGCACCCGCCCAAGGCGAGGCCGCGGGCCATCCAGTGAGCTGGCCGACCTCCCTCGGGCGGCTCACAGTCGCCTGCACCAGCGGGAGGGCTATGCGATCGTATTTGACGGATCGCCCCTCTGTATTTTCATAAGATCACGTGGCGGCTTCGCGCCAGTATTGGCGGCTGGAGGCGATGTTCTTACGAAAAAATGACCATAAGTCACTGATTTGGTGGATTTGTCGGCCGGATTGTGGCTCCAGGTGTCACCGGTTCGATCCCGGTATGTCGCCCCATATATTCAAGCATTTGGCGAAATTGAGTGCGCCAAATGGATGGCAGGAAAGTCACGCAAGTTCAAGCGCTTGTTTCGGCGCTGCCACGCCGAGCGCTGCGGACGTTCAGCTTTCTGCACCCTCAGAACCGACTAAAATCATCGGCTTAGCGACGCTGGTGGCCGGCCTGATGTTGCCGGTACGCCCGGTAGGTGGATGCTCTGCCGAGCGTTTGAGCACTGGATCACAGGAAACTGTCCCGCGCCAGTGCCGCAGACCACTGAGATAATTTTTGAACACCGTTCAGCGCCTGAGGTTGTAGTTGATTGCGGGGGCGGTAGCCGAGCCGTAGGGAAGCATCCCCGGAGCTGTAGCATCTTCGCGTGTCGACGGATGAATCGCCGGTATGGCTAGCCGACGATGCTCAGGATGCGGTCAAAGCCGGCTTCCTGCGTCGCATCGCCGACAATCCCGACGAGAAGATGTTCGCGTGTGATCGGGTTGTACTGCAGTGCCGGTAGCAGGCGGAAATTCGTGATCTCGCTTGTGGATTTGACGTGGGTTCGCACTCCGGTGCACGGGATCACGTCGTCTCCGATCCGGATGTGATCCTCGTCCGCCGGCGAGATTGGCAGGTCTTGGGCGATGATGTCGCTGACCAATTGCCTTACTTGGGCAAGATCGATATCAGGCGGATCGACGAAGCCGATGACGAAGCCGTGTTTGACGTCGGAATGCCGCGTCGGAATGGGGTGCCCATGGTGGCGCGAGAGGATCAGGCTGGTGATGTCTTCGGCCGAATGAGCCATCTTCCGGTAATGGACGGTGCGGTAGACGATGTCGCGAATCGATTGCGGCGCCGGGCCGAAGACGTTCGGCCGGGCGACGACGACTTCCTCGCCGATGCCGAGCAGGATCTGGGCGTTGAACTTCAGGTGCGGATAGAGCAGGTCGAAGTGTTCGACGACGACGCGCCGCCGGTGCTCGATTGCCGCGGTGACGACGTCGGCGATCTCCCAGAGCTGGTGGAAGGCTTGCTCGTAGCGCACATCGATGTGGTAGGTATGCGGGCCGAATTTGTCGGCCTCGGTGAAGTCGAAAATCGGTGCTGAACGAAGGTTGATGCCTTCGTCGTCGTTGGTGAGTTCGAGGCCGGGGAAGATGCCACGGATCAACGTCGATTTGCCCGCGCCTTCGGCTCCGATGATGCCCACCAGGAGGTCCGTGGGCAGCAGGTGACGCTCGGCGATCTCGCGCCCGAGCCGGTACAGGCGCAGGCGGCCCCGCGGCGCGTAATAGACGGCGTAGATCAGGGTCTCGTGCATGACGATCATGGTGCATCCTCCCCGGGGTTAAAGCGGAGTGCTACAGGTCGAATTCCAGGTCGAGCAGTGGCGCGTGCTGCTGCGCTCCATAGACGTCCGAATCCCCCGGTGCGCCGGAAACGATGTGGCGCGGCATGACGACCTTGACGGCATTGGCGGGCTGGAACCAGACGATGCGTCGGATATCGCTCACCGGCACGCCATAAGCGGCGGCGATGCGCTGCGGCGAAAACTGCCCGCTCTCGCTCAGGGCTTCGAAGCACTCGCGGTTCTTCAGCATCACGTCGAGCACCAGTTCAAAGGGCCCGGAATTCTTCGAGCGGACGACGCGGGCGATCTCCAGCATCTTCTTCATTGCATGCCCTCCTGGCCGATCGACTCCATCCGGAAGGGAAAGAGTTTCGCCTCGTCGACCGTCATCAGGTGGTAAAGGGAGAATTCATAGACCGTGCCCGCGCGGACATCCGACGGCGAGAACGGGAATGCCAGATTGCCGGCGGTGGCGACGCGCCCGGGGTAGCCGTAATGGAGCAGCGTCGAGCGCGTGAGCGAGCAGACGGTGTCGGCCTGCTCCTGCGTGTCGGCGACGACCTCGATGACGATGCCGAGTTCGTGGGCGCGAGCGTCCTTGGCCGGTTCGAGATGTACCATGACGCCGTTCTTGCCATGGAGATGGAAAAAGACGCGCGCCGGGTTGCCTTCGCCGAGGATCTTCGCGACGCGTGCCTGCACCGCTTCGATGATCGAATCGATGGATCCGATCATGATCGGGTCGCGGGTGCCGGCGATCGCGAGCGTCCGGTAGCCGACCGGTCGGGCGCCTTCGAGCTTGACCTGGTAGGGCCGGTCGACATGCTTCGAGCCGCGCACTTCGACCGTGCCGTCCGGGTGCTCGATGAATTCGCAGCCGGTAAGGTCGAGCGTGCCTCCGGGACCGGGCAGGAAGTAGGGGTCGGATTTTTCGTAGAGCGTATGGGCCGCGGCCGATTCGGCCGTGAACTTGCGCTCGTCGGAGAGTGCTTTCAGGACGAAGGAATCCTCGCGGAGGATCCCGAGCGCGCAGTCGGAGCCCGAGCCGGGGCTCGCGGCGATCGCGGCGCACTCCAGGATCTTGCCGCAATGCAGGGCGAGGCCCGCATCGTAGCCGCGGAGGATCGGCAGCGCGGCGAAGCACGCCGGGTCGTAGGCGCGACCGGCAAGCACGACCTGGGCGCCGGCCTCGAGGGCGCGCATGAAGGGCTCGACACCGATTTGCGCGACGATGTGCGGGCTCGCATCGATCGCCTCGTGCGTGAGCGGGGGAACGAGATCGAGCGGCTCGATGCGCCCGCCGTCGAGCGCCTCGTGGACGATGGCCCGATCGACGTCGGTCGGGATCACGGCCATCCTGAAGCGGAGGCCTTCCTCACGCGCAATTTCGAGGACGATCTCGCGGCACCATTCGAGGTGCGGGGCTGCGCCTGAGCCGCCGGCGGTGCCGATCACGACCGGGATGCCGGTCTCGACGCCTGCGGTGAGCATGTAGCGCAGATCGCGCTTGACGCCGGCGCGGTCCGTAAAGGATTTGCCGGCGCCGAGGTAGTAGGGCCCGGGATCGGTCGAGCCGCCGTCGACCGCGATCAGGTCCGGCTTCTCGGCCATGCCGCGCCGGAAGCTCTCCTCGGGAAAGCCGTAGCCGAGGATCGCCGTCGGCGAGAGGATCTTGAATTCGGGTTTCATTTTCCGCCCTTCCTCGCAGCCAGCATGGCCAGCGTGCGCCGCATCTCGTTATTCACGATGTTCATGCCCTCGTCGAAGCCCATGCCGGGTTTGATGAGCATGCGCATCGGGCGGGCGGCCAGCGCGAGATGGACGCAGGTGCGCGCCGAGATGTCGGTCTCGTTGCAGGTGCCGCCCTGGTAGGCCTCCATGCCGTGCTCCCGGCAATGCAGCGCCGATTCGACGATGTTATGGATGCCGCCCAGGTCCGGGGTCTTGATCTGCACCATGTCGCAGCATTTGGCCGCGGTGAACTCGACGATGTCTTCATAGGTGTTGCACCACTCGTCGGCAACGAGCTTCACGCGCGACCCGATCTGGCGCAGGCGCCGGGTGATGGCGCCGAGCTCGGCGATCTGCGCCTCCTTGCTGCCGGCGTCCACCGGGCCTTCGATATAGAGCTCCAGGCCGCCGGTGAATTTCTCGAGACCCGCGATATAGTCCGCGACCTTGGTGGCGTCGTGATCGAAGATGAGGCCGATCGTCCCATACACGTCGATATGCAGCGTCGGGCGATAGGCGGGATCCGGGCGCAACTGCTCGACGCGGCCGGCGAGCCAGCCGATGTAGCTTTCGAGCTTCTCGCCCTTGTAGCCGAGCTTCTCCGGCACGTTGTTGATCAGCCCGTGGGGCAGGGCGTCGATGCGCTTGAGGAGCATCTTGTCGACTGCGGTGTAGCGGTCGTCGCCACTCTGGCCGAACAAGGGCACCGGCTCGCACACGAGCGGCAGATTGTATTCATCGAGGATGACCTCGGCCTTGGTGATGCGGCGGGCGAGTGCCGTCGCGTCGAGGAGCGCCTGCGTCACGCCGTAGCGGATCGCCGTGTGCAGCCGCTGTCCTTCGATCTCCAGCGTGTCGAAGAAGCGCGCATTGTCGAGGAAGCGCTCGACGGCGCGCCCTTCCAGCAAGGGCTTGAGGTGCTGTTCGAGGAAGGGAACGAAGGCGCCCGCCAGAAAGAGCGGATCACGGCCGCCGGCCCCCGAATACTGGACCGCCGCACAATCGCCGACCGCGACCGCGCCGTTGTCGAGCACCAATACGACGGAAACGACTTCGCCCGCCTGACGGACGGCGTGGAAGCCGTTCGTCACGGGTTGTCCGAGATAGACGAAACCGTCCAGGCCGGCGCCGTCCTTGATCGCCTTCTGGTCGTCGAAATAGAACGAGGAATAGCCGGGTACGAAATGGACTTGCTGGATATGGGCCTGGGTGTGATTCATCGCGGTCTCCCGATCAGTCTGCTTTTGGAAATTGCATAAATGTCGTCCACCACCATCTGGGACGAGGCTTCTCGTTTTTCCGCCCGGGCGCGCTCACTGACGCGGTCGCGGTGGAAGGTCAGGACGTCGTCGGGCAGCGGCACGCGACCCGGTTCGAAAATTCGGACGGCACCGACGTTGTCGCGCACCGGCAGGAGCTTCCCGGCGTTGCAAGAAGCGGGGGCGAAGGGCACGTCGAGGACGCCCGCCGCGACCGCCCGGACCGTGCCCTGCGCGAGGTCGCCTTCGCCGAGCTCGAACACCTTGGCGAGGACGCTGCGGACCTCGCGCTTGATCAACTCGATCTCCTGATCCAGCGTCGGGCTCATCGGGAAGATCTGCTCGCGGACCATGTTGAGCATCTGAGTCGTCGCTTCGAGGCCCTGCTTGTTGGCTTCCTTGGTCGGGACGCCGCTCGCCTCGTGCGGTGTCTTCACGATCACCTTCGTCGCACCCGCGAGTGCGGCCGCGGCGGCGCCCGAGCAGATCACCGAGAAAGCCATCGCTTCGTTCTCGGGGAAGCCCCCCATCCATTGATGGAAGACGGTGCTCAGCTGGTAGTCGGTATATCCGGCCGCCTGGAAATATTCGTGGGCGAGTTCGCGCAGCGAGCGGATCGCGGCGATGTCCTGCACGAGATTGCCGGCCTGGCCGTAGCCCAGCGTGATGCACTTGCAACCTTGCTCCAGGGCCAGCAGTCCCTCGATGAGCGCAACGCAATGGGAGACGAAGGGCGGGACCAGCGTGCCGGAGAGCGGCCCGAAAGGCTCGCGGTTGATGCGCACGCCGCGCTCCTCGTACAAACCCACCAGGCGATCACAGTACTGCCAATGACGCAGCGAGCGGTCGAGCGGCACCTTCTTCGCATAGGGGATGTTGTAGGAAATGCCGCCCCCTTCATACGCGGTGAAACCGGCCGCGAGCGTGATCTCGGCGAGCAGGCGCGCATCGGGCGTGCCGTGACGCACCTGCACCGGTTTGGTGAGCGACTCGACGACGCGGCGGCATTCATTGAGACCGTGATTGACCGCCGGGAAGCCGTTGAGGAGCGAAGTGCCCGCGGCGGTCGAGCGGGCGATCCCTTCGGCGGCCTTCTCGTAGTGGTTGAGTCGCGTGTAGGCGTCGATCGTCGAGGGCAGCAGGTCGCAGGTATCTTCGAGGAACTGCAGCAGCTTGATGTGCTCGTCGACCAGCGCGACACCGGCGCGCGGCTGACGCAGCGTGCGGCCCTCGCGATCGGCTGCAGCGAGTGCGCTCGAAAAGCGTTTGCTCTCGGGCAATGACAGTTGGTAGAGGACGCCTTCCTCGAAATCGACGTCTTTGCCCGTCGGCCAGGAAGTCATCACCTCAGTGCGCTCACTGAGGAAGGTGTCCATGTCCAGTTTCTTGTTACGCAGTTGCATGTTCGCTCCTCGTTTCTTGAGCCACCAGGAAGTCGATGCCGGCGCGCGCGGCGGCGGCGGGAATGTCGCGGGCCAGATTGGCGAGCAGCGGAAACAGGTAGTCCGCGTCGCGGTAGTAGGCAAAGTTCCGCGGCGCCAGCACGCTGCGGCCACGCTGATCGATGAGGTGGCCGTCGAACCAGGCGCCGGGCGAAAAGCCCTCGGCCTTCGCGAGCCATCCGCCCGAGCCCACGACCTTGGGCAGTTTCGAGAGGTCGCGCCCGGTCTGCACCAGCACCTCGCCTTCCGGCGTATAGACGGAAGTCATGCGTCCGACATGGCGCGCGACGGCGTGGCCGACGCACAGCCCGGCGAGCAGCGTGTCCAGCCGGCGCTCTTCCGTGCCGGTGGGAATCGAGTCCGGATGTGCCGTGACGCGGGCCGCGTACGCAGCGAGATCCGCCTTGCTGACGTTGTGCGCTTCGAGCGTTGCCGCGAGGGTCGTGTCGCCGAGCTCGCACACCGCCTGTGCCGAGACACGCATGCCGAGGTCACCCTCGACGGTCCGCTTCACCGTCGGTTCAGGGAGGCCGCGCCGGATGACGCCCGAGCTCGGCGTGTCGAGGTGTGCCGAGTAGACGTCGGTCGTCGCGCCACCCATGTCGAGCAGCAGAAACTCGCTCCAGCCTGGCACCAATTCGCGAATCGTGCGCGTGTATTCGAGGACGGCGAACGGCGTCGGCACAGGCTCGCTGCCGGTCGCGTCCATGATCACGTCGAGCCCTTTCCCCTTGACGATCGCATCGAGGAAGATCGATCGAATCGCGTCGCGCGCCGGGTCGGGGTTCGGCTCGTTGAAATCGGGCAGCAGGTTCGGCACGACCTTGAGCCGCTTTCCGGCGAGAAGCGCTGCGACTTCGTCCGCGACCTCGCGGTTGCCTGCGTAGACGAAGTCACAATCGAGGCGGGAGGCGGCCAGCGCCGCAGCATTGGCGAGCACGTAGTCGCTATTGCCGCCGTCGGTGCCGCCGGCAAGGAGCACGATGTCGGGCTGGCGCTTTTCGAGCTGCGCGACGTCGCTCGCCGTCAGGCGGTAGGAGAATACCTGCGACAGGCGGGCGCCAGCCGATTGCGCCGCGAGTTTGCCGATTTCGAGGGTGACGTCAGGCACCAGGCCAATCGCCGCGACGGCGAGACCGCCCTTTGCCGACGAGGAATAGCGCAGCCGCAGTTCGCCGCCGCGCAATTGGTCGAGCGGATCGCCGGCGACGATCTCGCTCAGCACGCCGAAGAAGGCATCGGAGAGATTCGCCACGGTGGTGGGACGTGCCGCACGCCGTTCGAGGCGGACGCGATCGCCGACGAGCCGGAAGCTCGCGCCCTTGGTCCAGGTCGAACCGATGTCGATGGTCGCGTAGATCATTGGCGTGCCGCGATATCCTGCCGCAGGGACTGGGCAACAGACTTGATGTCGACGGTGGGCGGAAAGACGCGGTCGTAACCCATGTCCTTGAACAGGGTCTCGACTTCTGAGAAGTCGCGTTTGCCGATCACCAGGTTGCCGCCGACGTAAAGGACGATGTCCTCGAGGCCGCGCTCGATGCAACGACCACGGAACCCCGCGCAGTCGATTTCCCCGTGGCCGTAGATCGACGAAACGAGGATCGCCCCCGCGCCCACTTCGATTGCCGCATCGATGAATTCGTCCTGACTGACCATCACGCCGAGATTGGTCACGCGGAACCCCTCTCCGGTCAGCACGGTGTCGATGATCTTGTTCCCGACCGCATGGCAGTCGGAGCCGATCACACCCAGAATCACGTTTGTCTCGCTCATGTCCTTCTTCGCTCCTTGGGTCCTTCGGGTTTTGGTCTGATCGTCCACGGCAGTGTTGTTAGTGCGACACTTGCAACAAGTCGTCTCTTTTTGGCTGCTTGCTGACCTTGAGTGGCAATTTATCCAAGGGTGCGAGGGTGCGCCAAGCAATATATACTCAGCATGTTGTGCTGAACCGGAACCAACTCGATGCGCAGAAAGATCCCTCCGACCGAACTCCTGATCGCCTTCGAAACGGCCGCGCGGCATCAGAGCTTCACGCGGGCGGCCGAGGAACTGTCGCTCACGCAGAGCGCCGTCTGCCGGCAGATCGGTGCGCTGGAGGATTTTCTGGGCGTGCAGTTGTTCAACCGGGTCAAGAAGCGGGTTTCGCTGTCCGAGGCCGGAAGCACGTACGCGCTGAAAGTGCGCGACCTGCTCAAACTGCTGGAGGGGGAGACGCTGTCACTGATGGCGCACCAGGGGGCGGGAGGGGTGCTGGAGCTCGCAGTGATCCCGACTTTCGCGACACGCTGGCTGATTCCGCGTCTGGCGGACTTTCATGCGAAACATCCCAGCATCATCCTGAACCTGACGACGCGTGCCGAGCCGTTCATGTTCACGGACACCCCCTTCGACGCAGCGATCCACTTTGGGGATCCGGTCTGGCCAGGGTCGATGACGGAGTATCTGTTCGGCGAAGAGATGGTCCCGGTGTGCACGCCGGCGCTGCTGGAGGGGGCTGCCACGATCTCCGTGGAGGAACTCGCGAAGAAGCCGCTTCTCCACCCTGCCGGGCGGCCGGAGGCCTGGCGCGAATGGTTCGAGGTCGCAGGCTTACCCAACGCGACAGCGCTGCGGGGGCCTCGCTACGAGCTCTTCTCGATGCTGGTCGAGGCCGCAAGGGCAGGGCTCGGCGTGGCCCTCGTCCCGCATTTCTTCGTGCTTGCAGAGGTCGAATCAGGGGAGCTGATCATCCCGCATCCATGTCTCTTTCGCAGCATGCGCGCGTATTACCTTGTCTACCCCGAGAACAAGGCGCAGTCGGCCTCGCTCGAAGTGTTCCGCTCGTGGCTCCACGAGCAGGCAGCCACGTACATTCGGGACGTTGCGGCCCCGCGCCTGGATTCCGTGTAGGACGCAAGGATTCCGGATCCCAGTCCGACCGAAGCCTGCAAATTCGCCCAAGTCCGTGGTCGGAATCCTTCATCATTGAAGGCAAGCCGACGGAAGCACCACAAACAGAAGGAGACACTCGATGGGCCACGCACATCGTTTCATCATGAGACTTCTCGCTTTGACCGCATTCGGTCTCGGCTCTCTGACCGTCTGGGGAGCCGAGGAGGTCACCGTCCGGATCGGTTTGACGAGTCCCCTCACCGGTCCCCAGGCGGCAGCGGGCAAGGACCACGAGAACGCCTTGCGCATGGCGATGGATCGCCTCAACGCGCAGGGAATGCTCGTCGGGGGAAAGAAGCTGCGTTTCGAGCTCATGGCGGAAGACGACGCTGCGGATCCCCGCACCGGCATGAACGTCGCCCAGCGCCTCGTCGATGCAGACGTCAAGGCGGTGCTGGGCCCTTATAACTCGGGCGTCGCGATTCCGATCTCGAAAGTCCTCAACGACGCCGGCATCGTCATGGCGACGGTGGCCTCCAACCCGAAGGTCACGCAGGCGGGCTACCCCTTCGTCTTTCGAATCGGGCCGAACGACGTCAGCACCGCCGCCAGAATGGGAAGCTTCGCGGCCAAGAAACTGAAAGTTAAGAGCTTTGCGGTGATCGATGACAGAACGGCTTACGGTCAGGGCGCGGCCGATGAGTTCATCAAGGTTGCCAAAGCGAACGGTGTGCAGATCGTCAGCCGCGAATTCACGACCGACAAGGCGACCGATTTTGCAGCGATTCTGACGCGGATCAAGGGAATCAAACCAGACGGCATCTTCTATGGCGGTTACCATTTGCAGGCCGGTCCGCTACGACGTCAGATGAAAGCATTGGGGATCGAGGGCTACCTGCTGGGCGGCGAGGCAATCTGCAACGAATTCTTGGCCAGACTCGGCGGAGAGGCGGTCGATGACCATGTCTATTGCTCGCTGGGAGGGGCCGCACTCGAGCAGAGCAATGAAGGCCGGCAGTTCAAGGCCGAGTACAGGAAACGCTTCGGGTTCGAGCCACTGACCTACGCGCCGTCGATGTATGACGCGCTCTTCATGATCGCGGCCGCAATGCAGAAGGCCAACTCGGTGGAACCCAGGCAGTACCGGTCGGCCTTGGCGGACATCACGTACCAGGGCTTGGCGGGAAACTACCAGTTCGACGAAAGGCGGGACCTCAGGGAGTCACCGATCACCATCTACTCGTTCAGGAACGGTCAGCCTGTCCCGGTGCCGGACAGCGAGTAGGCTGGGACCTTGCATCGCCAGCGCCAGAAACATGGGGTCGCCGTGACACTGCGAAGGAGCGCTGAGTCGCCGTCCACTGAATAAGTGGCGGCGATAATCAGTATAAGCAGTTGATCTGTTCGGGAGAGGAGTATCGGGCTCCCGTGACAATGCCGCCGTGCATGTCCGGTATGTACCCCCGGTAATCCCTGCAAGGCGACTTTGGACTGTCATGAGCGATATTCAGCTGTTCAACCTGGAGAAAGGATCCCTCCCTCTCCTTGTATCCGTTCCCCACTGCGGAACCTTCGTCCCCGAGCCGATCAGAAGTCGCCTCACGCCCGCGGCGCAGCAGCAGCCCGATGCGGACTGGCATCTGGAACGTCTGTATGCCTTCGTGACGAGGATGGGTGGTTCGCTGCTGACCGCAACGCATTCGCGTTATGTGATCGACCTGAACCGGCCGCCCGATGACGCGAGTCTCTATCCCGGCCAGACGACTACCGGGCTGTGCCCTGGCGAGACTTTCCGGGGTGATCCGGTGTACAAGGCCGACGGAGATGTGGATGCGGCGGAGAAATCTGAGAGGCGCCGTATTTATTGGGAGCCCTATCACAACGCTCTGCAGGACGAACTTGCGCGGCTGAAGCAGCGACACGGGCATGTGCTTCTGTGGGAAGCCCACTCGATCGCGAGCCTGTTGCCGCGACTGTTCGACGGGCGGCTTCCAGATCTGAATTTCGGAACACTGGAGGGAAAGACGTGTTCCCCCGCGATCCGGGCGGTCATCGAAGAGGCCGTCAAGGATTACGGCTACTCGTGGGTCTTCAACGGGCGCTTCAAGGGCGGCTACATCACCCGTCATTACGGCGCTCCCGACACCGGCGTGCACGCGGTACAGCTGGAAATGTCGCAGGCCGTGTATATGGACGAGAGCTACCCCTTCGCATATGAAGATGAGCTCGCTGCAAAAGTGGAGCGCGTGCTGAGCGATCTCCTTGAACGCAGCCTGGGTGCCATTTCTCGCCTTTGATCCGGGGTGGTCGAAGTTGTCGCAGTAATCCCGTCCTACGTGCTCCCTCTGCAGTGCCTCCTCTCACGTAGGTTCATGCGGTCACCGGCTACCCGGTGACCGTTTTTTTGTGCGCCCAGCATGGGCGCACTCCTGTGGGTGCAAGTCCCACCGTAAGTTGATCACAGCGAACGAAGTGAAGCGCAACTGCGCGAGGGCGACCGAGCGTGGGAAGGAAGCGTGGAGCATAAGT
>NZ_WTVN01000056.1 GCF_012910905.1 Aromatoleum toluvorans
CCACCACCCAAACCCTCGCCCACGCCCTCGCCACCGCCTGCATGGGCAACAACCACCTCTGGCAAGACCTCGGCCTCCCCCACCGCCGAGCGCTGTCGCAACTGATGGAGGAACAATTCACCACGCTGTCCCGACGCAATACCGGCGACATGAAGTGGAAGAAGTTCCTGTACAAGCAGCTGTGCGAGCGGGAGGAGATCTTTGTGTGCAAGTCGCCGAGCTGTGGGGAGTGTTCAGATTACCAGGCGTGTTTCGGGCCGGAGGAAGGCCCGATCAAGTAGGGCGGAAAGGCGCTGCGCCATGTACGTCGATGGTTGCGCGGCGGTCGTACCCTGCACGGCACATCGCGAAGGCCGCTATACGCCGCGCGAAACGCTCACCAGAACGCCGTCAGCTGAAGGTGGGCGGCCTTGGGGCCTGCAATGACGCTGACTCGTGTGCGCTCGCGCGGGTCGGTGAAGAAGTAGCCCGACGCGATGCCGATCCCGGCGCCGGCAGCGACGTCCTTCCAGTAATGCTCGTGAGCTCGTACCCGGCTGTAGCCGACCAGCGCGGCCGCTGCGTAGGCGGGCAGCCCGTACTCCCAACCGCCGCGCGTCTGCAGGTACTGGGCGGCGGCGAAGGACGCGGCGGTGTGGCGCGAGGGAAAACTCCTGTCGTCGCGGCCATTGGGGCGGTCGGCGACGCCGGGCGCGCGGCCGCGAAGCCGGGCGCAGGCGGAGCGTCGCGCAAGGTGAGCTATGCGGTGACCGCCGACATGGCTTTCTCGGCAGGTATCCAGATCGGCGCCGGCATCTATGATGAAAAGCTGACACCGGTCGCACTCAACAGGATCGTCGAGACACTCGCCGATCCGGACAAATACCCGGCGCACTGACCCCGGAGGGGCGGTCGCGGCTCCGCGTCGCTTGCACCAAAAACAGGCGCGAATAGGCGAACACGCCCCACGCCGGGGCGGAGAGTGGCACCCGCCGCCCCAGAACGATATGAATAGGGTTATTTCCCTCTCCCGGGCCTTGGCACGCCACCTGCTAATAGGCGTTCAGCTCAGGCCAACGGCGGCTTGCAAGGGACAACGGCGTCCATTTCCATCTCTCGATCGGGGGAAGGAAATGGACGTTTTTTTTCGTCCATACGAATCACTCAAGACCCAAGGGAAAGAAACTTCATGTCTTACATCGCGCCAGCAGAGTTCGTCACCAAGATGGTGGATGCCGGGGAATCCAAGATCTTCATGTCCACGCGCGACACGATCGTCCGCGCCTACATGGCCGGCGCGATTCTGGCGATCGCTGCCGCCTTTGCGATCACCATCAACGTGCAGACCGGGCAGCCGCTGATCGGTGCCATGCTCTTTCCGGTCGGCTTCTGCATCCTGTACCTGCTGGGCTTCGACCTGCTGACCGGCGTATTCACGCTGTGCCCGCTGGCAGTGATCGACAAGCGGCCGGGCGTGACCTGGAACGGTGTGCTGCGCAACTGGGGGCTGGTCTTCATCGGCAACTTCGCCGGTGCGCTGACCGTGGCGCTGATGATGGCGATCATCTTCACCTTCGGCTTCACCGAAGCGCCCAACGTGGTCGGCCAGAAGATCGGCACGATCGGTGAAGGCCGGACGGTCGGCTACGCGGCGCATGGCGCAGCGGGGATGCTGACGCTCTTCATCCGCGGCGTGCTGTGCAACTGGATGGTGTCGACCGGCGTCGTCGGCGCGATGATGTCGACCAACGTGTCGGGCAAGGTGATCGCGATGTGGATGCCGATCATGCTGTTCTTCTACATGGGCTTCGAGCACTCGATCGTGAACATGTTCCTGTTCCCGTCGGGCCTGATGCTGGGCGGCAATTTCTCGATCTACGACTACATGGTGTGGAACGAGATCCCGACGGTGCTGGGCAACCTGCTGGGCGGCATCACCTTCGTCGGCCTGGCGCTGTACTCGACCCACGTGCGCACCGCGCCGAAGCGCGTCGCCCGCTGATCCCGACCCGGAGCGAGATGAGCTGCAAACTCGCCGTCACCGCGGGCCAGTTCTCCGACAAGGGCCGCAAGGAAATCAACCAGGATTTCCACGGCCTGTGCATTCCCGGCGAACCGCAGCTCAGCTCGAAAGGGATCGCGATCGCGCTGGCCGACGGCATCAGCAGCAGCGCGGTCGGCCACGTCGCGAGCGAGTCGGCGATCAAGAGCTTTCTCGAGGACTATTACTGCACCTCCGAGGCGTGGTCGGTGAAGACCTCGGCACGGCGCGTGCTCTCGGCGACGAACTCGTGGCTCCATGCGCAGACGCGGCAGAGCCAGTATCGCTACGACCACGACCGCGGCTATGTGTGCACGTTCAGCGCGCTGGTCATCAAGTCCGCCACGGCCCACCTCTTCCACGTCGGCGACAGCCGCATCTACCGGCTGCGCGACGGCAGGCTGGAGCCGCTGACGAATGACCACCGGCTCGTCGTCGCGGAGGACCAGAGCTACCTCAGCCGCGCGCTGGGCATCGGCGCGGAGGTCGAGATCGACTATCGGGCGCAGGAGATCGAGCCCGGTGACGTTTTCGTGCTCGCAACAGACGGAGTGTATGAACACGTCGTCCCGTCCTTCATCGTCGATACCGTGCGAAACCTCGCCGACGACCTCGACGAGGCTGCCAGACGCATCGCGCTGGAAGCCTACGCGCAGGGTAGCGGCGACAACCTGACCGTGCAGATCCTGCGCGTCGACACCCTTCCGGGCGAAGCAGCGGACGGCGTGTATCGGCAACTCGCCGAGTTGCCTGCGCCGCCGCTTCCGGAGCCGCGGATGATCTTCGACGGCTACCGGATCGTCCGCGAGCTCCACGCAAGCAGCCGCAGCCACATCTATCTGGCGGAGGACCTGGACACCGGCATGCTGGTGAGCCTGAAGATCCCTTCGATGGACCTGCGCGGCGACCCGGCCTACCTCGAACGATTCATGCTGGAGGAGTGGATCGCGCGCCGCATCGACAGTGCGCACGTACTGAAGCCTTGCGCACAAACGCGCAGGCGCAGCTATCTCTACGTCGTCACCGAATACATCGAGGGCCAGACGCTCGCGCAGTGGATGACGGACCACCCGGCGCCGGAGCTCGAAACGGTGCGCGGCATCGTCGAACAGGTCGCGAAGGGGCTGCGCGCCTTCCACCGGATGGAGATGCTCCACCAGGACCTGCGCCCGAACAACATCATGATCGACGGCACGGGCACGGTGAAGATCATCGATTTCGGCTCCACCCACGTCTCCGGGCTGGCGGAGGCGGAGCATCTGCAGCCCCGGATCCTGGGAACGGCGCAATACACCGCCCCCGAATATTTCCTTGGCGAAGCGGGCACGCCCCGCTCCGACCTCTTTTCGCTCGGCGTGATCACCTACCAGATGCTGTCCGGACGCCTGCCGTTCGGCGCCGAGGTCGCCAAATCACGGACGAAGGCCGCGCAAAGGAAGCTGACCTACGCCTCGGTGCTCGACGAGCAGCGCGAGATTCCCGCCTGGATCGACGCCGCGCTCGCCAAGGCGGTCCATCCGGATCCGTACAAGCGCTACGAGGAGCTCTCGGAGTTCGTCCACGACCTCCGCCATCCCAACAATGCGCTCCTTGGTAAAGGGCCGCCGCTGATCGAGCGCAATCCGCTGATCTTCTGGCAGGCGCTGTGCTTCGTGCTGACGATCGCGCTGATCGTGGCGCTGGGCGGGCGCACGGTCTTGAAATAGCACCTGCGGGCGGCTTGGCTGAGTCGCGGCACAAGGCCGCCGTCGGCCTCCTGTTCAATCGACATCTTCTTGCCGGAGGAAAGCCACAATTCCCAGGAAGAAAGCCAAAGCGAGAGCGATCGCCCAGAACCACTCCCAGAATCCCCAGGTCCCGCTCCAGTTCAACTCCGAGACCCGGTGCAGCAGCTTGCCGATGAAGCGTGCGCCCGACTCGCCCAGTTCTATCGGCAAATCGCCTTTGCTTGCGAGGAAGATCAAGTAGTCCATGCAGTCTCACTCGCTCGACTTCAGTCGCATCGCAAGTAGCAACATCGCCAAGACGCCGGGGAGGCTCGCGAAAGAATCGGCCCAGGGACGAAGGGCCAAGGTCAGCAGGACCGCCGGCCCGAAACAGATTGCGATGACGGGCCAGGAAAAGACGACTTTCACGCTCCCGCCGCAGTGGGGACATGCCTTGATGCGGACGGCACGACGGATGGCGCGCGAAAGAACGCTAACGGATTGATTGCAATGAGGACAGTGCATGACGTCCGACCCGACCCGGATCAGATGAGCATTATGTCATAGTCGCGGCAACGCACTACGTGGGCTCGGATTCGCGGCTCCGGGACTTGCCGAACCAATTCTTTCCCCGGATCGGGAAAATTGCCCGGCCCCGCGCGTGGACTTTGCTCATTCGGCGGTGCCGTTCCCTTGGCTAGTCTTTCCACGACGCCATCCCACGAGAACGGAGACCACGATGCCCATGCCCACTTTCTGCCGCGGCACCCTTGCCGCGGGCCTGCTCGTTGCCGTGTGCGCGACCACCGGCAGCCCGGCCTCCGCAGCCGGCCCCGGCCGCTTCTGCGGCGGCGCCGCGACGCCGGGTGACGCCGGCGATTCCACCAACGTCGTCGGCGACCTGAGCCTGGAATACGCGGTCCAGCAACCCGCCAGTATGGTGACCTGCGCCCAGGGCTATTTCCTCGAAAAATGCGGCGACCACGAGAGCGCGCACAAGATCTTCGACAAGTGCATCGCCGCCGGCTATGTCGGGGCGATGATCTGGAAGGCCCTGCTGCTCGAGGACGGCAGCGGCGTAGCGCAGGACTTGGCCAAGGCCGCCGAGCTGCTGCGCCGCGCCGCAACGAGCGGCGATCCTGCCTATGGCGCGCTCGGCAAGATGCACTACGCGACAGCGCTGTATCTGGGCCGGGGCGTGGAGAAGAACGAGGCGGAGGCCATGGAGTGGTTCCGGGCCGCGGCCGCCGAAGGCGACGAGGATGCGCAGGAGTTTCTCAGGACCGGCTATCACAGCGGCTACCGTGACGTGAAGACCGCGATGGGCGCCGGCACTCCGACCGCCACGGCCTTGGCCGGGGCCCCGGCTGGCGATAACGCGAGCCTTCCGCCGCGCATCCCGGCGCCGGTTGCCTCGCGGGAGGTCCGGGCCATCGGGCTCGTCAAGGAACCAGTGCCGGAAGCCCCGCCGCCGGGACCTCGCCGCCCCGAGGCCGCAAGCACTGCACCCGCGCCCCTCGATACCGAAGTCCAGGGCCAGAAGCTGGAACGGCGCGATCCGGCGGCGCCACCGAGAGCCCCATCCGCGTCGGTCGGCGTCGCCTTGCTTCTGCTCGCCAGCTTCCTCGCCGGCGTCTTCCGCAAGAGGCACCGGTCCCGCCGGGACCCGGCCCGCCTCCAGCCCCTCTGATCCACCCAACCGCACGGATTCGACCATGAGCGCTCATCTCGGAAACTCCCTCGACGGCCTGATGTACGGCCTCAGCCAGTTGTTCCTGATTCCCGTCCTCGTCACGATCGGCCTGCTGTTCCTCTATGCCTTCTACGCCCTGGGGGCCTTCAGCTGGCAGGCCCTGCAGCGCCGCCGCGGCCGGCCCGAGTCCTTCGAACTCCTGGCGATGCGGCGCGCGGCGCCCCACCTGAGCAGCGCCGACCTGGAGGCCGAAGCGGTCACGCGGCTGGAATTCGTCCGCATCGCGACGCGGGTCGCCCCGATGCTGGGCCTGGTGGCCACGATGATTCCCATGGGGCCCGCGCTCAAGGGGCTCGGCGAAGGCCAGTTGAGCGACGTCGCCCACAGCCTGATGGTGGCCTTCTCGGCCGTCATCCTGGCCCTCATCGCGTCGTCGATCACGTATGCCATCGCCCACGTGCGCCGCCGCTGGTACGCGAGCGAACTGATGCAGGCGGAACGCGCCGCGGAGGTCGGGCAATGAGGCTCAGGCTCCACGACGAACCCGAGGTCGACGACCCCATCCTCTCCGTCGTCAATCTGATCGACGTCTTCCTGGTGATCATCGCCGCCCTGCTGCTGTCGATCGCCAACAATCCCCTCAACCCCTTCACCGGGGACAAGCTCACCCTGATCCGCAACGCGGGCCGGGCGGACATGGAGATCGTCACCAAGGACGGGAAGACCATCCAGCGCTTCCAGTCCGGCGGCGCGACCGGCCAGGGCAAGGGGGTGAAGGCCGGCGTTGCCTACAGGATGGCGGACGGGTCGCTCGTTTACGTGCCGGATTAGGCCCTGTTTCAACCCGGGCAAATTTCCCGACGGTTTTGCGGCATGCTTCACGACCATCGACGACTCCCGCTCCGACCATGCCCGCCCCAGCCCGCCAGCGCCCCCTCGACCTCAAGCGCCACCTCCTCATCCGGGTCGCCCTCTTCGCGCTGGCGGTACTGGTCCTGGGGTCCGCGGTGGCCTTGCTCGAAGCCCGCCACCGGGTGCGCAGCGACATCCAGCGCACCGGCCTCACCATCCAGCAGCTCATCACCGACGAGATCAACCGCAACAGCACCAGTTACGACCGCAGCCTCGCCGACCTCGAGCTCGACCTGACGCCCCTGAAGCCCATCGGCGCGCTGCTCGACTTCTGCATCGGGATGACGGACATCTACTCCCACGAGGTCGGTCACCACTGCTTTGCCGGCACGACGCCGGTACCGGAACCGGTCGAGTCCTTCATGCGCTGGGTCATCGGCAGCGATGCGGTGTATCGGGGCATCGTCGGGCAGTATCCGGGGATCACGGTCGGGCAGTTGGTCGTCACGCCCAATTACGGGAGCGAAGTGCTGGAGCTCGCGAAGATGCTCGCCAACCTGCTGGCCGTGAGCCTGATGATCCTGCTGCTGAGCTTTTTCGTGTATCGCCCGGTGCGCAACGCGCTGGCGCCGTCGGAAGCCATCCTCGACACCTTGACCCGCATGCGGCAAGGCGACTTGCACGCCCGCGTGCCGGCTTTCGCCCTGATCGAGCTGGACCGGATCGGCGAGGGTTTCAACCACCTGGCGGACCGTCTCGAAAGCACCATCCAGAACCAGCAACGCCTGGCCCATCGGCTGCTGTCGGCGCGGGAGGAAGAACGCCAGCATCTCGCGCGCGAACTCCACGACGAATTCGGGCAGTACCTCGCCTCGCTGAACGCCGAGGCCGCCTTTGCGCGGGAGCTGGCCGACGAAGGGATGGCGGCGCTGCGCCCCTGCGCCGATTCGATCCGCAATACGGCCGGGCACATGATGGAAACCCTGCAGCAGATCCTCCATCGCCTGCGTCCGGTGGGGCTGGACGAATTCGGACTCGTGGCGAGCCTGGAACAGTTGATCGAGGGTTGGAACCGGCGCTGCCGGGCGACGCACTTCACGCTCGCCGTGGAGGACGCCGCGGGGGACTCTGTGGAGGACAATCTCGGCGACCTGCCGGACAACATCGCCGTCAGCGTCTACCGGATCGTCCAGGAGAGCGTCACCAACGCCGTGCGCCACGGCCAGGCGAGCCGCGTCGCGGTCAGGCTGCAGCGCACACCCGGGTCCCTGGAACTGGAGATCCGCGACGACGGCCAGGGCAGCGCCCCGCCGGAACTCGATGAAGGCGGCAAGGCGGGCGGATTCGGACTGCTGGGCATGGAAGAGCGGGTGCTCGCGCTAGGCGGCGTACTCGCAATCCGGCCGGGGCCGGAGCGCGGCACCCTCGTCAGCGTCAGCCTGCCCTTGAGCGGCCTCGAAGCGACGGCCGCGGGAGACCGATCATGATCCGCATCCTCCTCGTCGACGACCACGCCGTCGTCCGCGAAGGCTATCGCCGCCTGCTCGAACGCCGCGCCGACCTGCGCGTCGAGGCGGAAGCCGCCTCCGCGGACGAGGCGCTGCAGCGGCTGCGGGAATTCACGCCCGACCTGATCGTGCTCGACCTGTCGCTGCCCGGGATGGGGGGCATCGAACTCGCCCGGCGGATTCTCCAGCGGCAGCCCGACGCACGCATCCTCGCGTTCAGCATGCACCGGGATCCGCTCTTCGCCTCCCAGGCGATGCGCGCGGGCGCGCTGGGCTACGTCACCAAGAGCAGCAGCCCGGAGGTGCTGATCCAGGCCGTCTACAAGGTCGCGCGCGGAGAGCGGATCCTGAGTCCCGACATCGCACCGGAGATGGCCCTGACGCTGCTGCAGGAGAAGGCCAACCCGGCGAGCGAGCTGAGCCCGCGGGAATTCGAGATCCTCCGCCTGCTCCTCGACGGCCGCGGCGTCGAGGAGATCGGCAATCTCCTCAACATCAGCCCCAAGACCGTGCAGAACGGCCATTACCAGATCAAGGCCAAGCTGGGGGTGAAGACCGATATCGAGTTGGCCCGCCTGGCGATGAAGCTCAAGCTGATCGATTAGGCGGAGTCGCCGCCGGGCTCACCAGATCGCGGCCGGCGCGACGAGGCGTTCGACCGGGCGGCCTTCGATCAGGTGCTCAGTGTAGATCTCGGCGACGTCTTCCTTCCGCACGCCGCGGTAAAGCACGCCTTCCGGATAGACCAGCACGTTCGCGCCCTGGTCGCAGGGGCCGAGGCAGCCGCTGTAGGTGACGGCGACCTCGGCGAACAGGTTGCGGTTCTGCAGCTCCTGCCAGAAGGTCTGCAGCACCTCGTTCGCGCCCTTGTGCGCACAGGCGCCGCGGGGATGGCCGGCGGGGCGGTTCTGGGAACAGACGAAAACATGTTTCTGCGGTCGGGTCATGGCGGGCTCCTAGCCGAACTTGAAGAGGATGCCGTAGCCGCCGCGCGGGTACTCCCACGCGACGTTGCGGTGCTCGGTGCAGATGACGCGGCAGGTGCCGCATTCGAGGCAGCCATCGGTGATCAATGCGATCGCGCCGTTGCCCTCGGCGGTGTAGCAGCCCGCCGGGCAGCAGACGGTGCATTGCTGGCTCTTGCACTGGTGCGCGCAGACGTCCGGATCCTTGATCGCGATGTGCGGGCGGCCCGCATCGACGCGGTAGCGGTTCTGGAACAGTTTTTCCTCGATCTTGATCGCGGTGCTCATTCGAAGGCCCTCCAGAGCTTGAACGCGTCGCCCATCAGGCCGAAGAGGGAACGCTTGCGGGTGAATGTTCTGCGAATCTCGCGCTCCTTGGTCTTCTTGTCGATGCCGTCGACCTTCAGCATCGTGTGCGCGGCGCGGTTGAGGAGCTCGGGGTAGTCGGTGAAGAACTGCGGGTTGCGGTGGAAGATGCCGGGCAGCTCGCGGTACTTCTTCAGGTCCTTCATCACGAAGCTGTCGTCGAGCTTCGCGCGGTAGCGCGACAGGTTGCCCGCGGTGCAGGCCTTGCCCGCGGCGAGGACCTCGATGACGGTCTCGGCGGCGATCCGGCCGGTCGTCATCGCGAGGTTGGAGCCCTCGCGATGCACGGCATTCACGAACATCCCCGAGTCGCCGACGATCATCCAGCCCTCGCCGTAGAGCTGGGGCATCGCCTTGTAGCCGCCTTCGGGGATCAGGTGGGCGCAGTACTCCTTCATCTCGCCGCCTTCGAGCAGCGGCCGGATCGACGGGTGGGCCTTCATCTCCTCGAGGAGCTTGTAGGGCGAGCACTGCTGCGCCTTGAAGTCCGACAGCATGCAGCCGACGCCGACGGTGATCGAGTCCTTGTTGGTGTAGAGGAAGCCCGTGCCCATCATGCCCTGCGTGATCTTGCCGAACATCTCGATCACGACGCCGGCGCCGTCCGCGACGTTGAAGCGGCTCTCGACGACCTCCTCGGGCATGAAGTGGATCTCCTTCACCGCGAGCGCGACGTCGCCCGGATCGAGCTCGGGGCGGAAGCCCGCCTTGCGCGCGAGCACCGAATTGACGCCGTCGGCGAGGATCACGACGTCGGCGTAGATCGAGCCGCCTTCGCGATCGGTCCGCACGCCGACGACGCGCGGGCCGTCCATCAGCAGGTCGGTGACGGTGGTCTCGCAGATCAGCAGCGCGCCCGCCTGCTGCACCTTGCCCGAGAACCACTTGTCGAACTGCGCGCGGATGATGGTGTAGCGGTTGTAGGGCGGCTTGTTGAAGCCGTCGGAGCGGTAGTGCGTGCCGACGAAGGAGTCGTCGTCGAGCACCCACATGCGCTGCTCGATGATGTGGCGCTCGAGCGGCGCGTCGTCGCGGAAGTCCGGGATGATCCGCTCCAGCGCGTCGGCATAGAGGATCGCGCCCTGCACGTTCTTCGAGCCGGGGTATTCGCCGCGCTCGATCTGCAGCACCTTGAGCCCGGATTTCGCCAGCGTGTAGGCCGCGGCATTGCCGGAAGGGCCGGCGCCGACGACGATTGCATCGAATTTTTCAGCCATGGTCATGCTCCTCAGACGGCGATCTTCGCCAGCGCGAGTTCCTGCCGGAAGACCTCGGTCAGCGCGGGCAGGATGGTCATCGCGTTGCCGACGATGCCGTAGGTGGCGAAGTCGAAGATCGGCGCGTTGGGGTCGGTGTTGATCGCGATGATCACGTCCGAGCCCTCCATGCCGACGCGGTGCTGCACGGCCCCCGAGATGCCAGCGGCGATGTAGAGCTTGGGCCGCACGGTCTTGCCGGACTGGCCGACCTGGCGGTCGAGCTCGACCCAGCCCGCCTGCACGACGGGGCGCGACGCGCCGACTTCGCCGCCCAGCACCGCGGCGAGGTCCCGGATCAGCTGGAAGTTCTCCGGCTTCTTCATGCCGCGCCCGCCCGCGACGATGACGTCGGCGAAGGGGAGCTGCGGCTTGTCCTGGCGCGCGTCGGGGATGTAGTCGAGGACCTTGGTGACGATGTCCGTTTCCAAGAGATGCAGCGCGTGCTCGATGATCCGCCCGCTGCGCGCGGCGTCGCGGTCGGGCATCGCCATCACGCGCGGGCGCACCGTGGCCATCTGCGGCCGGTAGTTCAGCGTCAGGATCGTGCACAGCAGGCTGCCGCCGAAGGTCGGGCGCGACGCGGCGAGGCTGCGGTTGTCGGGGTCGATGCGCAGCTCCGTGCAGTCGGCGGTGAGACCCGTCTGCAAGGTCGTCGCGACGCTGCCGGCGAGGTCGCGGCCCTGCGTCGTCGCGCCGAGGAGCAGGATCTCGGGCTGGTAGGTATTCACCAGCTCGGTGAGCCCCTTCGTGAACGGCTCGTTGCGGTAGTTCGCGAGGACCGGGTCCTCGACGAGGTAACAGGCGTCGGCGCCGTGGAAGAAGGCCTCGTCGCAGAAGCGCCGCGTGCGCAGCCCGGGCGCGCCGAGCACCACGCCGCACAGCTCGACGCCGAGGGTGTCGGCGAGCTTGCGGCCTTCGCCGAGCAGCTCCCACGACACCGGATGGACCTCGCCCTGCTCGTGCTCGACGAAGACCCAGACGCCCTGGTAGGCCTTCAGGCGCTCGTCCAGCTCGTATTTTCCCTTCGCCGGTTTGCGCGCCGGCGCGCTCGCTTCACTCATGATGTTCTCCGTCCTTCGCTGCCGGCCGTCACGCCAGCTTCTTCGCCAGGCCGCCGCGCAGCTTCGCGTGCTGCGTGAACAACTTGCCCACCACGGTCAGCGCGATGTCGCGCGGCTGATCGCTTTCGGTCTCGATCATCTCGGCCTTCTGCTCCTTCGCCTTCGGCGCGAAGACCTTGCTGACCACCGTCGGCGAGCCCTTCAGGCCGATCCTGGCGACGTCCTCGATGCCCGCCTGCTCGCGGTTCCACACCCGCACTTCCGCGCGCGCGGCGCGGAACATGTTGTCCATGCTCGCGAAGCGCATCTCGTTCGTGCCTTCGAGCATCGTGATCAGGCAGGGCAGCGTCGTCTGCAGCACCTGCACGCCGCCCTCGGCGCGCCGCTGCACGCGGATCGCGCGCTGCGCGAGGTCGAGGTCGTCAACCTGCGAGACGTAGGTCAGCAGTTGCAGCTCGAGGCGCTTGGCGATGCCGGGGCCGACCTGCGCGGTGTCGCCGTCGATCGTCTGCTTGCCGCAGAAGACGAGGTCCACCGCCTCGTTCTCGCCGATCTTGCGGATCGCCGCGGCGAGCGCGTAGGACGTCGCGAGCGTGTCGGCGCCGGCGAAGGCGCGGTCGGTGACGAGGATCGCCTCGTCGGCGCCGAAGGAGACGCACTTCCGCAGCGCCGCCTCCGCCTGCGGCGGCCCCATCGTCAGCACCGTGACGCGCCCGCCGAACCTGTCCTTGAGGCGCAGCGCCTCTTCGAGCGAGAAGAGGTCGTAGGGATTGACGATCGCGGGCACCCCCTGGCGCATGATCGTGTTGGTCACCGGATGCACGCGGATCTGCGCGCTGTCGGGCACCTGCTTGATGCAGACGACGATGTGCATGGCCGCTCTCCTAGCGCCGCGACGGCAGCGTCGTGCGCAGCGCATCGAGGCCCACGCTGCGCGCGCCGCCGGCTTCCTGGAACACCTTGAAAACCTTCTCCTCGGCCGGCGTCGAGCGCACGAAGTCGTCGTAGGCGCGCGCGAGCAGGCCCTGGTAGCGCCTGTACAGCTCGGTGTCGTCGGCCGCCGCGAGGCCCTTCTCCTGGCGCAGGTACTGGTAGAAGCGCTTGAGGATGTGCAGCCGGTTCACATTCACGACGGCCTGCTGGTAGGGCACGGCGAAGAAGTCGAGGAACTCCTCGGCGGCCGACAGGCGCGACAGGTGCTCGGTGAGCGTGCTCATGATTTGTCTCCTGCGGGTTGAGCGGCGCGGCGCGCAAGCGGCGCCACGGTTAAGGGGCCTGCGGTGACGGGCTGGGCGCAGAACTCGTCCGGCGCACAGCCCTGGCAGCTCGCGGCCGGGGTGTCGGCGCCCGCGCCGGCGAGCTGGCGCTCGAGTTCGGCGATGCGGTCGAGCAGGCAGGCGATGGCCTTGCCGACCGGGTCGGGCATCAGGTGATGATCGAGATCGATGCCCTGCGCGGTGATGCGCCGGCGGTTCTTCGGCAGCACGGTGCGGCCCGGGATGCCGACGACGGTCATGCCGGCGGCGACGTCCTCGATCACGACCGAGTTCGCCGCGACGCGCGCGTTGTCGCCGAGCGTGATCGCGCCGAGGATCTTCGCCCCGGCGCCGACGACGACGCCGCTACCGAGCGTCGGATGGCGCTTGCCGGGGTGCCACGAGGTGCCGCCGAGGGTGACGCCGTGATACAGCGTGACGTCGTCGCCGATCTCCGCCGTCTCGCCGATCACGACGCCACAGCCGTGATCGATGAAGAAACGCCGGCCGATCTTCGCCCCGGGGTGGATGTCGGCCTGCGTGAACATCCGCGCGAGATGGCTCAGCAGGCGTGCCGGGTAGCGCAGCCCGCGCCGCCACAGCGCGTGTGCGACGCGGTGCGCCGCCAGCGCATGCACGCCGGGATAGATCGTCAGCACTTCGAGCCGGTTGCGCGCGGCCGGATCGCGCGCGAAGACGCAGGCGACGTCCTCGCGCAGCAGCGCCAGCAGTCCCGGCCGGGGTGCGGCGACCGACGCGAGCGCCGGGCAGTCGGAGAGCGCGCTCATGCGCGGCCTCCGTCCGGTTCGCCGCGGCCATCGCGTCGTGTGGTGTTCTTGAAGCTGCGGGCCATGATCTGCCTCGTTGCCGGTGGTTGTCCCGACACTCATTCAGCAAATCACGTGCCACGAAAATTATTGTTTATTTTCCAGCACTTGACGCAATCTCCGTTTTCGTGATGCAACGCACAGATCATGCATTGTGCGGTTTGTCGGGATTGCAGGATGGGTGGGGCGAAACCTGGGTGGATGCGGCGGACCGCCTTGATGACAAAAGGCACACATCAGCGTAGCATCGTCAGCATGAAACCATTCCGCTGGAGTCCGGAGAAGAACGAGGTCCTCAGATCCGACCGGGGCATTTCATTCGAAAGGATCGTCGTCGCCATCGAGTCGGGCGGATTGATCGACATTCTGGCGCACCCGAATCAGGCGAAGTACCCGAGGCAACAGGTCCTCGTTGTCGCCTGCGACGACTATGCGTACTTGGTACCGTTCGTCGAGGAAGAGGATTATTTCTTTCTGAAGACCGTCATTCCGAGTCGCAAGGCGACGCGGGATTATCTAAAGCAAGGTGAATCAGATGCCGAGAATTGACGCTGAAGAATTTGAAATTCTCGATGCCTACGAGAAGGGGCAGTTGAAGTCCGTCGCAACCAAGGCGGAAATCGCGAAATTCAAGGCCGCCGCGCGGGCGACCGCGATCAAGGATCGCCGGGTCAATATCCGCCTGTCTTCCGGCGACCTGAACGACATTCAGGTCAAGGCGCTCGAGGAGGGGATTCCGTACCAGACCCTTATCGCGAGCGTGCTGCACAAGTACGTTACCGGCCGCTTGACCGAGCCCGAAACGGTCGCGAAGCCAGCGGGTAGGACCACCGCAAAGCCGCGGCCCCCGAAGCACGGCTGAAACGAGCGCAGTTCGTAGGGCGCATCAGGCGATAGCCGTAATGCGCCGAATGCAACCCCATCCGGCGCAATGCGCTTCGCTTGTTGCGCCCTACCTGACCTACCCCGCCTCCCGCGCCAGATTCCGCGTATACCGCGGCAGCTCGACGACAAGGTCCTCGCCGCGGATCACGACCTGGCATGCCAGCCGCGACGTCGCCTGGAGCCCCCACGCGCGGTCGAGCTGGTCTTCCTCGTCGGACGAGGCCGGCGCGAGCGACGCGAAGCCCTCGCGGATCACGACGTGGCAGGTCGCGCACGCGCAGGCCTTCTCGCACGCATGCTCCAGCGCGACGCCCTGCCTGAGCAGCGCGTCGCACAGGAAGGCGCCGGACTTCGCCTCGAAGACCGCGCCTTCGGGGCTCAGGATCGCGTGGGGGAGCAGCGTGATGCGCGGCATGGCGGGGCCTCGCGTTCAGACGAGTTGTTCGAGCTGGTCGAGCCGGTGGCCGGACAGCGCCCGCTGGACACCCGCGTTCATGCGCCGGGCGGCGAAGTCGGTCGTCGCACGGTTGAGCGCGTCCGTCGCGCTACGCAGCGCGGCGAGGCTGTCCGCGTCATGTACTTCGAGCAACTCGCCGAGCGCGTACAGCGCACGCGCGATCGCCGCGCGTTCGGGCGGCGCGAGGAGCGCGTCGCCATCCTCGGCGAGCGCAACTTCCGTCGCATCCAGCAGGCGGCGCGCCTCGACCTGCGCTTCGCGCACCATGCGCAGCCGCAGGTCCTCTTCGGCGCGCGTCTGCGAATCCTCGAGCATGCCCGCGATCTGTGCGTCGGTGAGGCCGTAGGACGGCTTCACGACGACCGAGGCCTCGACGCCGCGGCTCTGCTCGCGCGCCGACACCGACAACAGGCCGTCGGCATCGACCTGGAAGGTCACGCGGATGCGCGCCGCACCCGCGACCATCGGCGGGATGCCGTGCAGCTCGATCTGCGCGAGCGAGCGGCAGTCGGAGACCAGCTCGCGCTCGCCCTGTAGCACGTGGATCGCCATCGCCGTCTGGCCGTCCTTGAAGGTCGTGAATTCCTGCGCGCGCGCGACCGGCAGCGTCGCATTGCGCGGAATGATCTTCTCCATCAGCCCGCCCATCGTCTCCAGCCCCAGGGACAGCGGGATCACGTCGAGCAGCAGCCAGTCGTCCTCGGCGCGGTTGCCGGCGAGCACGTTGGCCTGCATCGCCGCGCCGAGCGCGACGACCTGATCGGGGTCGAGGTTTGTCAGCGGCTCGCGGCCGAAGCACTTCGCCACCGCCGCGCGCACCTGCGGCATCCGTGTCGCGCCGCCGACGAGCACGACGCCGCGGATGTCGTCCGCCGCGAGGCCCGCATCGCGCAGCGCCCGGCGGGCGGGCTTGAGCGTGCGCTCGACGAGATCCTGCGTGATCGCGACCATGGTCTCGCGCGACAGGATCAGGTCGACCGGGTCATCCACCCCCATCGGCACGCAGATCACGGCGCGCTCCGCGGAGGACAGCGCCTCCTTCGCGACGCGGCAGCGCGCGCGCAGCGTCTGCAGGTCCTGCGGCGACGGTTGGCCGAGACCGACCTCGGCGCGCGCCCACGCGACGACGCGCTGGTCGAAGTCGTCGCCGCCGAGCGCCGCGTCGCCGCCGGTCGCGAGCACCTCGAAGACGCCGCGCGAGAGCTTCAGGATCGAGATGTCGAAGGTGCCGCCGCCGAGGTCGTACACCGCGTAGACGCCCTCGGCGCCGTTATCGAGGCCGTAGGCGATCGCCGCGGCGGTCGGCTCGTTGAGCAGCCGCAGCACGTCGAGCCCGGCGAGCCGTGCGGCGTCCTTCGTCGCCTGGCGCTGGGCGTCGTCGAAGTAGGCCGGCACCGTGATCACCGCGCCGACCAGCGCCCCGCCCAGGCTCGCCTCGGCGCGGAGGCGCAGTTCGCGCAGCACCTCGGCGCCGATCTCGACCGGGCTCTTCGCGCCGGCGACGGTGTCGACCCGCAGCATGCCCGGCGCATCGACGAGCCGGTAGGGCACGCTCTGCCCGCCACGCTCGACGTCCGCCAGCCCCCGCCCCATCAGGCGCTTCGCCGACGACACGGTGTTCAGCGGATCCTCGCTCTGGCGCGCCTGCGCGTCATGGCCGGTGGTGACCGCGCCGTCGGCGTGGAAGCGCACGACCGAAGGCAGCAGCATGCGCCCTGCCGCATCCGGGATCACCGCGGCGCTGCCGCTGATCACGCTCGCGACGAGCGAATTGGTCGTTCCGAGATCGATGCCGACCGCCAGCCGGTGCTGGTGCGGCGCCGCGGAGCGGCCGGGTTCGCTGATCTGCAGGAGGGCCATGGTTCGATATCCTTCATCAGACAGTGAAGCTTTCGCCGCAGCCGCACTGATCCTTGACGTTCGGGTTGTGGAACTTGAAGCCTTCGTTGAGCCCCTCGCGGACGAAGTCGAGCTCGGTGCCGTCGAGATAGACGTGGCTCTTGCGGTCGACCAGCACCGTGACGCCGTGGCTCTCGAACCTGAGGTCATCGGCATCCTCCTCGTCGACGAACTCCAGCGCGTAGGCCATGCCCGAACAGCCGCTGGTCTTCACCGCGAGGCGCAGGCCGACGCCCTTGCCGCGCTTGGCGAGGAAGGCGTTGACGCGGCGGGCGGCGGTTTCGCTCAATGTGACGGCCATGATCGGCTCCTCAGACGGAGAAGGAACTGCCGCATCCGCAGGTGGACGTGGCGTTGGGGTTCTTGATCACGAAGCGCGAGCCTTCGAGGCCGTCCTCGTAGTCGATCTCGGCGCCCGCGAGGTACTGGAAGCTCATCGCATCGACGACGAGCTGCACGCCGCGCCGCTCGACTGCGACGTCGTCCTCGGCGACCGCCTCGTCGAACGCGAAACCGTACTGGAAGCCCGAACAGCCGCCGCCGGAGACGAAGATGCGCAGCTTCAGGCCGGGGTTGCCCTCCTCGTCGATCAGCTCGCGCACCTTGTCGGCGGCGGCGTCGCTGAAGACGAAGGGCAGCTCGTCGGAGGCCGGTGCGGCCAGCGTCGCGCAGGTAGCGCCGGACGAGGGTTTGCAGGTGGAAGTCGGGGTGGCGCAGGTGGACATGGGGCTCTCCTTGGTGCGACAGGCGGGTGGGGTCAGGCGGCGGCGGGTTCGCAGGCCGTGTATTCGCTGTTGGTTGCAGACTCGGGAGAGGCCTGCTTCGCGCGGTAATCCGCCACCGCCGCCTTGATCGCGTCCTCGGCGAGGATCGAGCAGTGGATCTTCACCGGCGGCAGCGCGAGCTCCTCGGCGATCGCGGTGTTCTTGATCGCGAGCGCCTCGTCGAGCGTCTTGCCCTTGACCCATTCGGTCACGAGCGAGCTCGACGCGATCGCCGAGCCGCAGCCATAGGTCTTGAACTTCGCGTCCTCGATCACGCCGTCCCTGCCGACCCGGATCTGCAGCTTCATCACGTCGCCGCAGGCCGGTGCGCCGACCATGCCGGTGCCGACCCCTTCGGCAGCCGCGTCGAGCGAGCCGACGTTGCGCGGGTTTTCATAGTGGTCCAGGACCTTTTCGCTGTATGCCATGATTGATCTCCTGATGCGTCGGCGATTGATGAGCGGGCGATCAGTGGGCCGCCCACTGCACGGCATCGAGGTCGATGCCGGCCTTGTACATGTCCCACAGCGGCGAGAGTTCGCGCAGCCTGGCGACCTTGTCGCGGATCAGGCGGATCGCGAAATCCACGTCCTTGATGGTCGTGAAGCGCCCGATGCTGAAGCGGATCGAGCTGTGCGCGAGCTCGTCGGACAGCCCCAGTGCGCGCAGCACGTAGGAGGGCTCGAGGCTCGCCGAGGTGCAGGCCGAACCGCTGGAGACCGCGATCTCCTTGATCGCCATCAGCAGCGATTCGCCTTCGACGTAGTTGAAGCTGACGTTGAGGTTGTGCGCGACGCGCCGCTCGAGGTCGCCGTTCACCACCACCGCCTCCATGTCGGCGAAGCCCGCGAGCAGGCGGTCGCGCAGCATGCGGATGCGCTCGGTCTCGGCGCCCATCGTCTCGCGCGCGACGCGGAAGGCCTCGCCCATGCCGACGATCTGGTGCGTCGCGAGCGTGCCCGAGCGGAAGCCGCGCTCGTGGCCGCCGCCGTGCATCTCCGCCTCCAGGCGCACGCGCGGCTTGCGGCGCACGTACAGCGCGCCGACGCCCTTGGGGCCGTAGGTCTTGTGCGCCGAGAAGCTCATCAGGTCGACCTTCAGCCGCGAGAGGTCGATATCGACCTTGCCCGTCGCCTGCGCCGCATCGACGTGCAGCAGCACGCCGCGCGCGCGGCAGATCTCGCCCAGTTCGGCGATCGGCTGGATCACGCCGATCTCGTTGTTCACGAACATCACGGACGCGAGGATCGTGTCCGGGCGCAGCGCCGCGCGGAAGGCGTCGAGGTCGACGAGGCCGTTCGGCAGCACGTCGAGGTAGCTCACCGAACAGCCTTGGCGCTCGAGCTCGCGCATCGTGTCGAGCACCGCCTTGTGCTCGGTCTTCACGGTGACCAGGTGCCTGCCCTTGCCCGAATGGAAGCGGGCGACGCCCTTGATCGCAAGGTTGTTCGATTCGGTCGCGCCCGAGGTCCAGACGATCTCGCGCGGGTCCGCGCCGACCAGCGCGGCGACCTCTTCGCGCGCCGCCTCGACTGCCTTCTCGGCATCCCAGCCGTAGGCGTGCGAGCGGCTCGCGGGGTTGCCGAAGAACTCCGTCAGGTACGGAATCATCCTTTCGGCCACGCGCGGGTCGACCGGCGTGGTGGCGGAGTAATCCAGATAAATCGGCGTTCGGCTCATCCTTGGCTCCGGTAGGGAGTGCTGTCGTCGAAACAGCTTTCGCCTACCTTTCCGCAAGGACCGTACCAATCCGCTCCACCCCTCCTAAGGGCCTGTATCGGCGGCGTTTGTCGCCTTCGTGACACCACCGCCCGATCCCGCGTTTTGTCCCGTTTGTCGGGTTTGGACCACTCGGCGTTGTGCAACGCAATCGAGTAGGGGACGGGGTCACCCCCGTCGCCCTCTCACACCACCGTACATGCGGTTCCGCATACGGCGGTTCATGAAAGACACTGGAGTCGTCGCGTCGTATCGAGCAGCGACACCAGACCCATAC
>NZ_WTVN01000057.1 GCF_012910905.1 Aromatoleum toluvorans
TGCGCGGCGCGAAATTCATCAGGGCCGCAGCCGACGGGCTGCACAGTAGGCCGGATAGATTGTTGCAGCTGGGTTCGTTCAGAACATCCGAAAGTTCGTCTTGCAATATCGGGGGAGTCCATAGATTCACGTTAGAAATGGGTCAGTAGTGGTAGCGCAATTGAGCCACCAGCAATGCGTCGCCGTCGATCTTGTAAACCATTCGGTGCTCGTCGGTAATGCGCCTGGACCAGTATCCCGCAAGGGCATGTTTTAGCGGTTCAGGCTTACCGATGCCAGAGAAGGGTTCACGTTGGATTTCACGTATGAGCTTGTTTATTCGCTCCACCATGCGTCGGTCTTGTTGCTGCCAATAGAGGTAGTCTTCCCATGCGGCCTCAGCGAATATCAACCTCATTCGTCAAGTTCCCGCTCTTTGCCTCCGCCGGCGTTGAGTTCGGTTACCGCACCAAGCAGGCGGCGTGCATTCTCGGGGCTGCGCAACAAGTAGGCGGTTTCCTCGAGCGCCTGGAAGTCTTCGAGGGAAACCATGACGACCGAGGCTTGCCCGCTGCGGGTGATAATCAGCGCCTCGTGGTCGTTGCAAACCCGGTCCATGGTGCTGGCCAGGTTGGCTCGGGCGGCGGTATAAGAAATAGCGTCCATGGCGTCTCTCCGTACATGTACGGTAAATTGTACGCTTCGGCTGCCGGTTTGTCCTGCCCAGTTTCTACCAGAGGCCGGGCACATTAATGCCGAATCGCTGCTCGGCGAATGGCCGGAAGGCAAAGCGCTTCTGCAGGAGCTGAGGAGTGCAACCTGACCCTGCGGCAACCTGACAGCCGAACGCGCTGCCCTGCCGATTGGCGCGGCGAAATGCGATTTCCTGCGCGGTGGTGCGGACATGGGCAGGTTCATCGATGCGGACAAGAAGATCGATGAACTCGTTAACCCGCTGTTCCCCCGCGGTGCTGGCGTGTGATCCATCGTCGGCAAGGGGGCGGTATGCTTAGCCGTTAACGTGACTACACGGTTTCCGTCGCATGATCGAACTGAAAACCATTGCCCTCTTCCTCGTCACCGCCGTCGCGGAAATTGTCGGTTGCTATCTTCCCTATCTCTGGCTCAATCAGGGAAGAAGCCCCTGGCTGCTCGTTCCGGCCGCACTGAGCCTCGCACTGTTTGCCTGGCTGCTGTCGTTGCACCCCACTGCGGCCGGTCGCGTCTATGCGGCCTACGGTGGGGTCTATGTCTTTGTGGCGATTCTTTGGCTTTGGCTCGTTGATGGCATCCGGCCTTCTGCGTGGGATATCGCCGGGTCGCTCGTGGCGATCTCGGGGATGGCGATCATCATGTTTGCGCCACGAAGCGCGTAGCCATTGAAAATGTTTCCGCGATGCGTATCGTCTGGATTTCCGGCCTGACCGCACTGGCCTTGCTTGCCGGTATCGCCTGGTATCTCGAACCGCTCAGTCCCGGCGCGCTGGCGCTGCAGTTTGCCTTCACGCCCCGAGCTTTCGGCTGGATCATCCACTCCTGGTCGCCGGCCGATCTCGCGCGTTATCGCGATCACCTGCCGGCCGACCTGGCGCTGCTCGCGGCGTATGGGGTTTTCGGTTATTTCGCCGCCACGCGTGCGCGCGTCTTCGGCGCCTGCTCCCCTTCGTTTCGTCGTGTCCTGAGCTGGCTTCTGCCCGTGGCCGCCGCCTTCGGTGCGCTCGAAAACGCGTTGCATTGGTGGCTCACGGCGGCGCCCCGCTTCGGGGTTCCGCTTGCGTACGCGGTGTCGGCCGGCGCTTCCTTGCTGCAGTGGCTGCTGATTGTCGGCTTCGGCCTGCTGTCCATCCTTGCGATTCTGCGCGACGAGGCCTGACCCTGACGGACGGTTTATAATCAGCCGAGCTTATTATCCTGCAACGTCCCGTGCCCCTCAGCGAAACCAGCTTCACCCTTCTGCTTGCGGATGCCGCGCGCCTGATGCGGCATTCCTTCGTCGACGCGATTCAGGACAGCCCGCTGACGCTCGCGCGGGCGCGGGTGTTGATCCATCTGGAGCGCAACGAAGGCATTCGGCAGGTGGCACTTGCGGAACGGCTGGAGATCCAGCCGATGACGCTGGTGCGCATGATCGACCAGCTCGCGAGCGAGGGGCTGGTCGAGCGGCGGCCGGATCCCGATGATCGGCGCGCGCATCGGCTGTACCTGACCAAGGCGGCGCGGCCGCAGCTGGAGATCGTCGCGCAGGCCGGCGTGGCCGTGCGCGAAAAGGCGCTGGCGGGGATGAGCGAAGACGAACGGGCGCAGACGCTCGCGCTGCTTCAGCGCATCTGCCGCAACCTCGCCGCGGAGTAAGGGCTTCGTCCCTCCCGCTCCTTCCTATTCAACGGCCGCGGCCGAGCGCATCACACGATAGACGGTCGAGCGCGACACACCGAGCGCCTGCGCGGCGGCGCTGACGTTGCCGTCGAGGCGCTCCAGCACCCACGTCACGTAGTCGCGCTCGACGTGCTCCAGCGGCAGGATGTCGGTGAATGCAGGCGCAGGCGGGGAAGCTGCGGGCTGCTCCAGCGGCAGGCGCAGGATCGCGCACACGGCGGCCTCGTCGATCGTGCGATCGTCGGCGAAGGCGACGACGCGCTCGACGGCGTTGCGCAGCTCGCGCACGTTGCCCGGCCAAGGGTAGGCGCACAGGCGCGCGAGCGCGGCGGGCGTGAGCTGGAACGGCGCGGCGCCACGGGCGCTGCGGCGCATGAGGTAGTCGACCAGCAGCGGGATGTCCTCGACGCGCTCGCGCAGGGCCGGCACCGGGATGTGCACGACGTTCAGGCGGAACAGCAGATCGTGACGGAACTTGCCTTCCGCGACGAGCGCTTCGAGGTCGCGGTGCGTCGCGGCGACGACGCGCGCGTTGGTGCGGCGCAGTGCGGTGGAGCCGAGCTGACGGAATTCCCCGGAGTCGAGCACGCGCAGCAGCTTTGCCTGGCAGGCAGCCGGAAGTTCGCCGATTTCGTCGAGGAACAGCGTGCCGGCGCTGGCGACTTCGAAGAGGCCTTCCTTGTCGGCGGTCGCGCCGGAAAACGCGCCGCGCTTGTGGCCGAAGAGTTCGCTTTCGACGAGCTCGCCGTCGAGCAGGCCGCAGTTGAGCGGCACATAGGCTTCGCCGGCGCGCGGGCTCCAGCGGTGCAGGAGGCCGGCGACGATCTCCTTGCCGGCGCCGCTCTCGCCGGTGATCAGCACCGGCAGGTCGAGCGGCGCCGCCTTGCGCACCTGTTCCAGCGTGCGCTGCCACACGGCGCTGCGGCCGATCACGGCGGTGTCGTCGGACGCGCGCAGGTGGGCGACCTCGGCGCTCAGCGCGGCACAGCGGCGGGCGAGCATGCGCTTTTCGAGCGCGCGCTCGACGACGATGTCGAGTTCGGTGAGCTTGTAGGGCTTGGACAGGTAGTCGAACGCGCCGAGTTTCATCGCGGCGATCGCGCTGTCGACGTTGCCGTGCCCGGTGAGGATGACGACCTCGACCTGCGGGTCGAACGCCTTCAGGCGCTTGAGCACCTCGACGCCGTCGATGCCGGGCATCTTGATGTCGACCAGCGCGAGATCGACGCCGCCGCGCTGTGCGCACTCCAGGGCGGCCTCGCCGTCCGCAGCCTCGCTCAGGCGGTAGCCGGCGCGGCCGAGGCGGCTCGTCAGGAGCTGACGGTACAGGGATTCGTCGTCGACGATGAGGATGTGGCCTTTCATGGCATGCTCGTGTCGGCGCCCGCCGCGTCGGCGGGCAGGTGGAGGCGGAACCAGGCGCCGCCTTCGGGGCGGTTGCCGCATTCGATGCGCCCGCCCAGTTCGGTCATGATCCCGTAGCAGATCGACAGCCCCAGGCCGGTGCCGCGTCCGGGCGCCTTGGTCGTGAAGAAGGGATCGAACACGTGATCGATGACGCCTGCGGGCAAACCGGGCCCCTCGTCGAGCACTTCCAGGTCGACGCCGCCCTCGGCAGGCCGCAGGATCACGCTGACCCGGCCCGCTCCGTTCATCGCGTCGCCGGCGTTCCTGATGAGGTTGCGCAGCACCTGGTCGAGGAGCGTCGGGTTGGTGGCGATGCGCGGCAGCGCCGCGTCGAGGGACAGGTCGACCTCAAGACCGCGCGTGAGCCCGATGTCGCGATAGGCCGACAGGCGCTCGCGCACCAGCATCCCTGCGTCCACCACTTCGAGCGGCACCGCCTGCTTGCGCGAGAACAGCAGCAGGTTGTCGGTGATGGCCTTGCAGCGCTGCGCCTGCTCCTGGATGGTCGTCAAACCCTGGCGCAGGACGTCGAAATCGGGGTTCGAGCGGGCGCCGGGGATCGCCTCCATCAGGGCCTGCAGTTCCTCGGCGAAGCCGGAGACGAGGCCGAGGGGGTTGTTGATCTCGTGCGCGATGCCGGAGGCGAACTGTCCCAGCGAGCTGAGGCGGTTGGCCTGCGCGAGCTGGCGCTCCATCTCGCGCCGCGCCGTGATGTCGCGCGCAACGCCGATCACGCCTTCCGGCCCGCCGTCGGTGGAGAGGACGGCCGAACTGACCTCCAGCAGGCGGTTCGGCGCGCCGCTCGCGGCGAGCATGATCTCGAACGGCGGACCGCACTCGCCGTTCAGGCGCCGACGGAAGTCGCGCTCGACGCGCTGCGCCGAAGAATGGAGCATCAGCTCGCCGCAGCTGCAGCCGATCGCGCGGTCCGCCGGTACCCCCAGGAGTTCCGCCATGCGTGCATTCACGAAGCTGAAGCGGCCGTCGAGGTCGAGGATGTAGACCGCGTCGTTGATGATGTCCTGGATCTGCTGCTCGCGGTTCTCCAGCCGCGCCGCGTACTCGGTGAGCTTGCGCTCGCGCTCCTGCTGCGCGGTGATGTCGATCGCAAGCCCGCTGTAGCCGACGATCCGGTCGCCCTTGAGCACCGGCTCCACCTGTAGCCGCATCGGCACCGGGCACCCTTCCGCATCACACATCACGACGTCGAGCCGCGTGGCGGTGCGGGCGGTGGCGATGCTCTTCAGGAAGTTCGCCGCCGCCGTCCGGTACGCGGGCAGGACGAGGTCCTTCAGGCGCATGCGCGGCAGTTGCTCGGGCGAGATGCCCAGGCGCGTGCGCCCCGCCTTGTTGAGTTGCAGCATACGCCCCGAGACGTGCAGCGCGAACACCATCTCGGGCAGATCTTCGATCAGGTTGCGGTAACGCTGCTCGGAGGCTTCGAGTTCGCGCGTGCGCTCATAGACCTTGCCTTCGAGGACGTTGATGCGGTCCTTGATGTTCAGCGGCTGGAAGTACTTGCGCAGGCCGGAGAACTCCGGCGCGCAGTCGGTGGCGTTCATCAGCGTCCAGGCACAACGATCGTCGCCGCGCCCCTCGCAGGCGTGTTCGACGCAGATCATGTCGGTCTGGAACACGTAGGACGCGAAGCCCGACGCGTAGCCCGCCAGCGTCCAGCACACGGCCTCGTCCGACCGGCCGAAAAGCCGCAGATGCTGCTCGGCCTCGTAGGAATGGCGCCAGAAACCGCTCATGCGGTAGTGGCCGCGTTCGCGGTCCACCTCGACGCTGTGCGTCTCGACTTCCGCGATGCCCGAGAACATGTGCACGCGCGGCCCGCCGCGCACGAACTCCTCGACGGTGTCGGGATGCATGAAACCGGGGAGCAGTCCCGCGTCCTCGTGGCCGCAGCTGAAGCCGTAGCGCGTCAGGATGACCTTCGCGATGTCCGCGCCGAGGGTCTCGACCAGCTCCTTGCGCAGCGCGCCCATCGCATCGGTATGCAACAGGATCGCACGCCGCCCGCTGAACTCGATCGCCCCCCGGTCGGGCGCAAACTCCACGAGGGAGTAGAAATCCAGCTGGTCGGCGCGCATCTTGCCCCTTTCTTTCCGATTTACGCGCCGATCATATCCCTTTTCACCGGCCCGGCGCCTTCGCGCTCCGGGCCGGCACTGCTCCCTGCTTCGCTCAGTGGGCGGCCTGCATTTCCTCGTCGAGGCGCGCCGGGGCGTCCCCCGCCTGCTGCGCCGGCGCCGTTTCAGGATGGGAGAACTGCTTGATCAGCAGTGCAACCGTCGCGAGCAGCCCCGGAATGGCGACGACCATGAACACCTCGCTGAACCCGAGCTTCTGCCGCGTCAGCTCCGCCACCAGGAAGGAGCCCGCGATGCCGCCGAAGCGACCGATCCCGAGCATCCACGCGACCCCCGTGGCGCGGCCCTGGGTCGGATAGAAGGCCGCGGCAAGGGCCGGCATCGACACCTGCGCGGTGTTCATCAGCGTTCCGGCGACGAACACGACGACCACGAGCGCCCCGACGTTGCCGGCCGCCTGCCCGATCGCATAGATCGCCACCGCCGTCAGCGCGTAGCCCACCGCGATGATCCGGTTGGCGTTGAAGCGGTCCATCAGCCAGCCGAAGAAGATCGCCCCGCAGCCGCCGAGCGGGAACAGCGCAGCGACCAGCGTCGCCGTCTTCGGGTCGAGGCCCGCGTCCTTGAACAGGATGGGCATCCAGTTGATCAGCGCATAGAAGATCACCAGGCCCATGAAGTACGCGAGCCACAGCATCAGCGAGCCGACCGCGTAGGAACGCGACAGCACCACGCCGAGGCCGCGCTTGCCCGCGGCAACCGACTTCGTCTCGGTCAGCGTGAACGCGCGCGCGCCGGACGCTGCAGCCGAGATCCTGCCGAGTACCGCACGGATGCGCTCCGCCGGCAGCCCCTTCGCCACCATGTAGCGCACCGATTCGGGCAGCACCAGCAGCATCAGCACCACGAGAATCGCCGGCGCCACGCCGCCGAGCACCAGCACGCTGCGCCAGCCGAAGTGCGGAATCATCCACGCGGCGAGGAAGCCCCCCAACGCGGCGCCAAGCGGGAAGCCGGAAAACATCGCGTTGGTGATCAGCGCACGGCGCTTGGTCGGCGAGTATTCGCTGATCAGGGTCACCGCGTTCGGCATCGCGGCGCCCAGGCCCAGGCCGGTGACAAAGCGCAGGACCGTGAGCCCCTGCAGATCCGCCGCGAAGGACGAGGCCAGGCACGCCACTGCAAACAGCAGCACGGATGCGTTGAGGACCATCCGCCGACCGAAGCGATCCGCCAGCGGGCCGGAAGCGAGGGCCCCGCCGGCCAGGCCGAACAGCGCCGCACTCAGCACCGGCGCCAGCGCCGGCTTGGTGACGCCCCATTCCTGGATGAGCGAGGGTGCAATGTAGCCGATCGCCGCGGTGTCGAAACCGTCCAGCAGCACGATCAGGAAGCACAAGGCAAAGATGACCCACTGGAAGCCGGAAAACGGCTGGTGATCTATGAAGGACTGAACGTCGACGGCGTCATTGCTGGACACGATGGTCTCCTCGATGGCCGAATAATGTAGGGGCTGACGGGTGGCCCTTCCCGCGACAGCCTCTTTGCTGCAGGCGGGCGACCCCGCGCCGGGTCGCCCTGGGCAGTTCTTCAGCGCCTCACGCGGCGGCCGCGGCGTGACGCTCGTGCAGCGAGCGCAATCTTCCGCGCTGCAGCTTGCCGGTCGGCGTGAGCGGCAGGGCGTCGAGCCAATGCACCCAGCGCGGGCGTCGATGGCCCGGCAGGGAGGCGACGCCCTCCTCCACGCGCTGGCGCGCCTCGGCCCAGCGCCCCGGCGCCGCCACGGCGAGCACCGCCAGCGCCGTCAGGCCGTCGGCCGATTCCACGCCGACCGCCGCAAGCTGGTGCAGCGCATCGCCGCAGTGCGCGGACAGCGCCTGCTCGACCCACAGCGTGCTGACCCACTGGCCGGCGATCTTCAGCATGTCGTCGTTGCGCCCCGCGTATTCGAGGCGACCGTCCGGATGGCGCAGGAACATGTCTCCCGGCGAGAACCATCCGTTGTCGAAATCGACCTGCGCGTCGGGCCGCTTCCAGTAACCGGTCGCGACCGTCGTGTGGCGCACCCAGATGCGCTGCGGCAGATCCGCACCGATATCCGGATTGAAGCGCACTTCCGTCAGCGGCGTCGGGCGCATCAGGCCCGAGTCGTCGTCGCTGTAGAGCATCAGGCACAGCGTCTCGGACGTGCCGTAGCCGCTGATCAGCGTACAGCCGGTCTGCTCGCGCCACCCCTGGCGGATCGCGAGCGGCAGCGCTTCGCCGGCTGACACGAAATGGCGGATGCCGCGGTCCGCCAGCCGCGCGGCGACCCCCGTCTGCAGCATCTTGTTGTACAGCGTCGGCACGCTGAAGAGCAGCGTCGGGCGATGCTTTTCGACCATTTCCTCGACACGTTCGGCCGTCGGCCACTCGCGGTCGAGGATCACCGTCGCGCCCGCGCGCAGGCCCGCGAACAGGCTGTTGCCGAGGGCGTAGGCGAAGAACAGCTTGGATGTCGCGTACAGGCGGTCTGCCGCCGTCAGTCCCGCGAGATTACAGGCGAAGGAATGCGCGTTCACGACCACGCGCTGCACGTGGATCACGCCCTTCGGGGTCCCGGTCGTGCCCGACGTCCCGATCCACAGCGCCGGATCCTCGGCGTCGAGCTGCACCGCGTCGATCCCCTCGGCGTCTGCGAGCGCCCGCGTCCAGTCGGATTCCCCGCCGCTGACCACGGCCGGCCCGCCGGGGACGGTCGCGACCAGTCCCCGCAGATCCTGCGCCAGATTCGGCTCGCACCACACGAAACGCGCTTCGCATTCCTTGAGGAGGGGGGCGAGCTCGGGCATCGACAGACGCGGATTGACCCCGATCGCGACACCGCCGGCCCAGATCGCGCCGAGATAGGCCACTGCCCAGTCGTCGCTGTCGGGCGCAAACACGATCACCCGGTCGCCTGTCCCAAGCCCCACTGCCTGCCACGCCTGGGCCGAGCGCCGCACGCGGTCCCGCAAGTCCGCGTAAGTCACCCGCCGGTCTTCGCATTCGATCGCGATCGCCGTATCGACACCAACCGAAAGCAGGATTTCAGCCGCATTCATTCGCATTTCTCCATAACGACGGGCTCCCGATACGGTGCCCGCACAGTCTTGAGGTGCATCGAACCACGCCATTGGCCAACGAATTTGAGCGAACGATAGGTCGGACGCGGGGTGACAACAATACATGCGAGCGGCTTTCTGCACCTTATTTGATGGATGTCAAATTATCTTGCAGTGCACTAATCGCATCGCTGGCACGGCATTTCCCGCGTTTCGGATGCGCGTCCCCGCGCCGTTGCTGGATCCTGCGCCAATCCCCTGGAAGTTTGCCGCCCGTCACTTCCCACTCGCCTGCACGACGCGGGTTTCCGCATCTATTTTGTTTGACTTCAAACAATTTTATTGTCACACTTGATTCAACCCCGGACACAGGAGATCGAGATGGGAATCAGGGACAAGGTTGAACAGCTCTGCTCGCGTCTGCACGACGAGCCGCAGTACGCAACGCAGGGTGCCGTGCTGTTCGTCGATCTGGAAAAACGCCAGACACTGCGCAAGTACCTGCCGCTCGAGGTGCTGCGCACCTACCTCGGCGGGCGCGGCGCCAACATGTACCTGCTCTACAACCTGCTGCAGGACGAGCGCAAGGCCCTCGACCCGGAAGTCCCGCTGATCTTCGGCGCCGGCACGCTCACCGGCGACATGCCGGCCGCCACGCGTGGCAACTTCACCAGCCGCTCGCCCGAGAGCGATGCGATCCTCGACACCAACGGCGGCGACTACTTCCCGTCCTTCGTCAAGCGCCACGGCTACGACCACATCGTGCTGTACGGCCTGGCGCCGCAATGGACGCTGCTGCGCATCGCGCACGACGAGGTCGAATTCCACGACGCCACGCCCTACCTCGGGCTGAACAACCTCGAACTGCCCGGCGCGATCGAACGCGATTTCGACTGCACCGAACGCAAGGACATGGCGCTCGCCCGCATCACCACCGCCGGCGAGAACCTCGCGCTGTGCAGCGGCATCATGGGCGGCATCAAGGCGATCTGGGCGCGCGGCGGCGGCGGCGCAAAAATGGGTTCACTGCGCCTGAAGGCGATCATGGTGCACGGCAAGCCCGACGAGGCGCCCAAGGTGGCCGAGCTCAAGGCCCACAACAAGGTGATCGGCAAGAAGATCACCTCCACATCGGTCATCAAGAACGCACTGAAGCAGGTCGGCACCCCCTTCCTGTACAAGCCCTCGCGCGTGCTCGGCGCGCTCGGCACGCTCAACAACCAGAAGACCGCGTGGCACGAGACGCTCGACGCGGACAACTTCGACCCCTACCGCCCCGGCATGGACGGCTGTTTCAAGTGCCCGGTGCATTGCCGCAACCTCAACGACATGACGCCCGAAGGCAAGGGCGGCTGGGGCTCGGCCGCGCTCAAGGGGCTGAAGGGCAACGCCAGCTATGACAAGGCGCAGGCCGACATCGAGCACGGCAAGCAGCGCACCTACAACGGCATCAAGGGCGACGGCAAGTTCGACCAGTACGACAAGGGCGACGGCCCCGAGTACGTCACCGTCGGCAAGTTCGGCCCGATGATCGGCCTGAAGGAGCCCGAGCACATCCTGCGCCTGAACAACATCCTCAACGACCTCGGCCTCGATTCGTCCTCCACCGGCAGCGCGATCGCGTGGGCGATGGAGCTGTGGCAGCGCGGCATCATCGACGCAAGCCACACCGGCGGGCTGGACCTGTCGTGGGGCAACTACGAGACGGTCGAGAAGTTGCTGTTCATGACCGCGAAGCGCGAAGGTTTCGGCGACACCATCGCCGACTCGGCGCGCGCCGTCGAGCGCGGCAAGTACCCCGCCGAGGCGCTCGACTACCGCATGGCGGTGAAGGGCCTGTTCCAGTCCGATCCGCACGACGCGCGCATCCTCAAGGCTTTCGCGCTGGGCCTGTCGGTCGCCACGCGCGGCATGGACCACCTGCGGAACCGCGTCACGCTCGAGATCAACGCGCGCATCAACGACGACGCCGCGTTCAAGACCGAACTCTACGGCGGCACCGTCGCGGCCGAGCCGAACCGCTACGAGGGCAAGGAGTTCGCCGTGCGCCGCTGCGAGAACACCTTCGCCGTGGGCGACTCGGTGGGCATGTGCCGCTTCAACACCAAGCTCTTCAACTCGCCGACGACACCCGACTGCGGCGACTTCGCGACCCAGGTGTCGACCGCGACGGAGCTGGAGTTCACCGGCGAGCAACTGAACGAGATCGGCCGCAACATCACCGGTCTGGAACGCCTGCTCAATTTCCGCTTCGGCCTGCGCGCCAAGGATGACACGCTGCCGAAGCGCTGGTTCGAAGAGGAAATCCAGGTCGGCCCCTTCACCGGGGAGAAGGTCGACCGCAAGGAATTCGAGGCGATGAAGGCGCGCTTCTACGAAGTCACCGGCCTCAACGCCGAGGGCGTGCCCAAGGCCGAGTGGCATGAACGGCTCGCCACCACCACCACCGGCTTCGCGGTGCGTGTCGAACTCCCCAACGTGCTGCCCGGCGCGCCGGAGAAGACGGTCGTCATCGACGAACCGGTCGCCAACGTCGTCGCGCTGCGCGACGCCCTGGCCCGCCGCCTGCCCGAGGCCCGCGAGGCGCTCAACGACCATTCGTGGAACATCGCGGTGAACGGCCACATGGTCCTGTCGGGCGAACGCAATGCCATGCTGCACCACGGCGACCGCGTCGCCTTCGTGCCCATCATTGCCGGCGGCTGATCGAGGCAAGACACGCGGGTCCCTCTCCTCGCCGGCGTGTAAACAAGCAAACGGCGGACGATCTCCTCGTCCGCCGTTTGTCTTTGTTGCGTACTACTTTTCCAGCGGTGTCCCTACTGCCAACCGCCCCCCAGCGCCTTGTACAGCGCGATACGGTTCGCGCCGTCGGACTGGCGCACCGCGATCAGGTCCAGCTCGGCCGCGTACAGGCTGCGCTGCGCATCGAGCAGACCGAAGTAGCTGTCGACGCCGGCCTTGTAGCGCGCCTCGGAAAGCTTGAAGCTCTCCCCGGTCGCCTCGACCAGCCTGCGCCGCGCATCGAGCTGCTCGGCGAGCGTCGCCCGGTCGGCCAGCGCATCGGCCACTTCGCGGAAAGCCGACTGGATCGACTTCTCGTATTGCGCCACCGCGATCTCCCGCTGCACCTTCGTCGCCTCGAGGTTCGCCGTGAGCCGGCCCGCCTCGAAGATCGGCAGCGAAATCTGCGGCACGAAACTCCACGTGCCCGATCCCCCCTCGAACAGCCCGTCGAGCGTGCTGCTCGCCGTCCCCGCCGACGCCGTCAGCGAGATGCGCGGGAAGAAGGCCGCCCGTGCGGCGCCGATGCTGGCGTTCGCCGCGCGCAACTGACGCTCCGCCTGCAGGATGTCCGGGCGGCGGGTCAGCACCTCCGACGGCACGCCGGCCGGCAGCTCGGCCACCGCCGTGATCGACTCGGCGAAACCCTGCGGCATCAGCGACGGCGGCACCGGGGCACCGACGACCAGCGCGAGCGCGTTCTGGTCCTGGGCGACGAGCGACGCATACCGCGCCACGTCGGCCCGCGCGCCCTCGAGCAGCGTCTGCGCCTGGCGCAGGTCCAGTGCCGAGGTCGCCCCGACGTCGAAACTGCGCTTCGTCAGATCGTAGGATTTCTGCCGCGTCGCGAGCGTGTTGATCGCCAGCGTCTGGCGCTCGCGATCCGCCGCGAGCCGCAGCCACGCGTCGGCGACTTCCGCGACGAGGCTGATCTGCGCGCTGCGGCGCGCCTCTTCGGTGGCAAGGAATTGCTCCAACGCCTGTTCGTTCAGGCTGCGGATGCGACCGAAGAAATCGAGCTCGTAGGCCGAGAACCCCACCGTCGCGCTGTATTGCCGCGTTGTGCCGGTCCGGCCGGTCCGGCTCAGTTCGGCCGGCAGGCGCTGCGCGGTCTGCCCGCCGTTCGCCGAGATCGACGGGAACAGATCCGCGCGCTGGATACCGTACTGCGCCCGCGCACGCTCGATATTGAGCGCGGCGACGCGCAGGTCGCGATTGTTCGCGAGCGCGAGTTCGACGAGTTCGCGCAGGCGCCCATCCGCGAAATAGTCGCGCCAGGCCGGCGCCTCGGGTGCGCCGGCAGTCGCCGGCGTATCAGGAAACACCGCCGGCACCGGCGCGGCGGGGCGCTCATAGGCCGGAATCAGCGAGCAGGCGCCCAGCAGCGTGGCGGCCATCGCGACGACCAGGGTACGCAGTTCAGTCATCACTTTGCCTCCTGCACTGCAGGCACTTCGGACGCCGGCGACTCCTGCTGCGGCTTGCCCTTGAAGATGCGTTTGATCACGACGTAGAAGAGTGGAATGAAGAAAATGCCCAGCACCGTCGCGGCGATCGTGCCGCCGAGCACGCCGGTGCCGATCGCGTTCTGGCTGCCGGCACCCGCGCCGGTCGCCTTGGCGAGCGGCAGCACGCCAAGGCCGAAGGCGAGCGAGGTCATCAGGATGGGGCGCAACCGCATGCGCACGGCTTCCAGCGTCGCCGCGATCAATTCCTTGCCCTCCTTCTCCATCTGCGCCTTCGCGAACTCCACGATCAGGATCGCGTTCTTCGCCGACAGGCCGATGGTCGCGAGCAGGCCGACCTGGAAATACACGTCGTTCGACAGCCCGCGCCCGGTCGCCGCCAGGATCGCACCCAGCACGCCCAGCGGCACCACCAGCATCACCGCGAACGGCACCGACCAGCTTTCGTACAGCGCCGCGAGACACAGGAACACCACCAGCAGCGACAGCGCATACAAGGCCGGCGCCTGCGCCCCCGAACGGCGTTCCTCGTACGAGGTGCCGGTCCATTCATAGCCGATGCCGGCGGGCAGTTTGGTCATGATCTCCTCGACCGCAGCCATCGCGTCACCCGACGACAATCCGGGCGCCGCCTGGCCGAGAAGCTCGATCGACGGCTGGCCGTTGTAGCGCTCCAGGCGCGGCGAACCATACACCCAGTTCGCCGTCATGAAGGCCGACAGGGGCACCATCTGGTTCTGCTTGTTGCGCACGTACCACTTGCCGAGATCCTCGGGCGTCATCCGCGCCGGGGCGTCGGCCTGCAGGTACACCCGCTTGATGCGGCCGCGGTCGATGAAGTCGTTCACGTAGATGCCACCCCACGCGGTGTTCAGCGTGTCATTGACGTCCGCAATCGACACCCCCAGGGCCCCCGCCTTCGCGTGGTCGATGTCGAGCTGATACTCCGCGACGTCGTCCTGGCCGTTCGGGCGCACCGCGACGAGCCGCTTGTCCTGCGCCGCAAGGCCCAGGAACTGGTTGCGCGCCGCGACCAGCGCCTCGTGGCCGAGGCCGGCGCGGTCCTGCAGCATCAGGTTGAAGCCGTTGGAGGTACCCAGCTCCAGCACCGCCGGCGGCACGAAGGCAAACACCATCGCCTCGCGGATCTGCGAGAACACGCCCATCGCCCGCCCGGCCACCGACTTCACGTCGCGTCCGGGCTCGTGCCGCTCATCCCAGTCGCGCATGCCGACGAAACCCAGGCCCATGTTCTGGCCGCTGCCGCCGAAGCTGAAACCCGCCGCCGTGAAGATCGAGCGCACGTTGTCCTTCTCGGTCTCGAGGAAGTGCTTCTCGACCTTCTTCAGCACCTCGACGGTGCGCTCCTGCGTCGCGCCGGCCGGCAGCGTGATCTGCGTGAACATCACGCCCTGGTCCTCCTCCGGCAGGAAGGAAGTCGGCATGCGCGCGAACAGCAGGCCCAGCACCACGACGATCGCGACATAGATCGCGAGGAAGCGGAAGCTGCGATGCAGGATGCGGGCGACGGCCGACTCGTAGCGCTGCGTATTGCGCGCGAACATCACGTTGAACCAGTGGAAGAAGCGCCCGAAGAGGCCGCCCTCGCCGTGCTCGTGCCCTTTCTCGACCGGCTTGAGCATCGTCGCGCACAAGGCCGGCGTGAACACGATCGCGACCAGCACCGACAGGCCCATCGCCGCCGCGATCGTGATCGAGAACTGGCGATAGATCACGCCCGTGGAGCCGCCGAAGAACGCCATCGGAATGAACACCGCGGACAGCACCAGGCCGATGCCGACCAGCGCGCCGGTGATCTGCCCCATCGACCGCTTGGTCGCCTCCTTGGGAGAGAGGCCCTCCTCGGTCATCACCCGCTCGACGTTCTCGACCACCACGATCGCATCGTCGACCAGCAGACCGATCGCCAGCACCAGACCGAACATCGTCAGCGTGTTGATCGAGAATCCCGCCGCCGCCATGACGCCGAAGGTGCCCAGCAGCACCACCGGCACCGCGATCGTCGGAATGATCGTGGCACGGAAGTTCTGCAGGAACAGGTACATCACGAGGAACACCAGCGCGATCGCCTCGATCAGCGTCTCCACGACGCCCTCGATCGAAATCTTCACGAACGGCGTCGTGTCGTACGGCACCACGACCTCGATGCCCGCCGGGAAGTACGGCTTCATCTGTTCCATCTTCGCGCGCACCGCGGCCGCGGTCTCGAGCGCGTTCGCACCCGCCGCCAGCTTCACGCCGATACCGGCGGCAGGCTCGCCGTTGAAGCGGCCGACGATGCCGTAGTTCTCTGCGCCGATCTCGATGCGCGCGACATCCTTGAGGCGCACCTCGCCGCCCTGGGCCGAGCTGCGCAGCAGGATCTTCTCGAACTGCGCGACCGATTCCAGGCGGTTCTGCGCCGTGATCGTCGCCGTGAACCCCTGTCCCGAAACGGCCGGCACCCCGCCGAGCTGGCCGGCGGACACCTGCGCGTTCTGGGTGCGGATGGCCGCCTGCACATCGCCCGGCGTCAGGCGATAGTTGTTGAGCTTCGCCGGATCCAGCCACACGCGCATCGCGTACTGGGCGCCGAACACCTGCACCTCGCCGACCCCGGTCACGCGCGACAGCGGATCCTGCACGCTCGACACCAGGAAATCCGAAAGGTCGGCACGGTCGAGGCTCTTGTCCTTCGCGACGAAGCCCAGCACCATCAGAAAGTTGCGCGTCGACTTGGCGACCTGCACGCCCTGCTGCTGCACCGCCTGCGGCACCAGCGGCAGCGCGAGCTGCAGCTTGTTCTGCACCTGAACCTGGGCGATGTCGGGGTTGATACCGGCGTCGAAAGTGAGCGTGATCGTCGCGCGGCCGAAGGAGTCGGACGACGAGCTCATGTACAGCAGCCCGTCGAGTCCGGTCATCTTCTGCTCGATGACCTGCGTCACCGAGTCCTGCACCGTCTTCGCCGAAGCACCCGGATAGGTCGCGTTGATCACCACGGTCGGCGGCGCGATCGACGGATACTGCGCCACCGGCAGGCGCAGGATCGACAGCGCGCCGAACAGCATGATCACGATTGCGATGACCCATGCGAAGATGGGTCGGTCAATAAAGAAACGTGCCATCGTCGGCTACCTCACTTGGCGGCTGCGGCAGCCGCCTCGGCGGGCGCAGGCGCTCCCGCCGCACCGGCTTCCTGGGCCTGCACCGCAGCGCCCGGACGCACCTTCTGCAGCCCTTCGACGATCACACGCTCGCCCGCGGCCAGCCCGTCGGTCACGACCCACGCTTCCCCGTGCGATTGCGCGGCCGTCACGATGCGCGACTCCACCTTGCTCTCGCCGTTCACGACCATCACGGTCGCATTGCCGCGCGCATCACGGCTCAACGCGCCGTGCGGCACGAGGATCGCGTCGCTGTTCACGCCCTGCGCAAGGCGTGCACGCACGTACATGCCCGGCAGAAGCTCACCCTTCGGATTCGGGAACACCGCACGCAGCGTCACGCTGCCCGTACCCTGATCGACGGTGATCTCCGAAAACTCCAGCTTGCCCTGGCTCCCGTACAGCGAACCGTCCTCGAGCACCAGCTTGACCGGCACGGCGTCGCCGCCGACGCGCTGCAGGCGCCCCTCGGCAAGGTCGCGCCGCATCTTCAGCAATTCGGCACTCGATTGCGTGACGTCCACGTAGATCGGATCCAGCTTCTGCACCGTCGCCAGCGCCGCGGCCTGATTGGCCGTGACCAGTGCGCCCGGCGTGACGGCCGAGCGGCCGATGCGGCCCGCGATCGGCGACGTGACACGGGTGAAATCCAGATCGATCTTCGCCTTGTCGACCGCCGCCTTCGCGCTCGCGACCTCCGCCTGCGCCTGTTTCAGTTCGGCCGCGGCGTCATCGTTGGCCTGCTTGCTGACGGCCTCGATGCCGACCAGCTGCGCGTAGCGCTCCGCCTTCAGGCGGGCCGCCTGCACGTTCGCCTCCGCACGCGCGAGGTTGGCTTTCGCGCTGTCGTACGCCGCCTGATACGTGGCCGGGTCGATCTGGTAGAGGACCTGTCCCTGCTTCACCTCGCTGCCCTCGGCAAACATCCGCTGCTTGACGATGCCGCCCACCTGCGGACGCAGTTCGGCGATCAGGTAGGGGGCCGTCCGCCCGGGAAGCTCCATCGTCTGCGGCACCGGCTCGGCGCGCACCGACACGACGGTCACGGCCGGCGCGGGCGGAGGGCCGCCAGCCGCCTGCTGCGAATTCCCGTTGCTACAGGCGCCGAGGACGAAAGCGCCGGCGAGGCCGGTAATCAGGGGGTAGAAAAACCGGTTGGGGTTGTTGTGCATGTTTCGTCTCGAAATCATCTCTGACCGCCGATCGCGGCGAGTGGAAAGGAACTGATCGTGTCTGCCTTAGAATGGTCATTCTAGATCGAACGCTCATTCTATGTTAGCCTACGACGCAATACAACATTCGCGACAAATTTGTTTACCAGAACGAGAGGCCTCTCCATGTGCCCTGATTCCGTCGAACCTTCACGTGCCGAAGCGCGCCGCGCGCAGATCCTGGCTGCGGCTGGCGACTGTTTCCGCAAGCACGGATTCCACGGCGCAAGCATTGCGCAGATATCGAAGACGGCCGGAATGAGCCCCGGCCACATCTATCACTACTTCGAGAACAAGGAAGCGATCATTTCGGCGATCGTCGCGCGCGATCTCGAACGCTTTTTGACACTGACCGCCGAAATTAGATCCGCCTGCAACGTCCGCGAGGCCATGCTCGCGCGCGTGGCCGAAGGCATCGATGAATGCCTGGACCAGGCGACGGCCGGCCTGAAGCTGGAGATCGTCGCCGAAGCATCGCGCAATCCCCACGTCGCCGAGATCGTGCACGAGGCCGACCGCCTCTGCCGCGAAAGCTTCGCGCTCACGATGCGGGACATGCGTCGCGCATCGGGCCATCAGGACGACGACCAGACGATCGATGCGATGGTCGAAGTCGCCATCGCAATGTTCGAAGGCTTGCAGATCCGCACGATACGCAATCCGGGCCTCGATCGCGGCCTGGTTTCGCGCCTGTTCCAGGGCGCCCTGCGCGACCTGTTCGACCAGCCGGCCTGAACCTGCGCGGGCGTCGCCCCACGGCGCCGTCCGCCCATGTCGCACGCCTACCCGCGCGGCAACTGTAACCTTTGTGCGCCCGTCCCCATCTAATGGGCAAAACCGGGAGCACATCATGACAACCGCCACCTCCACGCCCGAATCGGATACCGCGCTGGTGCAGGGAATCCTTGCCGGCAACGTCTTCGCCTTCGAACGCCTGATGCGCCAGAACAACCGCCGCCTGTTCCGAGTCGCCCGCAGTATCCTGCGCGACGATGCAGAGGCCGAAGATGCTGTACAGGACGGATACATAGAAGCGCACCGGGCGCTCGGAGGCTTTCGTGGTGAATCGCAGCTGTCCACCTGGCTGACCCGCATCGTCGTCAACCAGGCGCTTGCGCGCCGGCGCGCACGCCGACCCGAGGCATCGGATACCGGACTCGACACCCTGGTCGACGAAGGTACCGACGATGTCATTCAGACACCGGAAACCGAGGCGATGCGGGCAGAGCTGCGCCGGATCATCGAAGCCTCCATCGACCGGCTGCCGGAAGGCCACCGGACGGTGTTCATGCTCCGCGCCGTGGAAGGCCTGAGCGTCGACGAGACGGCCGCAGTCCTGGGCATTTCCGCCGGCAACACCAAGGTCCGCTTCCTGCGCGCCCGCGCCCAGCTGCGCGAGGCCCTCGGTCAGCACCTCGGCACACTGCTCGAGGACGTATTCACCTTCGATGGGGACCGCTGCGACCGCATTGTCGCGCGCGTATGCACGCGCCTCGGCCTGCAGCTCCCCTCGCC
>NZ_WTVN01000058.1 GCF_012910905.1 Aromatoleum toluvorans
GTCAATGCGATCAACGAGGAATGGATCGAACAGTTCGATCGCATCCTTGCCGAACTCGAAACCCTGCGCCACGTGAATGTGCTGCGCATCCGTAGCGGCGCAGGTAGAGGCGGGTGCCGACGCGCACCAGCGGGGTGTTGCCGGCGCCAAGGGCGACGAGGAGCGGGTGGTCGAGCGCCGCCTGCCAGTCGGCGAGCGTGACGCCGGCGAGCACCTCGTCGGGCAGCGGCGGCAGGTCGCTCTCGTCATCCCCCTCGGGCGGCAGCGACAGCGCGAAGCGCGGGTCGGCGAGCGTCGCGGCGAGGTCGAGGCAGACGTGGCCGCGGCCGAGCTGGTGGCTCGCGAGCGCGGCGGCGAGCAGCAGCAGCGGGGCGGCGTCGGGCGCATGGTCGCGCAGGAACTGGGCGAAGGCGCGGTCGAGCGGGCGCAGCCAGCCGTGCTCGACCCAGCGCTGCAGCAGCTGCGGGAGGTCGGCGAGGTGCGCGGCCGGGCGGATCGCAGCCGGCGCGGGATCGAACAGGTCGCCCATCAGCTCGGCGCCGGGGCGGCTGCCGCGGGTCGCACGGGTCATCGCGCGCCCTCCCCGGCCGTGACGGCCATGCCGAATTCGGCGTCGAGCGCCTCGATCAGCGCGCGCGGCGGGCGTTCGCAGTGCAGGCCCCGCGTCGGCGCGTGGCTGCCGCGCAGGAAGAGGTACACGGCGCCGCCGACGTGGCGGTCGTAGTCGTAGTCGGGCAGGCGCGACTTGAGCAGGCGGTGCAGCGCGAAGAGGTAGAGCACGTACTGCAGCTCGTAGCGCTTCGCGAGCACCGCGTCGCGCATGGCCTCCGCGGTGTAGGCCGCGTCGTCGGGGCCCAGCCAGTTGGATTTGTAGTCGGCCACGTAGTAGCGCCCGCGATGTTCGAAGACGAGGTCGATGAAGCCCTTGAGCATGCCGTTGAGCTGGCCCGGGGCGAGCGCGGGCCTCGGCGCGGCGGCGAGCGTGTGCCGGCGCACGAGGGCGTCGAGGCGGGCGAGGTTGGCGTGGTGCGCCTCGAACCAGAATTCCATCTCCGGGCGGGCGCCCGCGAGATCGGCGAGGCGTGGCGTGGCGCCGTCGGGCAGCGGCAGCGGCGTCGCGACGAAGTCGCGCAGCCAGCCCGCGAGCGTGTCGGTCCAGTGGCTCCAGCCGCGCACGGCGCAGCGGCGCGCGATCATGTCGCGGGCACGTTCGGGCGCCGCGAGGACGCGGCCGAAACCTTCGCGGGCGGCCCATTCGAGGAGTTCGTGGAGGAAGGTGCCGGGGCCCGCGCCGCGCGCGAAGCGGTGCAGGCGCGAGTCGCCCGCGGGGGCGGCGGGGAGGCCGGGCGCTTCGTCGAGGATCTCGGCGAAGGTGTCCTCGGCGGGCGTGTCGGCGGCGGGCGGCAGGCTTGCCGCGACGGCCGCGGCGGCGTCGCCGGCAAGGGCTGGCGCGCTGCCCGCCTCCTCCGCGGTGCGCAGCGCCGAATAGCTCGCGATCCACCAGGCTTCGCGCACCGGACGGCGCGGTGCGCGCGCGGCGCCGACCACGCTCTGTGCGGTGCGCGGCGTGAAGCGCTCACCGGCCGGTTCGGGCGCGGGTTCGATCGCGATGTGCGCGCAGTCGCCACGCAAGGCAGCGAGCGCCGCGGGCAGGTCGTCCGGCGCGATCGCCGCGGGCAGGTCGTCCGGCGCGATCGCCGCGCCGCCCGCGAGGAGATGGCCGAGCGCGCTGCGGTCGAGCTTGTCGAGCGGCGCGACGCCGATCCACGTGGCGTGGCGCGCGCGTGTGAGCGCGACGTAGAGCTTGCGCAGGTCCTCGCCGAGGCGCTCCCGGTCGGCGCGCGCGAGCTCGTCCCCGTCCGCTTCCAGCACCAGCCTGAGCCGGCCCGAGTCGTCGTGCAGCTTGAGCGGCAGGTCGCCGGGATCGACGACGCGGCAGGCGCACGCGAACGGCAGGAACACGAGCGGGTATTCGAGGCCCTTGGACTTGTGCACGGTGACGACCTGCACGAGGTCGGCGTCGCTTTCGAGGCGCAGCTTGCGCGCGTCGTCGCCGTTCGCGGCGTCCGCGCGCTGTTCGGCCAGGTGGCGGATCAGCGCGTGTTCGCCTTCGAGGGCGACGCTCGCGTGCTGCAGCAGCTCGGCGAGATGCAGCAGGTCGGTGAGCGCGCGTTCGCCGTCGGCCGGTGCGCCCTCTTCCGTACCGAGCAGCCGCCGCGGCACGCCGAAGTCGCCCAAGAGGCGCCGCAGCATCGGCAGCACGCCCTGCCGGCGCCACAGCTGGCGATAGTCGCGGAACTGCAGCACGCGCGCTTCCCATTCGAGCTCGTCGCGACGCAGGCGGTCGAGCGCGGCCCAGTCGAGCCCGAGGCAGGGGGTGGCGAGCGCGGCGCGCAGCAGGCGCTCGTCGTCCGGTTCGGCGCAGGCGGCGAGCCACAGCTGCAGCTCGCCCGCCTGCGGACTCGCGAACACCGATTCCTGGTCGGAGAGGTACACGCTGCGCACCCCGCCCGCAGCGAGCGCGGCACGCACCGCGTCGGCCTCGGTGCGGCTGTTCACGAGGACCGCGATGTCGGCCGGACGCAGCGCGGCGAGCGGCTCGCCCGCGCGCGCGAAGCCGGCCCGCCCCTGCTGGCCGAGCCGGAGCAGGTGCACGATCCCGGCCGCGCAGGCGGCGGCCATCTGCGCGCGGTAGGGGCCGGCCGTGAGCGCCTTGCCGTCTTCGCCGGCCGCCAGCGTCCAGCAGGTGAGCGCGGCGACGGGCGCGTCATCGACGACGAGGCGCTCGCGCCGGCCGTTCGCGACCACCGGCAGGAAGGGCACGGGGTTGTCGTCCTGCGCGCGGAACAGGAAGGCGCCGTCGCCGTCCTCGCGTGCCTCGGCCTGCGCGAAGCAGCGGTTCACCGCCGCGACCATGCCGTCGGTGGAGCGGTAGTTGGTTCCCAGCGTGAAGAGGCGCCCGCCGGCGTCACGGCGCGCGCGCAGGTAAGTGAAGATGTCGGCGCCGCGAAAGGCGTAGATCGCCTGCTTGGGGTCGCCGATCAGCACCACGCCGGTGTCGGGGGCGTTCGCGTCGATGCGATAGACGCGGTCGAAGATGTCGTACTGGACCGGGTCGGTGTCCTGGAACTCGTCGATCAGCGCGACCGGGAACTGTGCGCGGATCACCTCGGCGAGGCGTTCGCCGTTGCGCTGCTGCAAGGCGGCGGCGAGGCGCGTGAGCAGATCGTTGAAGCCCATCTGCGCGCGGCGCTGCTGCTCGGCGGCAAAGCGGCGCGCGACCCAGCGCGCGGCGAAGCGCAGCAGCTCGGCGCGGGCATCGGGGAGCTGCGCCAGTTCGCCGCGCAGGGACGACAGCGCTTCGAGGGCGGGATGCCGGGGGGCCTCGCCATCCTTCCAGGCTTCGGCAAAGCCCTCGGGCGTCAGCCGCTTCCACGCCGAATCGGTGAGCGCGGGCACGACCTGGTCCGCGTCGGCGACCCAGGCGCGCAGGACGTCGAGCCAGTTGTCGTAGTGCGCCTTCTTGAGCTTGTGGCCGTTGATCTTCTTCGCCGCGACGGCGCCGTCGAACAATTCCTGCAGCGCCTCGATCCATTCCACCCACGGCGCCTTGAGCGCCGCGAGCGCGCGCGCCTTGGCGTCGCGCGCCGCGGCGATCGCCGCGGCCGGCGCGGGCGCATCGTCCAGCGCTTCGGCGTGTTCGACCAGCTTGCCGAGCTGCGCCTGCAGCGCGTCCGGGGTCGCCCACCAACCGGCGATCTGGGCGACCGCGCGCTCGTCCAGCGGCACGAAGAAGCTGCGCCAGAAATCGCGCACGACCTCGGCGAGCAGTTCGCCCTGGTCCGTTTCGAGCTGCTGCGTGAACAGGCTGTCGCTGTCGAAGGCGTGCTCGTTGAGCATGCGCTTGCACCAGCCGTGGATCGTCGACACCGCAGCCTCGTCCATCCATTCGGCGGCGAGCTGCAGCTTGCGCGCGCAGCCGGGCCACGCGGCGGGCGGGTAGTCGGCGCGCAGGTCGTGCAGGAAGTCCTCGCCGCGTGCCGTCGTCCCGACCGCCGCCGGATCGGCGCGGAAGCACGTCGCGGCCTCGGCGAGGCGCGCGCGGATGCGGTCGCGCAGCTCCTTGGTCGCGGCGTCGGTAAAGGTCACGACGAGGATTTCGGGCGGCGTGAGCGCGCGCGCGAAGGCCGCGTCGCCGCCGTGGCCGAGCACGAGGCGCACATACAGCGCGGCGATCGTGAAGGTCTTGCCGGTACCGGCGCTCGCCTCGATGAGGCGGCTGCCGTGCAGCGGGAAGGCGAGCGGGTCGAGCCTGCGGGCGGGGGTCGGTTGGGCAGTCGTCATGGCGGCGGTCATGCCTCGGCTCCCTGCGCGAGGCCCGGCTTGTGGTCCTTGGTCGTGCCGATCCCCAGATAGACCGGCCGCAGCAGCGTGTCGGCGCGGCGTGCGAACTCGCCGTCCGCCCACAGCGCATCGAAATCCGGCCACGCGCGCGCGAGATAGGGGCTGTCCTCAACCTCGCCGCGGCGCCAGAAGCCGTCACCCTCGTAGGCGAGCCGCGCCGCACGGCCGGCATCGCTGTCCTTCGGCGTATCGCTGCGCCCACCCGCGTCGATCCAGGCGAAGGCGGTCTGCGCGGCGAGCGGCAGCGGCCGCGCGAGGCCTTCATGCCAGGCGTCGAGCAGGCTGCGGAACCAGCCGCGCGCGGCCTCGACGTCGAGCGCCTCCATGGGCGCGTCACCGACCTTGCCGACGACGTGGCTCGTCAGCGGCGCGCCCGCGAGGTGGCCCGCGACGTGTGCGATCCAGTGGCGCAGCAGCTTGTCGCGGCGGTATTTCTTGTGCTTCGTCACCACGCCGCTGCGTTCCAGCACGATGCGACCACGCCGGCCGTCCGCGCCGCGGCGCAGGCTGCCGAGGCGGTCCGCGACGACGAGGTGCGTGCCGCGGACCGCATGTTCGAACATGATTTCCTCGTCCGGCTTGACCGCCTCCGGCCAGTCCGCGAGCGCCTTGGCGTAGCGCTCGAAGAGGTTTTCCATCGGCTCGGCGAGCTGCGCCTGCATCAGCGCCGCGAAGTGCCCGGGCGCGAGTTCGCCGCGGCGCTCGATGCGCGCGAGCGTCCGCGCCAACGCCTCCTCGCGCGGTGCGTCATGGCGCAGCGCGTCGAGCTGGGCGGCGATGAGTTCGTCCTGCAGCTGCCAGTTCTCCAGCGCGTCGAGCGCGAAGGGTTCATGGTCCTCGCTCGACGGATCGGGGAGCTCGAAATACACCCCCAGGCGCCGGCGCAGGAAGACCTTCGCCGGCTCCTTGAGGAAATCGGCGAGCTCGCGCAGGGTCAGCGGCTCGGTCTCTTCCAGCGGCGGCAACGCGCCCGGCGCTGCCACCGCGGCCGCGGCGGCCAGGCCCTCGCGCCATTCGCGCGCATAGGTGAAGAGCGGCGTGGCGGCCCCGTCGGCGGGGAAATAGTCGGCGCTGAAGGGCTGCAGGCGGTGCTCGACGGTGAGCGCAGCGACGAGGCGCTCGCCGGCAGCGTCGCCATCCTGCCCCGCGAGCCGCCAGCCGACCGCGAGGTGGTCGCGCAGCTGGCCGACCAGCACCGACGGCGGGCGCTCGGTGTTGTCGTGGATGCTGCGCCCGACCCAGCTCACGTGCAGGCGTTCGCGCGCGGAGAGCAGCGCTTCGAGGAACAGGTAACGGTCGTCCTCGCGCCGCGAGCGGTCGCCGGGGCGGTAGTCGCGCCCCATCAGGTCGAAGTCCATCGGCACGCGCGTGCGCGGGTAGTCGCCGTCGTTCATGCCGAGCAGGCACACGTGGCGGAAGGGGATCGCGCGCATCGGCATCAGCGTCGCGAAAGTCACCGCGCCGGCAAAGAAGCGCTGCGACAGGCCCGATTCGTCCAGCTGCGCGAGCCAGTGTTCGCGCACCACCGACAGCGGCAACGCCTCGACGAGCTCGGCGGCGGCACAGGCTTCCTGCCACGCCTGCAGCGCCGCCTCGAGGCGTTGCAGCGTGAAGGCGCCGCTGCCGTCGGCGGGATCGAAGAAGTCCGCGAGCAGGCCGCGCAGGCGCACGCACCAGCCGTCGACCGTCGCCGGATCGCGCAGCATCCGCCAGCTCGCGTCGAGCCGTTCCAGCAGCGCCGCGAGCGGACCGACGAGCCCCGCATCGAGGCCGCCGATCTCGTCGTACGGCTCGATGCCCTGCCAGGCGCCGTCCGCGTCGCGCGCGGCGCCGACCGCGTAGCCCAGCAGCATGCGGCGCAGGCCGAACAGCCAGGAATTCTGCCCGGCGCCTTCGGGCAGGCCGAGGCTCGCGCGCTGCTCGGCGTGCAGGCCCCAGCGGATGTTGGCGCCGCGCACCCAGCGGTGCAGCAGCGGCACCTCGTCCTCGTCGATGCCGAAGCGCGCGCGCAAGGCGGGCACTTCGAGGAGGTCGAGCACGTCGGACACGGCCACGCGCGACTGCGGCAGGCCGAGGAGCTTTTCGACCGCGTTGAGCAGCGGATCGTGGTGGCGCAGGCCCTGGTCGGCGACCGTGAAGGGGATGAAGCGCGGGTCGTCGGCGTCCATCAGGCCGAACACCGCCTGGATGTGCGGCGCGTAGGCGTCGATGTCGGGCACCATCACGATCACGTCGCGCGGGCGCAGGCCGGCGTCGGCGTTGAAGGCCGCGAGCAGCTGGTCGTGCAGGATCTCGACTTCGCGCTGCGGGCCGTGCGCGACGTGGAAGCGGATCGAAGGGTCGGAGGCGGGATCGAGCGCCGGCCAGCGCGCGCGCGTCTCGGCGAGCGGGCGCAGGTCGCGGATGTCGTCCTGCAGCTGGTGCAGCAGCGAGTCCTCGCCGTGCGGCTCGAAGAGGTCGATGCGCTGGCTGAGTTCCGCGAACTGCGGCGCGTAGCGGGCGCGCGCCTCGCCCGCGTCGTGCTCGTCGAGGAGGCCGATGAAGTCGCGCCCCTGCTTGCCCCACGCCGCGAGCAGGGGATGGGCGTGCAGGTGCAGCGCCTCCTCGGCCAGCACTTCCGGCATGTCGGCGCGGCGCGCCTGGCGCGAGCGCCCCGCGCGCAGCAGGTCCTTGTCCGCGATGATGTCGGCCCAGTAGTGCTCGCAGGGGTTATGCACGCACAGCAGCACCTGGCTCCACTGCGCGATCGCGGCGAGCACTTCGAGCGTCTGCGCCGGCAGCGACGAGATGCCGAAGACCATCACGCGGCGCGGCAGCGCAGTCGGACGCGGGGCGCCCTGCAGCCGCGCGACCGCGGCGAGGAAGCGCGTATGCACCGCTGCCCGGCCGCTGCCGGCTGCGGCCGCCCCGACATCGTCGAGCAGCGCGCGCCACAGCGCCGGTTGCCAGCGCTGCGCCGCCGGCAAGGGCTCGCGCGCGCCGCGCGCGGTGAGGATCACGTCGTCGCCGTCGGCCCACGCCGCGAGCCAGTCGGCGCGGTACATCTGGTACTGGTCGAAGAGGTCGGCGAGGCGCTCGGCGAGCTGGTGGCGTTTGCGCAGGTCCTCGTCGTCCGACAGGAAACGCGCGAGCGGCGCGAACTCCGCGCGCGCCAGCAAGGCCGGCAGCAGGCGCATCAGCCGCCACACCAGCCGCGGCTTGTCGAAGGGCGACACCTCGGGCACCGCCTCCATGCCCAGCACCGCGCGATAGGCCTGCCACACGAAGCGCGACGGCAGGAAGGCGTCCAGCGCCGCCGCGATGCCGCAGCCCCCCGCCGCCTCGTCGGCCGCGAGCGCCATCTTCAGCCACTGCGCGATGCCGTTGCTCTGCACGAGGATCAGCTCGTTCTCCAGCGGCGCCAGCGGATGGCGCTTCATCCACGCGACCAGCACGTCGCGCAGCGCCTCCGGGTGATTGCCGTGGATCACCATCAGCCCGCCGCCCAGTTCGCCCGCCAGATCGTCCTCGCGCCCCATGCCTGTCCCGTCTCCCGCACACTCTTCCGCCGCCGTCGCGGCCACGGCACACACTCTAACGCCCGTTCGCGACAATCCATGTCGCATGGCGATCCCCGTGGAAGCCGCTTCCGCCGCGCGGCCGGCTACAGTAGCACGCGATCCGCCCCCGTCGACAAGCGCCTGAAACATTGGCCTGCGAGACTGGACGCTGCATGCACGAACACACAAGGCAGCGCCATGACCACCCTGTCGACTCCCCTCTCGAAACGCCTCGCGAAACCGCTCGCGTTCCCCCGCCCGAATGCCTGGTGGGGCGGAATCTTCGCGGCGCTGGCGCTGGGCCTCGCGCTGCAGGCCGACCCCGGGTTGCCCGACCGCGCCTTCGCCGCAACGATCACCGCGCTGAAACCGGCCCGCCCGCAAGGCACGGTCAGCGCATTGACCGACTACCGCGTGAGCGTCGAGGCCCGCCCCGTCGCGGGCGTCACGCGCGGGCTCTCCGGCCTCGCGTGGGACGCACAGCGCAACCACCTGTGGGCGGTCGGCAATGAACCGCCGCAGCTCCTCGCGCTCGACGCCCGCGGCGAGGTGCTGGCGCGCCATCCGCTCGCCGGCTTCCACGACCTCGCCGGCGTCGCCGTACTGGGCGACGGCCGTCTGCTGCTCGCCGAAGCGCACCAGTCGCTCGTCGTCGCGCCCGTCCCGGCCGGCCCCGACGCAGTCCTGTCGCGCGACAGCCTGCCGACGCTGACGCTCGCGCCGAGTGACGGTATCGGCTCCGGCATCGCGGGCATCGCCTACAACGAGGCCGGCGACCGCCTCTTCGTCACGGAACACGCGCCGCGTGGGCTCCACGAGATCCGCGACCTGCGCGCGAGCCTCGCCGGGCAGGGCGACGCCGAGATCATCGACCGCGAGGCCTGGCTGCGCGGCAAGCTCCTCGCCCGCGACCTCTCCTCGGTGCAATTCGACCCGCGCACCGGCCACCTGCTCCTGCTCAGCGCCGCGTCCCGGCTCGCGCTGGAGATCGACACGGACGGCCGCCAGATCGGCTACCAGGAACTCGGCGCGGGCTTCGCCGGCCTCGCGGAGAGCGTCCCGCAGGCCGCGGGGATCGCGCTCGACGGGCGCGGCAGCCTCTACGTCGTCGGCGCACCCGGGCTCTTCTACGCTTTCCGCCCCGAGTAAGCGGGAAACACCCCTTCCGGGCGGGAACGAAGCGCGCCGGAGCGTCTCAAACGGCGCATGGATAGGATCACCCATTCGCTTTAGGACGCCATTGCCGAACGCCTGCTTGCACGGCGTCCGGTGACCGCTTCCACCGCGGCCGCAACCCCCTTCGCAACGACGGCGCCCCTGCCGGTCCGGCAGACGATCGCCACCGGTGCGGCGGCCGCGGCCTTTCCCGACGTCGATTTCGTCCCCGGCCACGTCTCCTACCTGCGCAACCACTGTGGGCCGGCTCCGTTGACGCCCAAGCGTTCGCCGTGCCGCCGCGCGCGCTCAACGGGCGCGGCACGGAACGAAGGGCGTTATGCTGTGCGCGCGGCGTGCTGCGGTGACGCTCGCCCCCGTCCCCCATGCAGAAGACCATGAGCGAATCGTCCACGGCCAGAGAAGCACTCGTCGAACAGGAAAAGCTGCTGCTGCGCGAAAGCATCCGCCTGATCAGCCGGGGGCTGGAACCCGAGAAGGCGGTACGCGAGATCCTGCACCTGCTGTCCGAATTGCTCGGCCTCAACCGCGGACGCCTGGTGATGCGTGACGGGACGACCGGCGGGCTGGCGATCCGCGTCGCCTACGGCCTCACGCGCGCGGAGATCCGGCGCGGCCGCTATGCGCCCGGCGAGGGCATCACCGGGCGGGTGATGCAGACCGGCGAAACGCAGATCGTGCAGGACATCGATGCCGATCCGAACTACCTCGCCCGCGCGGTCGAACGCTCGACGCTGCCGCACGAGACGGTGTCCTTCATCGCGCTGCCGGTCCGCGTCGACCGGCGCATCGAAGGCGTGCTCGGCGTGCACCGCCTGCGCTCGCGCCAGCGCGCGCTCGGCGCCGACCTCGAAGTGCTGCGCACGGTGGCCGAGCTGATCGGACAGATCTACAAGGTGCGCCAGCTGGTCGACAAGCGCACGGCCGAGCTCGCCGAGGAAAACCGCTCGCTCAAGGCCGCGCTGCAGCAGCGCGCGCCGGGCAAGAACAACTGGGGCATCATCGGCGAGTCGCCGCAACTGCTGGCCGCCCTCGACCAGCTCGAGCAGGTCGCGCCGACCGATGCGACCGTGCTGCTGCTGGGCGAGTCGGGCACCGGCAAGGAGTTGTTCGCGCGCGCCCTGCACCTGCAGAGCCCGCGCCGCGACCGGCCTTTCGTCAAGGTCAATTGCGCGGCGATCCCCGAGACGCTGTTCGAGGCGGAGCTGTTCGGCCACGAGAAGGGCGCGTTCACGAGCGCCAACCAGCAGCGCATCGGACGCTTCGAGCAGGCCGACGGCGGCACGCTGTTCCTCGACGAGATCGGCGACCTGCCGCTGCCGGTGCAGGTGAAGCTGCTGCGCGTGCTGCAGGAGCGGGTGATCGAACGCCTCGGCGGACGCGGCGAGATTCCCGTCGATGTGCGCGTCGTTGCCGCGACCCATCAGGACATGATGGCGCTGGTGCGGGCGGGACGGTTCCGGCTCGATCTCTATTACCGCCTCAACGTCATCCCGGTCCGCCTGCCGTCGCTGCGCGAGCGCCCGGGCGACATCAAGCTGCTGGTGCGCTATTTCGTGTCCCAGCTCAACCAGCGGCACCAGCGCAACGTGCTGATCACGCCGGCCGCGCTGTCCAGCCTCGTGTCCCATCCCTGGCCGGGCAACATCCGCCAGCTCTACAACGTCGTCGAACGCATCGTGCTGCTGTCGCGTAGCGACGAGATCGACGCGGCGACGGTCGATCTCGCGCTGCTCACCGAAGCCCGGGGGCTGCCACCGGAGGCGCTGCCGGGCGGGCCGTCCGCCGGCGGCGACGCCGCGCTGCCGGGCATCCGCAGCTACCAGCCGGTCGCGGGCGACGAGCGCGCGCTGATCGCCGCGGAGCTCGCGCGCCAGGGCGGCAACAAGTCCCGCACGGCGCGGGCACTGAACCTGACCTTGCGCCAGCTGAACTACCGGGTCGAGGTGCTGGACATCGCCGTCCCGTCGCGGCGGAAGAACAATGTGTAAACAAATTGTTCACACATTGGATATTGGGTGAAAATCCCCGCAACAGCCAATGATCTGATTTAACAGGTTTTTATCTCCTGGCACGGGGCTTGCCATTACTCGGCTAAGCCAACCACACGGGCCCGCCCGTCCGACCAGGAGATTGCAATGCCTGCTTCCACCGCCGCCGCGCCGGCCGCCGATCGCGCGCTGATCCGCGGTTTCGCCCCTTCCGCCTGCGCGATCGAGGAAAGCCTTGACGAGGTGCGCGCAGTCATCGCCGCCACCCTCGCCCCCAAGGTGCTCGATGTCGACCTCAAGGCCGAATATCCCGAGGCCTTCCTGCGCGCGCTGGGCCAGGCCGGGGGCTTCCGCGGCGCGGTCTCGCCGGCGTTCGGCGGCAACGGCCTGGGGCTCGCGCACGTCGTGCGCGTCATCGAGGAAGTCGCCAAAGAATGCGTGTCGAGCGCCTTCACGGTGTGGTGCCAGACCGCGTGCGCGCGTTACCTCCAGCTCAGCGACAACGAAGCGCTGAAGCGGGCATTCCTGCCCCGCATCGCCGCGGGCGAGGTGCTGGTGGGCACGGGCCTGTCGAACACCGTGAAGTCCGCCGACAGCATCGAGGCCTTCCGCCTGTCGGCACGCCGGGTCGAGGGCGGCTACCTGATCAACGGCGTGCTGCCGTGGGTGTCGAACCTGGGCGCGACGCATTTCTTCACCACCGGCTGCCCGGTGCATGGCGCGGATGGCGCAAGCGAGGGCCTGGTGTTCGTGCTGGTCGACTGCAGCCAGCCCGGTTTCAGACTGGTCGACTGCGCCCACTTCATCGGCCTGGACGGCACCCGCACGCTCGCCTGCCACTTCAAGGACGCCTTCGTCCCCGATGCGATGGTGCTCGCCCACCCGCAGGAGTCGGCCGACTACGTGCGCCGCATCAAGCCCGGCATGATCCACGCGCAGATGGGCATGGGCCTCGGCCTGATCGACGCGTGCGCGCAGCTGATGGCGCAGTCGAACCGCAGCCACGCGCATGTGAACCAGTACCTCGACGACCAGGTGGAGGACATCGAGGCCGCGCTCGACGACGCCCGCGCGGCCACCTACGCGCTGGCCGACGAGATCGAGCGCCACCCCGCCACGCCGCGGATCCTCGACGTGCTGAAGCTGCGCCTCGCTGGCAGCGAGCTGTCGCTGCGCGCCGCGCACGCGGCGATGCTGCACCAGGGCGCCAAGGGGTATCTGGTGCGCAACGCCCCGCAGCGCCGGCTGCGCGAGTCCTACTTCATCGCCATCGTCACTCCCGCCACCAAGCACCTGCGCCGCGAGATCGCCCGTCTCGAAGGCCGCGCCGCGGCCATGCGGACGTGACCCGCCATCGCCATCGGAGAGCCGACACATGAGTGAAGTCGCACAACACGCCCGGTGGGTGTGCCAGGTCTGCAACTGGGTTTATGACGAAGCAGCGGGGGCGCCCGAGCACGGCATCGCGCCCGGCACGGCCTTCACCGACATCCCGGAGGACTGGTACTGCCCCGAGTGCGGCGTGACCAAGGCCGATTTCGAGCTGCTCGGGCCCTGAAGGCCAGGACGATGCACCGCAGCCTGGCATGCACTCGTCCGGTGCGATCGCGGAGGGAAGCGCCCGAGCTCGCACGAGCCGCGCCAACACCGGAAAGATCAATGCAAACAAGCCATTAGATAAGCACTGCATGCCGTCGACAAAGTGGCCCGATTGCTGCAATGCAACAGCACCCCGATGACCCCGACAGGAGCCCAAAAAATGTCCCTCAACAACCCCTTCGATCCGGACAGCACGCTTACCGGCTGCAGCTGCGGCCGGCATGCGTCGCAGGCCGAACACGAACTCGCCGATGCAGAGGCGCTCAACCGGCGCGTGATCCAGTCGACGGTGATGCGCGCGCTCTTTCCGCAGGACGCCGAGCGCCGCCGCTTCCTGCGCACGGTGGGCGCCTCGACGGCGTGGGCGGCGATCTCGTCGATCATCCCCTTCGGCACGCTGGAAGCCATGGCGCAGGACAAGGGCAGCCTGGAGAAGAAGGAGCTGAAGGTCGGCTTCATCCCGATCACCTGCGCGAGCCCGCTGATCATGGCCGACCCGCTGGGCCTGTACCGGCGCGAAGGCCTCGATGTGACGCTGATGAAGACGGCCGGCTGGGCGCTGATCCGCGACAAGGTCACCAACCGCGAGTACGACGCGTCGCACATGCTGGCGCCGATGCCGCTCGCGATGTCGCTGGGCGTGGGCTCCAACCCGGCGCCGACCAACGTCATGACGATCCAGAACATCAACGGCCAGGCGATCACGCTGGCGATGAAGCACAAGGACAAGCGCGATCCGAAGGACTGGAAGGGCTTCCGCTTCGCGATCCCGTTCGAGTTCTCGATGCACAACTTCCTGCTGCGCTACTACCTCGCCGAGCACGGCCTCGATCCCGACACCGACGTGCAGCTGCGCGTCGTGCCGCCGCCCGAGATGGTCGCGAACCTGCGCGCGGGCAACATCGACGGCTTCCTCGGGCCGGACCCGGTGAACCAGCGCGCGGTGTTCGACGAGGCGGGCTTCATCCACATCCTGTCGCGCGAGATCTGGGACGGCCATCCGTGCTGTTCCTTCGCCGTGCCGACCGAGTTCATCCGCCAGAACCCCAACACCTTCGCGGCGCTGTACCGCGCCGTGCTCAACGCCGCGGCGATGGCGCGCGATGCGAAGAACCGCCCGCTCATGGCCGAGGTGCTGGCGCCGGCGAACTACCTGAACCAGCCGAAGGCGGTGCTCGAGCAGGTGCTCACGGGACGCTTCGCCGACGGCCTGGGCAACGTCAGGAACGTGCCCGAGCGCGTCGATTACGACCCCTTCCCGTGGTACTCGATGGCGTACTGGATCCTGTCGCAGATGAAGCGCTGGGGCTACGTGAAGGGCGACGTGCGCTACAAGGACATCGCCGAGAAGGTCTATCTGCTGACCGACGCGCGCCGCCACATGGCCGCCGTCGGCATGGCCGCCCCGCGCGACAACAGCCGCAAGGCCGTGATCATGGGCAAGGAGTTCGACCCGGCGCGGGTCGAGGCGTACGCCAACAGTTTCGCGATCCGCAAGGCCTGAGGAGACCGTCATGTTCAGGAAACAGGCATTCAAGGCGGCGCTGCTGTCGCTGCTGATCCTTGCGCTCTTCCTCGGCGCCTGGTCGCTCGCGACCTACCGCAAGGACGCGCCGGCGACGAGCGCGGACGCCGAGTACGCGGCGCTGATGGGCAAGGGCCGGAGCACCGGCTTCCCGACGCCGGCGAAAGTCGGCGAGGCCTTCGTCACCTACCTGTCGGAGCCGTTCTACGACCGCGGGCCCAACGACAAGGGCATCGGCATCCAGGTCACCCATTCGCTGTGGCGCGTCGGGCTCGGCTTCGCGCTCGCGGTCGCGGTCGCGCTGCCGCTGGGCTTCGCGATCGGCATGTCGCCGCTGCTGTTCCAGGCGCTCGATCCCTTCATCCAGCTCCTCAAGCCGATCTCGCCGCTCGCGTGGATGCCGCTCGCGCTCTACAGCCTGAAGGACTCGGACGTGTCGGGCATCTTCGTGATCTTCATCTGCTCGCTGTGGCCGATGCTGATCAACACCGCGTTCGGCGTCGCCTCGGTGCGCCGCGACTGGATCAACGTCGCGCGCACGCTGGAAGTCGGGCCGCTGCGCAAGGCCTTCCAGGTGATCCTGCCGGCGGCCGCGCCGACCATCCTGACCGGCATGCGCATCTCGATGGGCATCGCCTGGCTGGTGATCGTCGCCGCCGAGATGCTGGTGGGCGGCACGGGGATCGGCTACTTCGTGTGGAACGAGTGGAACAACCTCGCGCTGCCCAACGTGATCTTCGCCGTCGTGATGATCGGCCTGGTCGGCATGGTGCTCGACCAGCTGTTCGGCCGCCTGCAGAAACTCGTCACCTACCGGGAGCAATGAGCATGAGCATGCATTTCCTCTCCGTCGAAGGCCTGCGCAAGGCCTACCCCGCGAGCGGCGCCGCGGCCAACCCGCCGGTGTTCGAGGACATCCACTTCGGCATCGGCAAGGGCGAATTCGTCTGCATCATCGGCCACTCGGGCTGCGGCAAGACGACCATCCTGAACGTGCTCGCCGGCCTCGAGGAGCCCAGCGGCGGCGCGGTGATCATGGACGGGCGCGAAGTGAAGGGGCCCAGCCTCGACCGCGGCGTGGTGTTCCAGGGCCACGCGCTGATGCCGTGGATGAGCGTGCTCGGCAACGTCGCGTTCGCGGTGAAGTCGAAGTGGCCGGACTGGTCGCGTGCCGCGGTCGAGGCGCACTGCACGAAATACCTCGGCATGGTCGGGCTCGGGCACGCGCTGCACAAGAAGCCGGCGGAACTGTCGGGCGGCATGAAGCAGCGCGTCGGCATCGCCCGCGCGTTCGCGATCCAGCCCAAGATGCTGCTGCTCGACGAGCCCTTCGGCGCGCTCGATGCGCTCACGCGCGGCACGATCCAGGACGAGCTGCTGAAGATCGTGCAGGCGACCGGGCAGACGGTGTTCATGATCACGCACGACGTCGACGAGGCCATCCTGCTCGCCGACAAGGTGATCCTGATGAGCAACGGGCCGCTGGCGAAGATCGCCGAGATCGTCGACATCACGATGCCGCGCAGCCGCACGCGCACCGACATGCACCACGACCCGCAGTTCTACCGCATCCGCAACCACCTCGTGGATTTCCTCGTGCATCGCTCGAAAAACTAGGAGGGATGGAATTATTCCGGAGCTAGAGGATGCAATACACCCGGAAAATTCTGGAATTTAGTGGCAAATAGGGGAAAATATCTGGACACCAACCCCCGAAATGCCTTGATTCTATCCCGCATCGTGAAATATCCGGGATTAGCGCAACGACTAGCGCAAGGTAAGCGCAACGATTAGCGCAATCTTGCCGAAAGTCGGCCAGTGCCTTCCGCCAGGGCAGACATCCGGGCGCCTCCCCGCCGCCCCAAGCTCTCACCGCTCATTGGGCGTCGAGTGAACACATAACGTGTTCGCATCAGTACGTCAAAAAACCAACTACACATCCGACTGGCACCCCTAGTCGGATTTCCCCTCCTGTTCGTCAAGCGAGACATCATCACTGGAGAAGACTCGTGCCACGTAGGCATAACCCTCGGCGTCTTCTCTAATCGCAGCCAACTGAAGCTTGGCATTCTTCACGAACATTGCCTTGTTATAGACGCGAGCGGCCAAGAACCCCATCTTCGCCGCCTTGACCGCTCTTTCCTTCGCCACCGCGCTATCGGCCTTCTCTTCGAACGCCCTGGCTCGCTCAAGTTCGGCCATCACAAGCCCGAGAAGCCGGGGTTCAACGGCGGCGACCGTGGGAAGGTCGGGCTGTGGCCCGCTCCGTAGGGGCTGCCCCTCGTTGGTGAACAGCCAATCAAGAGACACATTTCGTGATAAGCAGGTATCTATGATCTCTTCTAGTGGAAGAGACTCCGACTTCTTCCTGTTATAGAAGGCGGCTGGTTTCATTCCCAGCTCTGCGGCCAATGCCCTATCACTGCTTAGGTTTAGGACCTGCTTGAGCCGCTCGCACACGACATAGAAGGCACAGTCAGAAATCATGTTCACCTCTTGACGTAGTCACGTTTCATGTTCACCATGTAGATGTGTCACCAAAGGGATTGTACAGAATGAACACGATACCTGCTCCAAGCAAAGAACTCCTGACGCTTGTTCGCGCGGGATTGGTCGCCAAGGGAACCTCGCTCTCGAGGTGGTGTGCTGACAACAAGGTGAGCAGGTCGAACGCTCGTTGTTGCTTGATTGGCTCATGGGATGGACCTAAGGGACGAGAGCTGAGAAGTCGCTTGCTGGCGGCTGCAGGTGTTTGTGGCGGTAAGCACTAGGCCACTCGCTATACCGGTGATGAACCTCGCCGCCGCCCCCTCCATGATGCTGCCCGTCCCGCTCCAATCCACCTTGCCGGCCAACGCAGTGCCCGCGCCCGTCATAGCGAGCGCCGGGCAATGGTTGAGCGTCGAAGACTTCTCGACGCTGGCTGGGGTGCGCTTGCGCATGGCGCAGACGGCCATGCGCAATGCGGTACTCGGCAGGACGTGGAACGGCCATAGCCTGCAGGTGCGCGAGCTGGAAGGGTGCCGGGGGCACGGCGGCAAGAACTACGAGGTCTTTGCCCCCTCGCTGCCCGCGCCGCTGTATGCCAAGTGGCTCGCCGCCCGCGCCGCGCAGCCTATGCCCGAAGCGCCTGCGGTCACCGTCACCGTGCCGGTCATCGCCCACGACCCGGCCGCGGGCAAGCGGTCCGCGAAGGCGCTGTGGGTGCTCTCCATCATCCGCCCCATTCTCGGGCTGAAACGGCACACGGCGGAACGCTCGGCCGCGATTGCGGAAGTGCTTTCACGCGAACACACCCGCTCGGACGGCAAGGTCGTGCGGGTGAGCAAGAGCCAACTGTACGAGTGGCTGAAACGTTACGAGGCCACCCATATCGACGGGCTGAAACCGCGCCAGCGTAAGGACATCGGCCAGCGCCGCGTGCTCGTCACCCGCGAATGGGACAAGGCGTGTCCGCTCGATGAAGGCCCGAAACAGGCCGTCGCCGAGGCGCTCGCCGACTACGTGCGCTCGCTGTGGGCGTCGGGCGCGGCCGGCTGGGCGGTGATCCAGCAGTTCGCCAGTCTCAAGCTCGAAGAGATGTCACGCGGGGCCGGTTGGGACGCCCCCACGATGACGCTGAAGCCCGCCTGCCGGCTGTCGCGCGCTTTCATCGAGCAATACCGCCGGAGCAGCCTGCTCGCGGTGGCGGACAAGGATGCCAAGCGTTTCTTTGACGACCACATCCCGCGCATCCGCCGCAGCCGCGCGGACCTCAAGCCCATGGACGTGGTGGTGGGCGACGTGCACCCGATCGACATCGCCATCCCCCGCGCGGACGGTTCGATTGCCTACCCGCGCGCCATCTGCTGGCACGACGTGGCGACTAATCGCCTGTTCGTGTGCCTGGTGCTGCTGGAGAAGGGCGAAGGTATCCGGCAAACCCACGTGGCGAGCGCCTTTGCCGCGATGTGCGGGGTGTGGGGCTTGCCGCTCACACTCTACCTGGACAACGGCTCGGAGTACTCCTGGCACGAGATGATGACCGCCTTCGCGGAAATCTCACGCCTGACGCAAACCCTGCAGCAGCGCTTCACCGTGGCCGAGCTGCCCGCCAGCGGCGAGCTGTGCGAGCTGGTGAGCGAGCAGCGCCAGGTGGTGCGCGCCAACCCCTACA
>NZ_WTVN01000059.1 GCF_012910905.1 Aromatoleum toluvorans
CCGCCCCGCCTGTCCGCCCTGCGCGGGCTGTGGCCCTTCCTGCGGCCCTACCGGGCGCGCATCGCCCTCGCCTTCGCGCTGCTGTGCCTGGGCTCGGCGACGATCCTCGTCGTGCCCTTGGCCTTTCGCGACATGGTCGATGCCGGCTTCGGCACGGGGGTAGCGGCGCGCGCGGGGTTGCTGGGCGGCTTGAGCCTCGACGGCCATTTCCTGGCGCTCTTCGGCCTCGCCGCTTTCTGGGCGCTGGCGGTGTCGGCGCGCTATTACACGGTGTCGTGGATCGGCGAGCGCGTCACGGCGGACCTGCGCAGTGCCGTGTACGCCCGCGTGCTCGACCAGTCGCCGGCGTTCTTCGAGACCCTGCAGACCGGGGAGGTCCTGTCGCGCCTGACCGGCGATGCGACGCTGATCCAGACCGTGGTCGGCAGTTCGGTCTCGATGGGCCTGCGCAGCCTGTTCCAGTTCATCGGCGGGATGGTCATGCTGGCGGTCACCAGCCCGCGGCTCTTTTCCCTCAACCTGGGCCTGATGGCGCTGCTGGCCCTGCCCATCCTCGCCATCGGCCGCAAGGTGCGGAAGCTGTCGCGCGAATCGCAGGACCGCATCGCCGACGCGTCGGCGCTGGCGGGCGAGATCCTCAACGCCATGCCCACCGTCCAGGCCTACACGCAGGAGCCCTACGAGGCGCAGCGCTTCGCCGACCGCAGCGAGAACAGCTTCGCCACCGCCATCCGACGCACCCGCGTGCGCGCGGCACTCACCACGCTGATCATCACCGCGGTGATGGGGACCATCATCTTCGTGCTGTGGGTGGGCGCGCAGCAGGTGCGTGCCGGCACGCTCACGACCGGCCAGCTCGCCTCCTTCGTCCTCTACGCCGCACTCGTGGCGGGTGGCGTGGGAACGCTGGCCGAGGTGTGGGGCGACGTGATGCGTGCCGCCGGCGCCGCGGAGCGTCTGCTGGAACTGCTCCACGCCCGCTCGGCGATCGTCGATGGCCCGCTGCCGCGGCCGCCGCAAGCCGCGACACAGGCGGCGATCCGCTTCGAGCACGTCTCCTTCGCCTACCCGGCGCGCCCGGACGTGCGCGCCGTGGACGACATCGACCTCGCGATCGCGCCGGGCGAGAGCGTCGCCCTCGTCGGCCCCTCGGGTGCCGGCAAGACCTCCCTCTTCCAGCTCCTGCTGCGCTACTACGAGGTGTCGCAGGGCGCGATCCGCATCAACGGCCAGGACATCCGCGACCTGCGCCTGCACGACCTGCGCCGCGCGATTGCCATCGTGCCGCAGGATCCGGTGATCTTCTCCGCGAGCGCGCTGGACAACATCCGCTACGGCCGTCCCGATGCGAGCGACGACGAGGTCATCGCGGCGGCCCGCGCCGCTGCTGCCGACGAGTTCATCGAGCGCCTGCCCGACGGCTACCGGACCTTCCTCGGCGAGCGCGGGACGCGGCTCTCGGGCGGGCAGCGCCAGCGCATCGCCATCGCGCGGGCGATCGTCAAGGGTGCGCGCGTGCTGCTCCTCGACGAGGCGACCAGCGCGCTCGACGCCGAATCCGAAATCCTCGTGCAGCGCGGCCTCAGCGCCGCGATGACGGGCCGCACCACGCTGATCATCGCCCACCGCCTTGCCACCGTGCAGAAGGTGGACCGCATCGTCGTGATGGAACGCGGCCGCATCGTCGAGACCGGCAGCCCCGCGGACCTGCGCCACCGCGGCGGCCTCTACGCCCGCCTGGCGGCGCTGCAGCTCGATCTCTGAGTCGCGGCGGACGCTTGAGGAAGCCCTTCAGCGCGCCGGCGCGTACGGATGATGCTCGCGCCAGTGCCGCGCGATATCCACGCGACGGGCGACCCAGACGCGGTCGTGCTTCTCGATGTGGTCGAGAAAGCGCTGCAGCGCGCGGAAACGCCCCGGGCGGCCGAGCAGGCGGCAGTGCATGCCGACCGACATCATCGCGGGGCGCTCGTCGCCTTCCGCGTACATCACGTCGAAGGCGTCACGCAGGTATTCGAAGAACTCGTCGCCGTGCGAAAAACCCTGCGGCAGCGCGAAGCGCATGTCGTTGGTGTCGAGCGTGTAGGGCACGATCAGCTGCGGCACCGCTTCGCCATCGGTCTTCTGCACCTCCATCCAGAACGGCAGATCGTCGCCGTAATAGTCCGAGTCGTACAGGAAGCCGCCGTAATCGGCGACCAGGCGGTGCGTGTTGGGAGAATCGCGGCCGGTGTACCAGCCCAGCGCACGCTCGCCGGTCATGCGCTCGATGATCTCCATGCCGATGCGCATGTGCTCGCGCTCGGTCGCCTCGTCGACGTTCTGGTAGTGGATCCAGCGCCAGCCGTGGCAGGCGATCTCGTGGCCGAGTTCGCGGAACGCGGCGGTGACCTCGGGGTGGCGCTGGAGCGCCATCGACACGCCGAAGATCGTCAGCGGCAGGCCGCGACGCTCGAATTCGCGCAGGAAGCGCCATACGCCGACGCGCGAGCCGTATTCGTACACCCCTTCCATCGACAGGTGGCGGTCGGGGATCGCGGGCGGGTTGAAGAGTTCGGACAGGAACTGCTCGCTGGCGGGGTCGCCGTGCAGCACGCAGTTCTCGCCGCCCTCCTCGTAGTTCAGCACGAACTGGACCGCGACGCGCGCGCGGCCGGGCCAGTTCGCGTACGGCGGGTTGCGGCCGTAGCCGACGAGGTCGCGGGGGTAGTCCTTGTTCATCGCCATGCTTCTCTCCTGCAGGTTTCCACGGGGCGGGCGGTGCGCCCGGCCGGTCGCACCGCCCCGCTCGCCCGCTCAGTAGTAATGGATCACGCCGAGCGCGATCCCTTTCGGGTCCGCGCCGGCGGCCACACCGCCCACGGCGGCGTCGAAATCGTTGCTCGCGGCGGCACCGTTCTTCAGCCGCGCGTACTGCGCATACAGCTCGGTGCGCTTGCTCGCGTGATATGCGTAACCGAAGGCCCAGTGGCTGCTGCGCGTGTCGCTGCGCGACAGCTCTCCCCCCTTGACGCCCGAGTCGCGCGCATAGTTCGCGCGCAGCTCGTGCGGGCCGAACGGCCAGGACAGGGTCAGCGCCCAATCGTTGATGCGGAGCGTATCGCCGGTGAAGTCGGCACGGTGGTCCTCGTAGATCGCGCCGAGCTTCGGTCCGCCCTGGATCGCATAGGTCGCGACGAGGCCGAGCGACTTGCCGCTGCCCTCGCGCGCCCCCTGCTGGTGGCGGTAGCCGACACCGGCATGCAGGCCGCCGAGGTCGTAGGTAGCCGCGACCGAATATTCGTCGGTGGCGTGCGTCGTCGCGGTCTTGTTCTCGCCGGCGCTGAACTGGCCGCGCACGCGCAGGCCGCTCCAGTCGGGCGACCAGTAGTTCACACTGTTGAGCGCCTGGAAGCCGCTGGGCGGAGCCCCGAGCTTGAGCGGTGCGACATATACGACGGCGTCGATGCTGCCCAGCGTGAGGATGTCCCACGGGTCGGCGCCGAGGCTGGAGATGTAGAACGGACGATGGCGCTTGCCCAGCATCAGCTCGCCCCAGCCGCCGCCCAGCCCGACATAGCCTTCGGCCCCTTCGTTGCCGAACATGCCACCGCGCCCGTCGATCGGCGTGTTGCCCTCGACCCAGAAGAAGGCGCGCTGGCCGCCGCCGAGATCTTCCTTGCCCGAGAAGCGGATGCGGCTCGCGATGTCGGTGACGCGCGTGCGCTCGTCGATATCGGCCGCGGCACCGGCAGTCGCCCCCTTGGCCGAGACGACGTCGACCTGCGCGGCCGCACGCCCCGAGATCGTGACGTTGCTCTGCGCCTGCGCGGTCCCCGCCGCCAGCAGCGCCGCGACCCCGAGGGCCGCGGCACCCGCCTTGATGATTGCTTCCATGCTGTCTCCTCTTGTTCTCTTGTCTGCTGTTTGGTGTTGAACTGCTGACCTTCACATGGGTGCTGCCCGGTGCCGTGCCGCCTTTGCACCCGCGTAGGGGCGAAGGCACAGCGGGTCCCTGCCGGCCGGGTCGCGGCCTGCATCGGAGGGGTGCGCGGCGGTGGCCGCGCGGTACTGCGGATCGGTTGCTGCGGAGGCGCCGCCCCCCGCGTCACGCGCTCAGGTGTTCGAACCTGCCGGTGAAACGCTTCGGCGGCGGAAAGGCGAGGTCGCCGAACTTGCTCGTGCCGAGCTTCAGGCTCGCGAGCGTCTCCGCGAGCTTCACCGCGGCCGTGACGCCTTCGACGATCGGCAGCCCGACCGCCTCGCGAATCTCGTCGGCAAGGTCCGCCATGCCGCCGCAACCCAGCACGATCGCGCCGATGTTGTCCTCGGCCTTCGCGCGACGGCATTCCTCGACGATGCGATTCAGCGCGCAGGCGCCGTCGTCCTCGAGGTCCAGCACCGGAATCTCGGCCGCGCGCACGCGGCGGCAGTGGTGAGCGAAGCCGTAGGACTGCAGCAGGTGCTCAGCGATGATGCCGGTGCGCGACAGCGTCGTGACGATGGAAAAGCGCGTGCTGATCATCGTCGCCAAGTGAAAGGCCGCTTCCGCAATGCCGAGCACCGGTGCGCGCGTGAGCTCACGTGCGGCGAGCAGGCCCGGATCGCCGAAACAGGCGATCACGTACGCGTCCGTTCCCTCCTTCTCACCCTTGCGCACCTCGTCGGCGACGCCGACGGCGCTGATCGCCTCGTCGAAATGGCTTTCGATCGACACCGGACCGCTGTCCGGGTTGCTCGCGACGATGCGCGTGCCGGCGGCGGCGACGCGCTGCGCCGAGGCACCGATCTTCTCGGTCATGCTGCGGGTGGTATTGGGGTTGATGACGCGTATCAGCATTGCTGTCTCCTCTTTGTGTACAGAGGGGCCACTTCCTAGCGCAGCTTGGGGCGGCGCTGGGCGACCTCCTCGAGAATCTTCTTCAGGTCCGCGGGGGCGGGCTCTTCCTCGACCAGCACGACGGTGCGCTCGACGTCGCGCAGGTGGCGGTCCATCCAGCGCGTCGCGCCGTCGACGTCGCCGCCGGCGATGATCTCGATCACGTCGTCGTGCTCGGAATGGCGGCAACTCGCGGTCTGCGGCGAGCCGTAAGTGGCGATCACCAGCGACGAGCGCGACACGAGCTGGGTCAGGAAATCGGTCAGCGTCTCGTTGCCCGAGAGGCGGATCAGTTCGACGTGGAAGGCCCCCGACAGGTAGATGGATTCGCGCCAGTCGCCGCGATCCTGGGCGGCATGTTCACGGCCTACCAGTTCGCGCAGCACGTCGAGCTTGGCAGGCGTCGCCTTCGCGACGACCTGGGGGATGGCGCCGCACTCGATGATCCGGCGCGCGGAAAAGATGTCGCGCGCCTCGCCCACCGAGGGCTGCGCGACCGAGGCGCCACGGTTCAGGCGCACGTCGACCAGGCGCTCGTGCGCGAGGCGCTGCAGCACCTTGCGGATGCTGGTGCGGCTCACGCCGTAGGTTTCTGCGAGCGTGTCTTCCGGCAGCTTGGTGCCGGGCGCGAGGTGGTTCTCGACGATCGCGACGAACAGGTTGCGATAGATCGCTTCGTCGCGACCGTTGCCGCCGAGTCCTTCATCGGCGCGGCCGGTCCCGAGTTCGGCAGAAGCACGTTTTCCCATCAGGATCTCCATGTCGGGGCAAGACCAGGCTCACCCACTGTTGAAATCAGTCTAGAAGCACTTTGGACACAATTCAATATATTTTTGTATCCACAACGACAAATAAGCCCATCCAAACCCGATTGGCTGTTACATCCTCCGAAACCCGTGATCCGCCCGGATATTTGAGAACGGCTGAAAATAGTTCTTGACTTCACACATTGGATACACTTTTATATCAACACGGATACAGTCCATGGGTGCATAAGAGGAAATTATACTTTCCCGGCCCGGCCGCTGTAGGACCGCAAAAATCGACAAAGGTAGCAGCCGCGGCGCCCACCGCGGCCATGAGGAGACAAGCATGTCAGAGCACCTGCCGGCGGGGTACAGCGACCGCCTCTTTAACGAGGACCTCGGTCCGCTGAAAGACAAGAACTGGAACTGGTACAACATCTTCGCGTTCTGGATGTCCGACGTGCACAGTGTCGGTGGATACGTTTTCGCCGGCAGTTTGTTCGCACTGGGACTCACGAGCTGGCAGGTCCTCGTGTCGCTGATCATCGGCATCTGCCTGGTCAACCTGTTCTGCAACTGGGTCGCCCGTCCCAGCCAGCAGGCCGGCATCCCCTACCCCGTCGCCTGCCGCCTGGCCTTCGGCGTATGGGGCGCGAACGTACCGGCCATCATCCGCGGCCTGATCGCGGTGGCGTGGTACGGCATCCAGACCTTCCTCGCCTCGTCGGCGCTCACGATCGTGCTGCTGCGCTTCTTCCCGGGCCTCGAGAGCCTCGCGCACGGCAGTTTCGCCGGCCTCTCGTATCTGGGCTGGCTGGGCTTCTCGATCATGTGGGTGCTGCAGGCGATCGTGTTCTGGCACGGCATGGAAGCGATCAAGCGCTTCATCGACTGGGCCGGCCCCGCCGTCTATGTCGTGATGTTCCTGCTCGCCGGCTGGATCGTCTGGAAAGCCGGTGTCGACAACATCAGCCTCAACCTCGGCGAAGTGAAATACGAAGGCTGGTCCGCGCTCGGTCCGATGATCACCGCGATCGCGCTGGTGGTGTCCTACTTCTCCGGCCCGATGCTCAACTTCGGCGACTTCTCGCGCTACGGCAAGACCTTCGACGAAGTGAAGCGCGGCAACTTCTGGGGCCTGCCGGTGAACTTCCTGGCCTTCTCGATCGTCACCGTGATCATCACCTCGGGCACGATCCCGGTGTTCGGCCACATGATCACCGACCCGATCGAGACCGTCAGCAAGATCGACAACACCATGGCCGCGGTGCTCGGCGCCTTCACCTTCGTCACCGCCACGATCGGCATCAACATCGTCGCCAACTTCGTGTCGCCGGCCTTCGACTTCTCCAACGTCGCACCCAAGCACATCAGCTTCCGCACCGGCGGCTTCATCGCTGCGGTCGGCTCGATCTTCATCACGCCGTGGAACCTCTTCAACTCGCCGGAAGTGATCCACTACACGCTCGACATGCTCGCCGCCTTCATCGGGCCGCTGTTCGGCATCCTGCTGGTCGACTTCTACTTCGTGCGCAACAGGAAGATCGTCGTCGATGACCTCTACAGCGACAAGCCGGGCGGCGCCTACTGGTACGACAACGGGGTGAACAAGCGCGCGATCTGGGCGCTGGCTCCGGCGGTCCTGGTCGGTGTCGCGATCACCCTGTCCGGCGCGAAGGTGCTGGCCGACTTCAACTGGTTCATCGGCTGCGCGCTGGGCGCCCTGTTCTACCACTTCGCAATGAAAGGCCAGGCCGTGTCGCATGGCAGACGCAATGAGGGGATCGAGCAAGCGCTCAAGCAGGAGGCCGAGTTGGAGATCGGGTCGCGATTCGCCACGGAAGCCGCACGCTGACTCCGGCGGCGGGGACCGCACCCTGCATGGCCCCGCCGCCCTCCCCCGCACTGCCGCGACGCGGCCCCACGAACCCGGCCTCCTGCTCCGAAGCACGAGGCGAATCAACCCGACAAGGAAAAACAATGAGTCACGCATCCGGCCCGACCGTCATCGCCCCGCCCGCCGACCTCCCCGAATGGGCGCGCCGCTCGGTCGATCTCGCCAACCCACGGCTCGGCGCCAAGGCCTTGTACGCCACCGACGACTTCTTCGCCGAAGTCGCACGCATGCTGAACCCCGAACCGGCCCAATTCGTGCCCGGGAAGTTCGACACCAACGGCAAGTGGATGGACGGCTGGGAATCGCGCCGCAAGCGCGTCGCCGGCCATGACTGGGCGCTCGTGAAGCTCGGCTGCAAGGGGCGCATCCGCGGTTTCGACGTCGACACCAGCCACTTCACCGGCAATTACCCCCCGGCCGTCTCCATCGACGCAACGGTCTCCGAATCCGACGACGTCGAAGCCCTGAAAACCGCCACATGGACGCAGATCCTGCCGGCGACCCCCCTCGGCCCCAACAGCCACCACATCCTGGAATCCGTCAGCGACGCCGTGTGGACCCACCTGCGCGTCAACATCTTCCCGGACGGCGGCATCGCACGCCTGCGCGTGTACGGCCAGCCCGTCGGCAAGCTCGAATCCGCCTCGCCCGACGCCATCGTCGACCTCGTCGCCCTCGAGAACGGCGGCCGCCCGGTGTCATGGAACGACGCGAGCTTCGGCTCCTCGGTCACCACCCTGCTGCTGCCGGGCCGGGGCATGAACATGGGCGACGGCTGGGAAACCCGCCGCCGCCGCGAGCCCGGCAACGACTGGTGCGTGCTCGAACTGGGCGCCCCCGGCATCATCGAGAAGATCGAAGTCGACACCGCGTTCTTCAAGGGCAACTATCCCGACCGCTGCTCGGTCCAGGCCGCCTTCGTCGAAGGCGGCACCGACCGCTCGGCAACGACCCAGAGCATGTTCTGGCCGATCCTGCTGCCCGAGCAGAAGCTGTCGATGGACGCCGTGCATACCTTCACCGACCTCGCCAGCCTCGGTCCGGTCACCCACGTGCGTTTCAACATCTTCCCGGACGGCGGCGTGTCGCGCCTGCGCCTGTGGGGCCGGGTGAAGCGATGAGCGGCGTGCACACCGCCCGGCGGACGATGGTCGCCGAGCCGCTCACGCGCGAGGCCTTCGCCCCCTTCGGCGAAGTGATCGAGGCGAGCGACGCGGCGCACCACTTCACCATCAACGGCGGCAACACCGAGCGCTACCACGACCTCGCGAAGATCGATGCGGGCCCGGACGGCCGCGTGATCGTGTCGATCTTCCGCGGCCAGCCACGGGCGCTCCCCTTCCCCGTCGAGATGATGGAGCGCCACCCGCTGGGCAGCCAGGCCTTCGTACCGACCTCGGGCGGGCCCTACCTCGTCGTCGTCGCCCCCGCGGGCGACCCGCCGGGCGCCGAAGACCTGCGCGTCTTTCTCGCCCGCGGCGACCAGGGCGTCAATTACGGCCGCGGCGTGTGGCATCACCCACTGCTCGCGCTCGACGGCGTGTCGGACTTCCTCGTCATCGACCGCAAGGGCGAAGGCCCGAACTGCGACGAAGTGACGCTAGCCGAAACCGTGCTGATCGACGTGAATCGCTAAGTCCCGCACCGCGACGCAAAAATACCGTCCAGCACTTCCCAACGCAGCCGGGGACGTATGGGGTGTCCGCGGCGCGGCGAGGACTGTCTGAGCGGACAGCGCGGAAGCGCGCTGTACCGTGAGTTCCGCAGCCGCAGAGCGAATACCCCATGCGGCCCCGGCGGATTAGCAGCACGAGTCACAAACCCGCGCAGCACCAACCCGACCTCATCCCCATCATGCTCCTCGGCCTTGCCCTCTACCTGCTGCTCAACGGCACGATCCGCGGAAGCGACCAGCCGCCTAGCGCGAACGCCCGTCGAAGTGCTTCACCGGCAACGAGGTGAGCTTAACGCCTTCCAGGCAGCGCACGTTGATCGCCGCCATGCGGTTGCCCTGCGGGTCCGTGCCCTCGCCGAAGGGGTGGATGCCGCAGGTCGGGCAGAAACGATGCTTGATCGTGTGCGTGTTGAACGTATACGTGGCGAGATTCTCATCCGGCGTCACGAGCCGCAGCTTGTCGCGGGGGACGAACCACAGCAGCGCGCCCTTGCGCACGCATATCGAGCAATTGCAGTCCATAACCTGCGTGAGTTCGCCTTCGACCTCGAACGCGGTCCGGCCGCAGTGGCAGCTACCCTTGTAGATCATCACCGTCCTCCTCCGATCGGATCCAGCCGGCGCTTCTCCTTCATAGCCCCGCGCCGGCCCGTTCGCCAGCGCCTTCGATGCGCCGCAGCCGCCTCAGGCCGGGAGGTACATCGGATAGAGGAGCTCCTCCTCGCGCCGGATCCGGTTCACCAGCGCGGTGCCGATCGCGGTGAAGTCCTGCCGAAAAGTCCTCGCGAGTTCGGGCCGCTGGCCCAGGTCCTTGTACTTGCCGAGGAAATCGACCACGACGCGGCCGATGTCGTCCATTTCGTGCCGGAACTCGCGCATCAGCCGGTGGCTGACCTCGTCCTGCCGCAGGAAGTGCTCCAGATAGACGTAGAGCCGGACGTTTTCCTTGAGCAGGTGATCCATGAGCGCGGACCTGAACTCGTCCAGCCGATCCCGCACGGCATCGAGCCGCCCGGCGTCCAGGGCAGCCGCGATCGCCGAATGGATCTTCAGCAAGGCGGCATGATCCTGCTTGAGCGTGGAGATCAGGGCCGGGTCGTGCCGGATCTGCGTCCCCGGTGCCGCCCCCCGCGGCGCCGGGACGGCGGACGCATGGTCGGACGCTTCGGGTGAATCGCTTGCGGCGACCGCCGCGGGCGCCGCGGCCCTGAACCTGCCGAACAGCTTGTCGAGTAGGAACATGTTTCCCTCATGAAACAACGGTCATTTCGCCAACGCGGCCGGATTCCTGCGGCTGGACCAGTTCTTCAACGGATAGGGGATTCGAGCCGCCGATCGATCCAAAAAGCATACACGGCCTTCATGACGGAATCCACCATGAAGGGATCATGGGATTCGGACTCCGCGCCCGCCCCGCGGACGCGGATGCCGTGCGCGGCCGGTCACCGGCTAGCGGCTGCACGACGTCCGCACATGGGACGGAAACGCCAGTACGAGAAAGGTCAGCATCAAGCCGGCAACGAGCAGCGGCCCGAATGCGGGCGGGCGCGAGAAACTGAAGTGGTCGAAGATCCAGCTGCCGACGCGGTAAAGCTGGAAAGCGGCAGCCCCCATGCCGAGCCACCACGCCCAGCGGAAATGTTTCAGCAGCCCCCAGGCGACGAGGATCGCGACCAGGCCGGCGATCCAGGTCGCCGGTTGCGCAAAGCTGAAGCGCAACGTGAATGCGTCGCCCGTGAGCGCGAAACGGACAAGCGTGCCGCCGAGCACGACGACCGAATAAGCCACGGCGGTGGCTGCGGCAAGATGTATGCGGGTAATGGCCATAAGACTCGCGGTGAGTTGAACGAGATTGGCGCGCGGCGGACCCAAGCGTCCACCGCAACGCGCCGTAATTCTGCATCATGCAGCCTGCGTGCTGCACGCGGCTCGTGCAACCGCGTCGGGCCGCCGGTACCGCTCAGCCGGCGATGTTCCCGCAAAAGATGCTCCAGCTCCCGTCTGCCGGGGCCGTGCGGACGTTGATCGCGTATGGTGTCTCGCGCAGTTTCTGCAGCGACACCGGCGCGACGTTCGTGAGGGTAACCGGTCCGCGAAAGGCGGCGATGGCACCCGGTCGGCCGAGCGGGCTCGCGAGCACGTGATCGGTCAGGTCGTAGGCGGGGCGCTGGCTCATGGCCTCGCAGCGGCCCTCGTGGATGTACGTGTAGAGATGGATCGGGCGCGTCGTGTAGCTCGGTACGCCGCTCAGCTGCAGCGTGACCGTCGTCTCGCCGTCCAGCGAAACAAGCGTCGCGTTCCCGATGCGTCCCGTGGCATAGCTCGTCGCCGCGAGCGGAACGCGCAGGATCTCCGGCGATGCCGCCCGCTCCCCTCCTGCGCCGGCGCATCCGGCAAGGGCGGCGCACACCGCCCATGGCACCCACAGAATCCTGCCCATGGCCGTCTCCTTGCAGCGAGGGAATCACTTCTCTTTGACCGCCGGGGACGCCATTCGTCCGCCGACGCGACTGCCGCAGCTGCACTGCCTCGCGGGCGTCACGCGCGCGGCGCCACACCGGCAAGGCAGACGACTGGCGCGACCGAAATGCAGAAGTGCAGCGTGACGACGATCACGCCGACGGAATCCGGCCGGCCTTTGCGAATCCGCGCTTTGGTGTGACACTAAGCGCAGCGCCCACCGCGCACTCCGGACTTCCCGCAACGACGCCGGCCGCTCCGGCGACGACGAGACGCAGGCATGTACAACGAGTATTTCGGGTTCTCCGCGGCGCCCTTCTCGATCGCGCCCGATCCGCGCTATCTCTTCATGAGCGACCGTCACCGCGAGGCGCTGGCGCATCTACTCTACGGCCTGCGCATCGATGGTGGCTTCGTGCTGCTGACCGGCGAAGTCGGCACCGGCAAGACGACCATCTGCCGCTGCCTGCTGGAGCAGGTGCCGGAAGGCTGCGACATCGCGTTCATCCTGAACCCCAAGGTCGACACGGTCGAACTGCTCGCGACGCTGTGCGACGAATTGCACGTTCCGATCGCGGCGGGCGAACGCTCGATCAAGGTGCTGGTCGATCACATCAACCGGTATCTGCTGGAGGCGAACGCACGCGGGCGCAAGACGGTGCTGATCGTCGACGAGGCGCAGAACCTGTCGAACGAGGTGCTGGAGCAACTGCGCCTGCTGACGAACCTGGAGACGAACGAGCGCAAGCTGCTGCAGATCATCCTGCTCGGCCAGCCGGAGCTGCGCGAGCGGCTCGCGCAACCGGAAATGCGTCAGCTCGCACAGCGCATCGTCGCGCGCTACCACCTCGAGCCGCTGACGCGGCCGGAGCTGGGCGCCTATGTGAAACACCGCCTCGAAGTCTCCGGCGGGCAGCAGCGGCTGTTTTCCGACGGCGTGCTCGACCGCCTGTACCGCCTGAGCGGGGGCACGCCGCGACTCGTTAATGTGATCTGCGACCGGGCGCTGCTCGGCACCTACGTGGAAGGGGGGACGAGCGTCGCCCGCGCCACGCTGGACAAGGCGGCCGCCGAGGTGCTGGGCGAGGAGCGAAAGCCGTCCCCGGCACGGCGGATTGCGCTGGCATCGGCACTGGGGGTGGCGCTCGCGGGCGGGGCAGCCGTCGCCTGGCAGTTCGGCCTCATTCCGACCTCCGGGACGACGACGCCGACCGCCGTGGCAGCCCCGGCGCCCACGCCTGCGGCAGCCCCCACAATCAAAGACGTGGCCGCGAGCAACAAGGAACCCGAAGCGCCCGCCGCAGAGGCGCCGGTCGCCAAGGTGGCGACGCGGAGCGAACCGATCGTCTGGCCGAAGTCACAGGAACACTGGCTGCATGAGGCGATGGCGGTGCGCAGCCTGTTCGCGCAGTGGGGACTGGACGCACGGGTCATGGGCATCGAGGAAGCCTGTCGTCTGGCCGCCCGCCGTGATCTCACCTGCCTGCGGCGCGAGGGCAACCTGGACGAGCTGATGGCGATGAATGCGCCGGCGGTCATCGAACTGCGCCAGCCCGAAGGGCCGAACTTCCTCGCGACCCTGATCGCGGTCGAGGGGGATCGGGCCCGCATTGCCGTTGCCGGCAACACGCAGGACGCGTCGCTCGATCGGCTGCGCCAGCAATGGAACGGCAACTACACGCTGCTCTGGAGCGCCCCGACCGGCTGGTATCGCGCGGTCAGCGCCGGCATGCGCGGCAACGACGTGGCGTGGGTCGTGCGCCAGCTCGGGCGCTGGGAGGGGCGGCAGGATCCCGACGCCCCCCTCAACACCTACACTGCCCGGGTCGAGGAGCGCATGCGCGCCTTCCAGCGCAGCGCGGGGCTGCCCGAAGACGGGGTGGTCGGCCCGATGACCGTGGTGCGCCTTGCGGCCTTGTCCGCCAACGGCGCGCCCGTCCTCACCAAGCAGGCGCAATAGCCATGTCCTACATCCTCGAAGCACTGCAGAAATCCGAACATGCCCGCCAGCGCGGCAGGGTGCCGGACCTGAACACCCTTCCCGAAACGGCGCCGGACACGCCGGACCATGTCGCCACGCGACGCCCCCCGTATGTGGCGGCGGTGTTTGCACTCACGCTCGCGGCGGCCGTGCTGGGCTGGTGGCGCCCCTGGCAGGCAGCGGAACCCAAGCCGTCGGCGCCCATCGCGGCCACGAAGCCGCCGGTGGACGATCCGCGCCCGCTCGATGCAGCCGGCCCGCCGAAGCAACAGTCCGTGGCAACTGCGCCGCAGGTGACGCCGGACAAGCCCGCCGAACCGGGCCCGGTCGCCGCCGCCCCCGCTCCCGCGGAATCGCCGGCAGTCCCGCCATCCGTGCCCGCGGCCGCACCGGCGGCGCCTTCGTTTCGGAACTGAACCCATGCGAAC
>NZ_WTVN01000005.1 GCF_012910905.1 Aromatoleum toluvorans
TTTGCCTTCGGCTTCCTCCAGATTCGCAGTTACCCGCGACACCCTTGCCGTTCGGCTAACTCTTCCCCTTGCCGGGCGAGTAGAGGACTTCCACCTCCAAGTGAGTGCGCCCTGCCGGGCGCACCAAAAAGAAAAAGCCCGCTTACGCGGGCTTTCGGGAAAAGCGCTGTGCGCCGCCGCATCTGCGACGGCGCCCGCGGCGATCACTCGAACTCGATGATCACCTCGTCCACCGACAGGCTCGCGCCCGGCTTCGCGACGAGCTTCTTGACCTTGCCATCCTGCTCGGCCTTGAGCACGTTTTCCATCTTCATCGCCTCGATGATCGCGAGCTTCTCGCCCGCCTTCACTTCCTGGCCTTCGGCGACGCAGATGTCGCGCAGCAGGCCGGGCATCGGCGACAGCAGGAACTTCGACATGTCCGGCGGCAGCTTCTCGGGCATCAGCGACAGCAGCTTGGCCGCGCGCTCGGTCATCACGATCGGCTCGACCTGCAGGCCGCAGTGCGAGATGCGGTAGCGCAGGCCGCGGCGCTCGATCTGCAGGCAGATCGGCACGCCATTGACCGTGCCCTGGAACAGCAGGTCGCCGAAGGTCCAGTCGGAGACGATGCGGTAGGTCTTGTCGGCGTGGGTGATCTCCAGCCCGCCGCCTTCCAGACGCTGAACCGCGACCGGGTACTGCTTGCCGCCCATCACCACCACCCATGCGCCGCCGACCTTGCGGCCGTGGCCGGCGAGCTGGCCGTCGATCTGCACGGCGCGGTCGATGTAGCGCAGGCGCGCGAAGGTCGCGACCGCCGCGAGCAGCGCCGGATCGTCGTGCGGCACCATCGACGCGTCGAAGCCCTGCGGGTATTCCTCGGCGATGAAGCCGGTGTTGAAGTTGCCCGAGCAGAAGCGCGGATGCTGCAGCAGCGCGGCCTGGAAGGGGATGTTCGAGCTGATGCCGCGGATCACGAAGGCGTTGAGCGCGTCGCGCATGCGCTCGATGGCCTGCTCGCGGTTCGCGCCATGCACGATCAGCTTGGCGATCATCGAGTCGTAGTACATCGAGATCTCGCCGCCTTCGAACACGCCGGTGTCGACGCGCACCTGGCCCGGCACTTCGGCCGGCGCCTGGAACTTCACGAGGCGGCCGGTCGAGGGCAGGAAGCCGCGGAAGGGATCTTCCGCGTTGATGCGGCATTCCATCGACCAGCCGTTGATCGTGACATCGGCCTGCGCGAGCGGCAGCTTCTCGCCGTAGGCGACACGGATCATCTGCTCGACGAGATCGAGGCCGGTGATGAGCTCGGTGACCGGATGCTCGACCTGCAGGCGGGTGTTCATCTCGAGGAAGTAGAACTCCTTGGTCGCACCGCTGACGACGAACTCGACCGTGCCGGCCGACTCGTAGTTCACCGCGCGCGCCAGCGCCACCGCCTGCTCGCCCATCGCCTTGCGCGTCTCCGGGTCGAGGAAGGGGCTCGGCGCCTCTTCGATGACCTTCTGGTGACGACGCTGGATCGAGCACTCGCGCTCGTTCAGATACACGTAGTTGCCGAACGAGTCGCCCAGCACCTGGATCTCGATATGGCGCGGCTCGAGCACGTACTTCTCGATGAAGACGCGGTCGTCGCCGAAGGAGTTGCGCGCTTCATTGACGCAGGACGAGAAGCCTTCGAAGGCCTCCTGGTCGTTGTACGCGACGCGCAGGCCCTTGCCGCCGCCGCCGGCGGAGGCCTTGATCATCACCGGGTAGCCAATCTTCTTGGCGATCTCGACCGCTTCGGCCGGACCGGCAATCGCGTCGTTGTAGCCGGGGATGGTGTTCACGCCGGCTTCGATCGCGAGCTTCTTCGACTCGATCTTGTCGCCCATCTTGGCGACCGAGTAGTGCTTCGGCCCGATGAACTTGATGCCTTCCTCTTCGAGGCGGCGCGAGAACTCGGCGTTTTCCGACAGGAAGCCGTAACCCGGATGGACCGCCTCGGCGCCCGTCTGCTTGCAGGCGGCGATGATCTTGTCCATCACCAGGTAGGACTCTTTCGACGGCGCCGGGCCGATGCACACGGCCTCGTCGGCGAGCTCGACGAAGAGCGCGTCCTTGTCGGCCTCGGAATGCACGGCGACGGTGGCGATGCCCATCTTGCGGGCGGTCTTGATCACGCGGCAGGCGATTTCGCCGCGGTTTGCGATCAGGATTTTCTTGAACATTTCTTTCCTCAATTCGAAGCGACAACTGAGCGATATGGCGCACGCAGGGCAAGGCGGCGACGCAGGCGGCGACGAGACAGTACGCCAGTACGGCGAGGAGCAGACGAGGAAGCCAACGCCGCCATGCGTGATGCCAGATCGGTCAGAGCGGGATGTTGCCGTGCTTGCGCCAGGGATTCTCGAGTTCCTTGTTCTTCAGCATCGACAGCGAGCGGCACACGCGCTTGCGCGTCTCGTGCGGCATGATCACGTCGTCGATGAAGCCGCGCGCCCCCGCGACGAACGGGTTCGCGAAACGCGCCTTGTACTCGGCCTCGCGCTGGGCGATCTTGGCCGGGTCGTCCTTCTCGCCGCGGAAGATGATCTCCACCGCGCCCTTCGGGCCCATCACCGCAATCTCGGCCGACGGCCAGGCGAAGTTCACGTCGCCGCGCAGGTGCTTCGACGACATCACGTCGTAGGCGCCGCCGTAGGCCTTGCGCGTGATGATCGTGACCTTCGGCACCGTGCACTCGGCATAGGCGTAGAGCAGCTTGGCGCCGTGCTTGATGATGCCGCCGTACTCCTGCGTGGTGCCCGGCATGAAGCCCGGGACGTCGACGAGGGTCACCACCGGGATGTTGAACGCATCGCAGAAGCGCACGAAGCGCGCCGCCTTGATCGAGCTCTTGATGTCGAGGCAGCCCGCCAGCACCAGCGGCTGGTTCGCGACGATGCCGACCGGCGCGCCTTCCATGCGCGCGAAGCCGATGATGATGTTCTTGGCGTAGTCGGGCTGCAGCTCGAAGAAGTCGCCGTCGTCGACCATCTTGAAGATGACTTCCTTCATGTCGTACGGCTGGTTCGGATTGCTCGGCACCAGCGTGTCGAGCGAGAAGTCCAGACGCTCGGCGGGGTCGATCGCCGGCACGGTCGGGGCCTTCTCGCGGTTGCTCGACGGGATGAAGCCGACGAGGCGGCGCGTCATCATCAGCGCCTCGACGTCGTTCTCGAACGCGAGGTCGGCCACGCCCGACTTGGTGTTGTGGGTGATCGCGCCGCCCAGCTCCTCGGCGGTCACTTCCTCGTGGGTCACGGTCTTCACGACTTCGGGACCGGTCACGAACATGTAGGACGAATCCTTCACCATGAAGATGAAGTCGGTCATCGCCGGGCTATACACCGCGCCGCCGGCGCAGGGGCCCATGATCAGCGAGATCTGCGGCACGACGCCCGAGGCCATCACGTTGCGCTGGAACACGTCCGCGTAGCCGCCGAGCGAATCGACGCCTTCCTGGATGCGCGCGCCACCCGAGTCGTTGAGGCCGATCACCGGCGCGCCGACCTTCATCGCGTGGTCCATCACCTTGCAGATCTTCTCGGCGTGCGTCTCCGACAGCGAGCCGCCGAACACCGTGAAGTCCTGCGAGAACACGAACACCAGGCGGCCGTTGACGGTGCCGTAGCCGGTCACGACGCCGTCACCCGGCGTGTGGTCCGCTTCCATGCCGAACTCGGTGCAGCGGTGCTCCTTGAACATGTCCCACTCTTCGAAGCTGCCTTCGTCGAGCAGCAGCTCGATGCGCTCGCGCGCCGTGAGCTTGCCCTTGGAATGCTGCGCGTCGATGCGCTTCTGACCGCCGCCGAGGCGCGCCTTCGCGCGCTTTTCGTCGAGCTGGCGAATGATCTCTTGCATTGATGACCTCCTTGACTTGTTCTGCTGTCCCGGCCTTGTGCCGGCCGGGCGTTCAACTCTATTCAGATCGTAGGGCGGAAAAGCGAAGCGCCTTCCGCCGCATGCGCCAATCCGACCTTCCTCGGCTCCGATTCATGCGGCGGCGCATGTGCCCAATCCGGCCTTCGGCTCATCCGCCCTACGGAGCGTCCTTCTCCACATATCCAAGCAATCGCATCGCTGCGGCCGAGGGCGTCGTGGTGCCCTCCTCCACCGCCCGCGCGAGCGCGGGCAATTCCTGCTTCACCTGCGCGTGCCCACGGAAATGGCTGCGCAGCCCGGCATCGATCAGGTCCCACATCCACGCCAGCGCCTGGTGGCGCCGCTTCGCCTCGAACTCGCCCGAGGCCGTCATCGCCTTGCGGTAGTCCGTCACCGCCGTCCAGAAATCGGCGATGCCCTGCTTCTGCAGCGCGGAGAGCGTCAGCACCGGCACCGTCCAGTTCGGGCTCGCCGGGCGCAGCATGTGCAGCGCCGTCTTCATCTGCGACTTGGCGCGCATCGCCGCACCCGCATCGATGTCCGCCTTGTTGATGACGATCAGGTCGGCGATCTCCATGATGCCCTTCTTGATCGCCTGCAGGTCGTCACCCGCGTTCGGCAGCTGCAGCAGGCAGAAGATGTCGCTCATGCCCGCCACCGCGGTCTCGCTCTGGCCGACGCCGACGGTCTCGATGATGATCACGTCGAAACCCGCGGCCTCGCACACCAGCATCGTCTCGCGCGTCTTCTCGGCGACGCCGCCGAGGCTGCCCGCGGACGGGCTCGGGCGGATGAAGGCCGCCGGGTTCTGGCTCAGCAGCTCCATGCGCGTCTTGTCGCCGAGGATCGAGCCGCCCGTCAGCGACGAGGACGGATCGACGGCCAGTACCGCGACGCGCAGGCCCTGCTCGATGAGGTACAGGCCCAGCGCCTCGATGAAGGTCGACTTGCCCACCCCCGGCACACCGGAGATGCCCACCCGCATCGCGCCACCGGTCTGCGGCAGCAGCGCCTCCAGCACCTGGCGCGCGCGGGCCTTGTGGTCCTCGCGCTGCGACTCGATCAAGGTGATCGTCTTCGCGAGCGGACGCAGCTGACGCGCACGCACGCCCTCGACCAACGCCTGGTCGGCGGCATCGAGGGCGGGCAGGTGTTCGGGCTTGTTCATCGACATCGAGGCATCAACGGGGCGGTTCACGTAGGGCGGAAAAGCGAAGCGCCTTCCGCCACCGGTGCGACATACGGCGGAAGGCGCCTTCGGCTTTTCCGCCCTACGGAAATCAGGCCTTCGCGGCGCGGATCTGCTTCAGCACTTCGCGCGCGGCCACCGGAATCGGCGTGCCCGGCCCGAAGATGCCTTTTGCCCCGGCAGCATACAGCGTGTCGTAATCCTGTGCCGGGATCACGCCGCCGACGAAGACGACGATGTCGTCCGCGCCGAGCTTCTTCAGCTCGCCGACGATCTGCGGCACCAGCGTCTTGTGGCCCGCGGCGAGGCTGGAGCAGCCGACCGCATGCACGTCGTTCTCGACCGCGTGGCGCGCGGCCTCTTCCGGCGTCTGGAAGAGCGGGCCGATGTCGATGTCGAAGCCGAGGTCGGCGAACGCGGACGCAACCACCTTCGCGCCGCGATCGTGGCCGTCCTGGCCGAGCTTGGCGATCATGATGCGCGGGCGGCGCCCCTCTTCGGCGACGAAGGCTTCGATCTCGGCCTTCAGGTCCTTCCAGTCGACATCGTTTTCCACGACGGCTCCATACACGCCGGACACGGCTTGCGGGTTGGCACGGAAGCGGCCGAAGACCTTCTCCAGCGCATCCGAGATCTCGCCGACGGTGGCGCGCAGGCGCACCGCCTTGACGGCGAGATCGAGCAGGTTGCCCTCATTGGTTTCGGCACACTTCGTCAGCGCCGCCAGCGCGGCCTGCACCGCGGCGTTGTCGCGCGTCGCGCGGATCTTGGTGAGGCGCGCGATCTGCGCCTCGCGCACGGCGTGGTTGTCGATGTCGAGGATCTCGATCGGGTCTTCCTTCGCCAGCTTGTACTTGTTCACGCCGACGATGACGTCCTTGCCCGAGTCGATGCGCGCCTGCTTGTCGGCGGCGCATTCCTCGACCTTCATCTTGGCCCAGCCGGACTCGACCGCCTTGGTCATGCCGCCCATCGCCTCGATTTCCTCGATCAGCGCCCAGGCCTTGTCGGCCATGTCCTGCGTGAGCTTCTCCATCATGTAGGAGCCGGCCCACGGATCGACGACGTTACAGATGTGCGTCTCTTCCTGGATGATGATCTGGGTGTTGCGCGCGATACGCGCCGAGAAGTCGGTCGGCAGCGCGATCGCTTCGTCGAGCGCGTTGGTGTGCAGCGACTGCGTGCCGCCGAACACCGCGGCCATCGCCTCGATCGTCGTGCGCACGACGTTGTTGTACGGGTCCTGCTCGGTGAGCGACCAGCCGGAAGTCTGCGAGTGCGTGCGCAGCATCATCGACTTCGCGCTCTTCGGGTTGAACTGCTTCATGATCCGCCACCACAGCAGACGCGCCGCGCGCATCTTGGCGATCTCGAGGTAGAAGTTCATGCCGACCGCCCAGAAGAAGGACAGGCGGCCCGCGAAGGTGTCGACGTCCATGCCGCTCTTGATACCGGTGCGGACGTACTCGAGGCCGTCGGCGAGCGTGAAGGCGAGTTCGATCGCCTGGTTCGCGCCCGCTTCCTGGATGTGGTAGCCGGAGATCGAGATGCTGTTGAACTTCGGCATGTGCGACGACGTGTACTGGAAGATGTCGGCGATGATCTTCATCGACGGCGTCGGCGGGTAGATGTAGGTGTTGCGGACCATGAACTCCTTGAGGATGTCGTTCTGGATGGTCCCCGAGAGCTTGTCCTGCGAGACGCCCTGCTCCTCGGCGGCGATGATGTAGCCGGCGAGGATCGGCAGCACGGCGCCGTTCATCGTCATCGACACGGAAATCTTGTCGAGCGGGATGCCGTCGAAGAGGATCTTCATGTCTTCCACGGAATCGATCGCGACACCGGCCTTGCCGACATCGCCGGTCACGCGCGGATGGTCGGAGTCGTAGCCGCGGTGCGTCGCGAGGTCGAACGCGACCGACACGCCCTGGCCGCCGGCGGCGAGCGCCTTGCGGTAGAAGGCGTTGGATTCCTCGGCGGTCGAGAAGCCGGCGTACTGGCGGATGGTCCACGGCTTCACCGCGTACATCGTCGGCTGCGGGCCGCGCAGGAAGGGTTCGAAACCGGGCAAGGTATCGGCGTGCTGCAGGTCGGCGGTGTCGGCCTTCGTATACAGCGGCTTCACCGCGATGCCTTCGGGCGTGACCCAGTTGAGCTTCTCCACGTCGCCACCCGGCGCCTGCTTCGCGGCGGCCTTGTTCCAGGCTTCCACGTCCGACTGCGGATAAGCCGGCATCTTGTCGTTCGGCATGACAAACCCTCTCTGATTCCAAAGGCCGCGGCAAGCGGCGTTGCTATGTTGTGTACTGCTGATCAAACGTCTTGTCGGCGACGACGAGACCGCCCGCAGTCCATGGACCACGGGCGGTCGCCGGCGCTCCCGCGCTATCGACGCAGCTCCCTCTCCCTCTCGCCCCGCAAACGCAATGGCGTCGACCGGACGATTTCCCTTTCTGCGTCGTGCCCGGGAAGTTGACTTGTGCGAGCGGAGAAATAATACTTTATCCATAATTATGAATGCAACAGCGAAATCGACCGCGCGTCGCTGAGGCGTTTTCCGGGAAACCGCGCGTGAGCCGATCCGGCCCGTGCAGAAGGTTTCTCGCAGATCCGTTAGACTCGCGGCCGCCACACCCTGCCAGCAAAAATTACTCATGACTGCATCCCGCATCGCCCCCCTCGCCCTGTACCAGGAGGTGGCCGAAAGACTGCGCCAGCGAATCTTCTCGCACGAACTGCCGCCCGGCACCTGGGTGGACGAACAGGCGCTGGCCGACGACTACGGGATCTCGCGCACGCCGCTGCGCGAAGCGCTGAAGGTGCTCGCCTCCGAGGGCCTGGTCACGCTCAAGCCGCGTCGCGGCTGCTACGTCACCGAGATCTCCGAGCGCGACCTCGACGAGATCTTCACCGTGATGGCGCTGCTCGAAGGTCAGTGCGCGCAGACGACCGCGCAGAAGGCCACCGACGCCGATCTCGATCGCCTGCGCGGCATCCACGCCGACCTCGAAAAGGCGGCGGCGGCCGAGGACATCAACGGCTTCTTCGAGGCCAACCAGGCCTTCCACCTCGCCCTGCAGGAGATCACCGACAACCGCTGGCTGCAGCACGCGATCGAGGACCTGCGCCGCGTCATCAAGCTGTCGCGCCACCATTCGCTGTTCAGCGAAGGACGCCTCGAACAGTCGCTCGCGGAACATCGGGGCATCCTCGCGGCACTGACCGGGCGCCGTGCCGATGAGGCCGAACTGCTGATGCGCGCCCACATCCGCAGCGGCCGCGCCGCCCTCGGGCGCATCGCCAAGGCGCGCAACAAGGTCGCGTGAGCAACGGCGTCGAAGAATCGTAGGGCGGAAAAGCGAAGCGCCTTCCGCCGTCTGCGCGGGTCGATCCGCACACCCCATCCGGCGGATAACGCCTTCGGCTCATCCGCCCTGCGGAGCGTCCCTCACCCGCCCGGCCGCGTCATCGCCTCGGCATCGACCCACAGGTCGAACTCCTCCGCGCCGACGTAGCCGCTCGCCAGCGCCGCCTCGCGCAGCGACAAGCCCTCGCGGTGCGCCTTCTTCGCGATCTCGGCCGCGCGGTCGTAGCCGATGTGGCGATTGAGCGCCGTCACCAGCATCAGGTTCTTCTCCAGATTCGCGCGGATGCGCGGCAGATTCGGCTTGAGGCCACGCGCACAATGCGTCTCGAAGGCGTCGCACGCATCGGCGAGCAGCGCGATGCTTTCCAGCACGTTGTGCGCCATCACCGGCTTGTAGACGTTGAGCTGGAAATTGCCCTGTGTGCCGGCGAAGGCGACCGCGGCATCGTTGCCGAACACCTGCACGCACACCATCGTCAGCGCCTCGCACTGCGTGGGGTTCACCTTGCCCGGCATGATCGACGAGCCCGGCTCGTTCTCCGGGATCAGCAATTCGCCGATGCCGCAGCGCGGACCGCTCGCGAGCCAGCGCACGTCGTTCGCCATCTTCATCAGCCCGCCGGCGAGCGTGCGCAGCGCGGCCGATGCCTGCACCAGCGCGTCATGCGCGGCCAGCGCGAAGAAGCGGTCCGGCGCGCTGCGGAAGGGGTGGCCCGTCAGCTCCGCGATCGCCGCCGCGGCGCAGTCGCCGAAGCGCGGATGCGCATTGAGCCCGGTCCCGACCGCCGTGCCGCCGATCGCCAGCTCATGCAGCCCCGGCAGGCTCGCCCCCACCGCAGCGAGCCCGAAGTCGATCTGCGCCACCCACGCGCCGATCTCCTGCCCGAGCGTGACCGGTGTCGCGTCCTGCAGATGTGTGCGCCCGGTCTTGACGATTTCCTCGTAGGCCTTCGCCTTGTCCGCCAGCGTGTCGCGCAGGCGCTGCACGGCGGGCAGGAGGCGCTCGTGCAGTTCGCCGACGATCGCGATGTGCATCGCGGTCGGAAAGGTGTCGTTCGACGACTGCCCGCGATTGACATGGTCGTTCGGATGCACCGGCCGCTTCGAGCCGATGGTGCCACCCGCCAGCGCAATCGCGCGATTGGCGATCACCTCGTTGGCGTTCATGTTGGACTGGGTCCCGGAGCCGGTCTGGAACACGACCAGCGGGAAGTGCGCGTCGAGCTCGCCCGAGATGACCTCGTCCGCCGCGCGGCCGATCAGTTCCGCCAGCTCGGGCGCCAGTTCGCCCAGCTCGGCATTCGCCTGCGCCGCGGCCTTCTTCAGGATGCCGAGCGCACGGATCATCGGCCGTCCCCAGCGGAAGCGATCCGTGCCGATCGGGAAATGGGCGAGCGAGCGCTCGGTCTGCGCGCCCCAGTAACGGTCCGCCGCGACCTCGACGGAGCCCATCGAGTCGGTTTCGGTGCGCGTCGCTTTCATGCTCGTCTCCCGGCCGTTTTCCGGCGTACTTTTCTTTGACGCCCGCTGCCGGCGGGGATTCCTCCTCGCACGGGCTCCGTGATTTTGTAACTTAGCGCAAACATTCCGCACGGCTACCATTCACACCGGGCAAGGAAGCGGCGACTTCGGGCCGCGAGCGACGCGCAGCCCGGGAGAGACTCCACGCGATGCCTGGAACCGACGGCAACTCCAATAGACAAGCCCGCATGTACACAACGGCCGCCGGCGCGGGCAGCAGCCCGGAACTGCGGCGGGTGCTGGCGAACATCCGCGTCCTCGTCGCAATCGTCGCGGCCACGGAAGCGATGACGCTGTCGGTGGCGACGCGCCCGACGATGATGCTCGTTGTGCTCGGCTACGCCGTCTGGGCCGGCTGGCTGTGCTGGGTCGAGCTCAACGGCCTGCGCTCGCTACGCTCGCCGCTTACCTCGTGGATCGACGCGGCCTGGATCCTGCTCTTCGCGTGGCTCGCCGGCACGCAGGGCACCACCTACACGCTGCTGCTGCTCTTTCCCGTGCTCTTCGCCGCCCTCAGCTTCGGCTTCCTGACCGGCCTGGCCGTGTCGCTGTTCGCCGCGACGGGGGCCACTGCCGAGATCATGCTGCGCGACCTGCAGGTGGGCAAAGTCGCGCTCGAAGTGATCCTGCAACCGCTCTCCATCCTGATACTCGGCCCCCTGGTAGCAGGGCTCGCACGCGCGGGCGTGCGAATGAACGAACAAATCACGGTGGCCGACCGGCTTCTCGGCGAGGCCGACCCGCGCCTCGGCGTGAAGCGCGTTGCCAAAACGCTGCTGCAAGGGCTCACCCGCCACTTTGCCGCCGACCCCGGTCTTCTCATGATCTGGCTCCCCGGCGGCGAAGCACACCTGTTTCGCACCGACCGCGGCTGCGACTTCAGCGAAGTCACCGGCGAACTGCGCAGCGCCCTCGTCGACGCGCTCGCGGCACTGCCTGCAAACATTGCAAGCATGCATCACCATACCTACCTGTTCGGCCGGATTCCGCTGCGCTACACGAGCGGCTTCGACCTCGTCAGGCGGACCCCGACCGCCGCGGCACGCGCCGCCGTCCAGGACCTCGCCGACGCGCTCGACGCTCACTCCATGCTCGCGATTCCGCTGTGCCGCCGCGGCCCCCATCCCTGCCGCCTTGTGCTCGCATCCAGTCAGCGCCGCTACCGCTCGCACGATGCCGAACTGCTCGCGGGCATACTCGACCAGCTCACCCCGGTGATCGAGAACGCCGGCCTGCTCGAACGCCTTGCCGACGAAGCCATGGCCACCGAACGTGCGCGCATCGGCCGCGATCTGCACGACACGGCGATCCAGCCCTACCTCGGGCTCAAATACGGCATCGAAGCCCTCGCCCGCAAGGCCGGGCCGGACAATCCGCTACGCGACGACGTGCAAGCCCTGCAGCAGATCGCTCTGGAGGAACTGCACACGCTGCGCGAACTCGTCAGCGGCATGCGCGACGGCAGCGGCAACGGGGACGACGCCCTGCTTCCGGCGCTGCGGCGCCAGGCCAAACGCTTCCGCGAGCTGTTCGGGATCGACGTGGCGGTGCAATGCGAAGGCGCCATTCCAATGCGGCGCAAGCTCGCCGCGACAATATTCCCGATGGTCAGCGAGGCGCTCACGAACATCCGCCGCCACACCCCGGCAACCCGTTCGGAGATCCTCGTGCGCAACCACGACGATGCATGCGTCGTGAATATCCGCAATCCACACGACATCCAATCGCCGCCGCAACCCTTTGTGCCGCGGTCGATCGTCGAACGCGCGGAGTCTGTAAATGGATGTGTCGTAGTCGACATCCGGCGGGACGGCATTACTGATCTAATGATCTCAATCCCGAAGACAGCATAAGCGGCAACGATCATGCTCGATGTCACCGAACGCACCATTCAGGTATTCCTGGTCGATGACCATCGCGCCACCCTGTGGGGGCTGGAACGCCTCATCGGCGCGGCCGACCGCATGCGCCTCGCCGGCAGCGCGACCAGCGTCGCCGAACTGCTCGCCTCCCCCGCCAGCCGCGACGCGGACGTGATCGTCATCGATCTCGATCTCGGCGGGGCGGATTCCAGCGCATCCTTCGCCGAACTGTTGCACACTTACGGCGCGAAGATCCTCGTACTGACAGGGTCGCGCGACCTCGACACCCACCGCCGCGCCGTGCTCGCAGGCGCTCGCGGCGTCGTACGCAAGGAAGAGCCGGTCGAAATCCTGCTACGCGCCATCGAAAAGGTGGACGAAGGCGACGTGTGGGTGAACCGCGCCCTCATCGGCGACATCATGAACATGCTCACCGGCGCCCGCCAGGCCGTCCCCAACCCCGACGACGCCCGCATCGCCACGCTCACGCCCAAGGAAATCGAAGTCATTACCGCCGTCGTCCGCCACAAAGGCGCCAAGAGCCTCGTCATTGCCGACGACCTCGGTATCAGCGAACACACCCTGCGCAACCACCTCACGACGATCTACCACAAGCTCGAAGTGCATGGCCGGCTCGAGCTCTATGTGTACGCGAAGGAACGCAGGATCGGTACGGAAGCCCATTCCTGAGCGGTCTCGCGACACCCAGGACAATGTTTCGGCGCAGCGAAAAGCGAAGCGCCTCCACCGCATGCAGATGCCCTTCGACCGGCTCAGGGCGAACGGAGGTATCAGTGTCTCGTACAGGAGCGCCCCCGAACGCGCGCCCTCACTCCCGCGTGTTTGATTGACCACTTAGCCGTCGATGCCCTTTCAAACACCTCGTGCCACCGCTGAGCGATTCGTGGCACGTGCGAGCCATTGCGTGACCGAATCGCATGTGGAGATATGAACATGAAGCCCCTCGAAAAGACCGCAGCGTCAGCGCACCTTCACCGAGCGTCCGGGGTGATATTGTCTATATTGTGGGCCTTATTCGCGATCGCGCACTTCAACGGTTTTCACCTCACCGGAAGAACTAGTCTGTTGATGTTTGGTCTCGCCGAGACGGCCATCGGCGTTTTCTTCCTGCTCCGCACCCAACCGAAATCCTGCACGACGCGGCCCCATGAATGGGTCACCGCGCTGGCGGGGACATTTCTTCCCCTATTCTTGCGTCCGACCACTGACACCCCGATAGCGATTGCCGACTGGTGCCTCGTTCTAGGATCGACCGTGCAGATCGTTGGCGTGCTCTCGCTCAACCGCAGCTTCGCTCTGGTTCCCGCCTTGCGCGAACTAAAGACCCATGGCATGTACCGCTTCGTCCGTCATCCAATCTATTTCAGCTACCTGATCAATTACACTTCCTATCTGACCGCCAACTTCTCGGCCGAAAACCTGCTGATCATATTGGGAAGCATTGGCTTCCTTGTCGCGCGCGTGTTCTTCGAGGAACGACATCTGAGTCAAACACCCGAGTATCGCGCCTATCAAGACCGGGTCAGGTGGCGCCTCCTCCCATATGTCTTTTGAACACAGCCCTCCTCTGGGACAACTGTCAGCCCCGCGCCGAATTCGGCAGCCTGGCTCAGTTACGCACTGCGCCAATCCGCGAGCCCCTCGAATACCTCGACCATCGCCGCCAGCTTTTCCGTCTCCATTGCCGGTAAAAAAAAGAAAGCCCCACAATACAGGCGGTCGCAAACAAATGCATGCACGCACATGATTATCAACGTATTTTTTTGCTGCGCTCCTGCAATATGGGTAGCTATGGAAGTCCTGGTCATCCGTCCCCCACGACTCGCGCTCCTATCGACCGACTTTCTGCTCGCCCATAACCAATAAACGGTCCCGATCGAGACCGCCGAGCCGACCATCCCCGTTTACCTCCACTTGCACATCCCACACTCGGCCCTGCCGGTCCACTACGTCACCGGCCTCACTGACGAATTTGTCGCCAGATCCGCCGAATCCGCTTCCGATTTGCCCCTCAACGACGTACCGGGGCCGTCGCTTGCTCTCGATATACGTCTTCGCGACGTATTCACCGATCACTCCCAAGCTGAGCAACTGAACGCCCCCGAGAAAAAACATCGGGACGAGCGTCGACGCCCACCCTGGCACCCCCTCGTGATTCACCAAGCGCTCCCACAACGCCCATAGCCCACCAGCAAAGCTCAGAAGCGAAACCACGAACCCCACGAGCGTAATTGCACGCAGCGGGGCCGCCGAAAACGACGTAACGCCCTCGAGTGCAAACGCCACCATCTTTCCGAGCGGATACTTGGTTTCACCCGCAGGCCGTTCGGTCCGGTCGTAATGCACCATCGCGCTATTGAAACCAAGCCGAGGGACGACACCGCGCAGGAAGATATTCCGTTCGTCGTACCCCTTCAACGCGTCGATTGCGCGGCGCGACAACAGACGGAAGTCCGCGTGATTGAAAATGATTTCGACCCCAAGGCGCTCCAGCAACCAGTAGTAGCCCTCCGCACTGAAGCGCTTGAAGAACGAATCGGCCGTGCGGCAGCGGCGCACCCCGTAGACGACATCGGCTCCACCATGGTACGCATCGAGCATGCCCGAGATTGCCTCCGGATCGTCCTGCAGGTCGGCATCAATTGTGATCACGGCATCGCCCGACGCTGAGAAAAGGCCCGCCAACAATGCGTTCTGGTGTCCGCAATTGCGTGACAGCTTGATACCCTGGACTCGCCGTTCCTTAGCAGCGAGCGCCTCCACAATCTGCCACGTCCCGTCGGATGAGCCATCGTCAACGAAATACAAGGCGCTCCCCTCGTCGGCTTTGCCCCGCGCCCGCAGATCGGCCAGCACGGTCAGCAGCCGCCGCGCGGTATCCGGAAGTACCGCTGCCTCGTTGTAGCAGGGCACAACGACGGCAAGTCGTGTCATGTCGTCTCCTCCGCCTGCGAGGGTCGATCCGCAAACACCCACCATCGACATCCGCAGTAGCTGACCAGCACATAAGGCAGAACCGCCACCGCCTGAGCCCAGGCCGCGGCCAACCCCACCTCTATGGCACCCAACAACGTGACGATATTCAGCAACCACGCAGACAGTACGACAAGCAAGAATTTCACGGCATGTCGTAACAAGGGGCCACGCCCCGCAAAGGTCCAGTGTCGGTTCAGCGCAAAACTGAACATCAATCCGATCGCATATCCTGCCGCGTTGGCTGCAACCTCGCCCAATCCCGACGCCCGCGCCCCGTAAATGGAAGCCAGCCCGACGGCCGTGTTGCCCACACCTACCGCGCCAAAGCGCCACACGGTCGCGCATCGCTTCACGGCTTGCATCTCCGCGCACAAAGACGGTATTGCGCGCCGAGCGGCAACCATTCGAGATACGGCTCCAGAGGTCGCAGAAAGCGCAAAGCGCCGGGAAAGAAAATGCGGTATGCAAGTGTGACGCTGCCAAAACCTGCCGCGCGCAGGCGCTCCCTCATCGTACGCGCCCGAATCAGTACGGCATTGGCGTCGAACGGACAGGTATCCACGGCATGTCGTGTCAACGGATTCAGCGGGTTATGCTCGAACAGAAACAGGCTCCCGCCGTCGGCCAGCGTCCGTAGCAGTTCGCGCAAGAGCGCCAGATGCGCGGCGGCATCAATGTGATGGAAGACACAGGCCGCAAACGCCACGTCGAAGGTCCCGTCCTCGAACGGAATCGTGACGCCGTCAAAGCAGCAATACTCTACAGCCCCCGGATAGCGATCACGCGCAATCGCCAGCGAGCGCTCCGATACGTCGAGACAGGTCAGCGATGCCCGCGGAAAGAACTCGCGCCAATAGGGAACGGAACCACCTATGCCTGCACCGAAGTCCAGAATGCGCGTGGTGGCCTGTGCTGCGGGAGAACGCGCAACATCCTGAACCTTGTAGCGTGCGAAGTAAGCCGGACTTTCACCCGAAAGCCCGATATTGGCAGCATGCTGCTGCTCGTATTCGTCCGCACAACGGTCGAACTCGGCTCGCTCCATCAATGCTCTCTCATTGAACCGCACCGACGGAGTCCCTGACGTGGGCGACGGCCACCCCGTCGGCATGAACCCGCCTCCAGCCGGGAAGGTGGTCCAACAACGCCACAGCGGGTGTCCCCGTTCCCAGCAAGGTCCAGCCGATACGGTAATCCGCCAGCAACTTCTCGAGTGCGGCTGTATCCGCCAGTCCCACCGCGTCGATATAACGCTTCAGCAGTTCGTCGCCATACATGTCGGCACGTCCATCGATGAACACAGGTATGCCGCGATAGATCAGGTAACCACCAAAATTGTACGAATTGAGAACTGGCCCTGAAGCTCCCACGCGAATGGCGGCGTCGACCGCCGCTTCGGGCGAGCTCGCGGCTGCGGGCGAGAAACGCCCTGTCTGAAGCACTGCACCGATCACTACTGCGGCAAGCACCACTGCCACGGCAATTGCCCCGCGTCGTGCGGGCAAGGCAAATGCCGAAAAAATGCGATCCAGGGACTCCGCATCAGGCATAGCTCCCTTCGTCTTGTGCCAGACAGCCGCGAAAGGCGTCGCGATCAGGAAGGGGCTGACCAGCCCCAGAACCGACATATGGCGGTGATGTTTGAGCGCGAGGTGCACCAGTCCCAGCATGAGGATCAGTCTCAACAACGGCAGCCGCATGCGCCCCGAGCACGCTGCAGCCAATACCAGCATGAGCCAGACTTCCAATGTCTGCAGTTTCTGGAAATCCGGCGAGCGCCACTCCGAAATAACCTTGAGGGCGAGATCCATGCCGCTCACCTGCACCGGATACCAAAGCCCCCACCAGCCCGAGGGAGTAATCATCGCCGCAAAGACGGCCAAGCCGACAAAACACGCCCATCGGACAGCCGCCTTGCGCCGACATTCGGCAGCTTGGCTCAGCACCGCATCCAGCGCCAGAACGCCGCTCAAGCCAAGCCCGAGAACAAAGCTGCCGTGCAAATTCGCCCACAACACCATCAGGATCAGCGCCCCCCACGGAGGATCGCTTCGACGTTCCCCCGCATCCACCAGGGTTCCCACCCAAACGGCAAGCAGCGGCCATACGAGAACGTGAGGGCGCGCCAGCAAATGCCCCATCAACATGCCGGCAGCCAATGCCGTCAGCAGCAGCGCATGTATCGGCTCCATCCGGCCGAGCAGAAAACGCAGCAGATACGCCAAGGTTCCGGCAAAAAGCAGCGCAACCAATACGACCAGCCCCGTCCAATCCGCGAGTGCCTGCACGCTTGCGAGCACCACCTCCGACAGCCATTCATGTGCTGTCCAGGGAACACCGGGCATCGAATGTGAAAACGGGTCAACGTGCGGAACCGCTTTGTTCGCCAGGATCCACTGCCCCGCAGCGATATGCCAGTAAGTATCCGGATCGCCAAGAATTGCGTTGAACCGCTGATTGGTCAATATCTGCGAAAAAGCAAAAAACGCAGTCAGCAATGGCCAGGAAAACCCGAAAGTCCGGAATCCAGGCGGATTGACGTTACAGGCACGTTCCACTGTCGACATATCGATCAACGAATTCCAGTTTCAAGGACTGACAATCCCGGATCATTCATGAGAGGCCGTGACCCCGTGCGTAAGGCTGCCACACAACATAATCATCCATTCAAGCATGACAACCCGAAATCATGGATACCTATCCACCTAGGGCACGATTCGCTGAAACGAGAAGCACGCGCGCTGATAGCGAGGCATGTATCGTTCGCGAGCTCACAATCAGGCTTCACAAGCAAGGTGAGTAGGCAGCTCAGAACGGGGGTGACCGCATCCCTTATAAACTTGTCCCGAGTGGACAAGACGTGCGTATTTCACGGGCTACACGAGACATCAAAGCATTATGTGAAAGATGTCACGGCCTCGGAAAACCAATCCGATCGATCGTCGCCCCTGATACCCGGGCATGAAAAACATCGAGCTGTCCTTGTTTGCTCGCGAGCCAAGCCCCTTCTGTTTCGAGCCCGTCCCGCCCGCCCGGTGAATTCCCCGCGGGCCCGTGACATTCGTCCCGGTCGCGACAGTCACATATGCCTAAGCCGTCAGGGCGCAATGAACGATGTATGGAGAATCACGTTTTCATAAGCTGGCATCAAGGGTTCAGGACGGAGCGGAACGATGAAAGCCAGCCGGTTCAAGACGCTCGCAATTTCGTTCTATCAGGAGCAGGACGCGGTCACGGCAATCGAGTATGCACTGCTGGCTTCGCTGATTTTTGCAGTGATAGTGACCGGCGTCACGCTCCTCGGAACCGAAGTAAAGGCAATGTATGACGCACTGGCCGCCGCAATACCACCGCAGTGATCCAGCGCGTACTGATTTCCGGAACGGGCCTCCCGCTCCGGGTGACAGCCGGGAGGCCCGGCGTATTCTTGACGAAGGAGAGGATCATGCTGGAAATGCTCAAACAATTCATTCGTGACGAGGAAGGGGTGACGGCGATCGAGTACGGTCTGCTTGCAGCCCTAATCGCGGTGGCGATCATTCTGGGTGCATCGACGCTGGGCACCAACCTCAACACCCTCTTCAACAAGATCGCAACGTGTATCTCGACTCCCTCCAGCACATGCTTCAGCGGCGGCGCGTAATCAAGCACACCTGACACGCCCAACCAGTTGTGGGAACGGACGGGGTCCGTACCCACACTGGCTTTTGGATATTTGAGCTACCCGCCAGGATGGATGGCAAATGAACATCGGACTCGCGGCGCTGATCGGAGCACTGGCGTTTGCCGTGGTCACGGACATACGCCACGCCAGGGTGCCTAACCTCCTCGTGGCTCTTGGGACCGTGGCAGCCGGTCTGTACCACGGAATCTCCGTATATGGCGGAGGCGTACTGCATGTTCTCTCGGGAAGTATCGGATTGATCTCCCTCCTGGAAGGGATGATGGTCGGATTCGTCTGCCTGCTGCCTCTTTACGCGCTCCGGGCAATGGGTGCAGGCGACGTCAAGCTGATGATGATGGTCGGCGCCTTTCTCGGCCCGCTTCAGACCCTCGGCGTCGTCGTGCTGACCTTTGCCGCCGGAGGAGCCCTCGCGATCGTGATGGCCTTGTGGCAGCGCTCGTTGCGCCAGGTCGCATCGAACCTGCGCTTCCTGCTGACGACCTACGCCGTACGCGCCACCGGCGGCACCGGCCCCGAACTGGAACCCCTGCAGCAAACCGCCGGCCGCATGCCCTACGCCGTCGCCATTGCCGCCGGCACCCTCCTGCAGCTCATCCTGGTCCGCTCCGGAGGCTGGGCGCTGAGCTGATTTCGTTCGTCTCTCGGAGCACCGCCATGAACGCACCTACCAGCGCCCGGGTCATCCCGATGGATGAATCCGGTGCCTTTCCGCGTGCGCCGCGCACGCTGGACGAAACCGGCCTGCCGCTGCTGTTCCTCGTGGAGCTCGCGACGAAGCTGCTGTTCCTGCGCGGGCAGATGCGGCTCACCGAGATCTCGCACCACCTTCACTTGCCCGCAAGCGTGCTCGAAGCCCTGCTCGCCTTCATGCGCTCCGAGCGCATCTGCGAGGTAGTGCGGCGGGGCGAAACCGACGGCGACATCCTCTTCGGGCTGACCGATTCCGGGCGGGCGCGGGCATCCGAGTTTCTCGGTCGCTGCAAGTACGCTGGCCCGGCGCCCGTCAGCCTCGCGAATTACGTCGAACAGACGGACCTTCAGTCCGTGACCAGGATGCGCATCACGCGCGAGGATGTGAACGAAGCCTTCCGCGGCCTGATCATCAAGCCCGACGTTCAGGACCAGCTCGGTGCCGCGATGGGCTCGGGGCGCGCGATGTTCCTCTACGGCCCGGCCGGCGCCGGCAAGACCTACCTCGCCGAACGCCTATCGCTGCTGCTGGAAGGCAACGTCGCAGTACCGCACGCGATCATGGTCGACGGCGAGATCATCCAGGTGTTCGACCCGCTGATCCACACTCCCGTGGACGACGGACAGCGCCCTGCCGGGCTGGACAACCTGCAGCGCGCGGATCTGCGCTGGGTGCGCTGCAAGCGCCCCGTGGCGATCACCGGCGGCGAGCTGACCATGCGCATGCTCGACCTGGACTACGACATGAGCACCGGCTACTACCAGGCGCCGCCCCACGTAAAGGCCAACAACGGCATCTTCGTCGTGGACGACCTCGGCCGCCAGCTCGTCAAGCCCGAGCAGCTCATGAACCGCTGGATCGTGCCGATGGACCGCCACCACGACTACCTCGCGCTGCATAGCGGCACCAAATTCACCCTGCCCTTCGACGTGGTCCTCGTCTTCTCCACCAACCTCATGCCCTCGGAAGTGGCCGACCCCGCCTTCCTGCGCCGCCTCGGCTACAAGATCCACATCGGCCCGATGAATGAAGACGAATACAGGAACATATTCACGCGCGTCTGCGAGGAACGGGGCGTACCTTACGACGAAGCGGCCTTCCGCACGCTGCTGGACGAGTACCACAAGGTCCACAACAAGCCGCTCCTGGCTTGTTTCCCGCGGGACATCATCGGCCAGATCGCAGATCTCGCACGCTACCGTGGGGAGCCCGCAAGGCTGACGCCGGACGCCCTTCACTGGGCCTGGCACAACTACTTCGCGTCGCGCTGACCCGCGCGACGGAATAACGGGGCCCGCCACGGCGGGCATTGGCAGGGCCGCAAGCCGCGCGCCGGCGGCCCGGAAACAGGGGGACGCACATGAAGACCAAAGGTCTCGTCTTTCTTTTCATAGCGGTGCTCGCTGGGCTGGCCGCCGTGGTGCTCGGAACGCGATGGCTGCAAACGATGGCCAAGCCGGGCGACAACCGCCTTGCCGTCGCGGCGGTCGAGCTGCAGCTCGGGGGGCGCATCACGCCCGATGCGATCCGCATGGTGGAATGGCCGTCCGGCAGCGTGCCCACTGGGGCCTTCAAGGATGCCGCTTCGCTCGACGGCCGCATCGCGGTCGCCAGCATCCTGCCCGGGGAGCCGATCCTCGAATCGCGGCTCGCCCCCGTCGGCACCAAGGGCGGGCTTTCGTCCGTCGTTCCCGAGGGCAAGCGGGCGATCACCGTGCGCGTGAATGACGTGATCGGCGTGGCCGGCTTCGCGCTGCCCGGCAACTACGTCGACATCATGGTCAACACCGAGAAGGCCGAGGCCAGCCGCGGCACCGGCGACGACAACATGATCTCCAAGATAGTCCTCGAGCGCATCCTCGTGCTGGCCGTGGCGCAGGAAGCCAACCGCGACGAAACCAAGCCCAAGGTCGTGAACGCCGTGACGCTCGAGGTCACGCCCGAACAGGCCGAACGGCTCGATCTTGCGCGCAGCGTCGGCACCCTGTCGCTGGTGCTGCGCAACCAGGTCGATTCGGATCCGGCAAAAACCGCCGGTATCACGAAGGCGGAACTGCTGCGCACGTCGGCGCTGGTGCCGCCGACTCCGGTTTCGCCCCCCCCGGCAGCGAAGGTGAAGAAGCCCGCCGCGAGCCGCCCGCGTCAACCAACCCGCGCTCCGGCGCCATCGACCGACAAGGTGGAAGTCATCCGCGGCCTGCAGCGCTCCACGGCCGAGTTCTGAGCACGCAGCGAATCTCGTACTGTAGGGAGCAACAACAATGAAAAGCCAATCTGCCGTACTCCGTGCCAAACCCGGCTTCAGTCACCTTGCCGCCTTCGCGCTGGCTGCAAGCCTGTCCGTCCCGATGTCCGCGATCGCCGCCAAGACCCCACCGGCCAAGGCTCCGGACCGGGGAGTGGAAACCGTTTACGCCGAATCGGCAGAAATCGGGCCGGCGATGAATCTCATGCTCGGAAAATCCACGCTACTGCGGCTGCCCGGCGCGATCGACCGGATCTCGGTCGGCAATCCGAACGTGGCCGACGTGACGCTCATCAGCGCACGCGAGCTGTACCTGCTGGGCAAGACCGTCGGTTCGACCAACGTCATCCTGTGGCGCAAGGGCGGTGCAACAACCATCGTCGACGTGTCGGTGAACGTGGATGCCGGCCGCCTGCAATCACGCATTCACGAGTTGCTGCCCGGGGAACAGGGCATCCGTGTCACTACCGCAGCCGAATCCATCGTCCTCACCGGCGAGGTCTCCAGCTCGTTGCGCGCCGAGGAGGCCGTTTCTATCGCGGAGGCCTACGTGCGCAACCTCAATCGCGGCCTCGTCCTGCCGGTGGTCGCAGGCGGCGGCCAAGTAGCATCGGGCACCACGATCAGCGTCGGTGAATCGCGCAGCACCACCGGGGCAGTGCGGGCGGCAGGCTCGCAAGTCGTCAACATGATGCGCGTCAGCGCGCCCCAGCAGGTGATGCTCGAGGTGAAGGTCGCCGAGATATCGAAAACCCTGCTCGACAAGTTGGGCGCCGAATTCCGCTTCTCGACGACCGGCGGCAACTGGACCTATTCCATCATCAACAGCCTGCTGACCGACAGCGCGGGCGTGCTGACCGCGATCAAGAGCCCCACCAAGCTGCTCGCGATCGACGCCGAGAAGCGCGACGGCCTGTTGAAGATCCTCGCCGAACCCAACATCGTCGCGATCAGCGGACAGGAAGGCAGCTTCCTCGCCGGCGGCAAGATCTTCATTCCGGTCGCGCGAGCCAACGCGACGACCGGCGGAACGACCATCACGCTGGAGGAAAAGGAGTTCGGTGTCGGCCTGAAGTTCACCCCGACAGTGCTGGACGGTGGCCGCATCAACCTGAAGGTCGCCCCGGAAGTATCCGAACTGTCGCAGACCGGCTCGCCCTTCACGACAATAGACGGCACCACCGCGATCCTGCCCAGCTTCACGGTCCGGCGCGCGCAGACGACGGTGCAGCTGATCGATGGACAGAGCTTCGCGATCGCCGGCCTGATCAAGAACAACGTCACCGAATCCGTGAAGCGCTTCCCCGGCCTCGGCGAAATTCCGATCCTCGGCGCCCTGTTCCGCAGCAGCGAGTTCCAGACCGACCGCAGCGAACTGATGTTCGTGATCACGCCGCGCCTCGTGAAACCTCTGGCGGCCAACTACGCGCTGCCGACCGACAACTTCGTGCCGCCGTCACGCGGGGAGTTCTTCCTGGAAGGCAGGATGGAAGGCCGCCCCTCGTTCGACGAAGCGCCTGCAGGCAACACACCGTCCGCCCCGGCCGACGGCGGATTCCAGACCCGATAAGAGGAGATGGCCATGCTCAGAGCACTTTCCACCCTCGTGTTCGTCGCCTCGGCCGTCGCGTCCGGATGCGCGACCACCACGCCCAACCTCGATGCAAAGTTCGGACATGCAGTCACCGCTGCGCGCGCGTTGCAGACGATCAATCCGGACGCGTCGCGCAACGCCGACCCGGTCGCCGGCATCGATGGCGAATCCGCCGGACACAGCATCGACCGCTACCACGACAGCTTCAAGGCGCCGCCCACTACCTTCTCGGTCATCAACATCGGCGAAGGCATCAGCAGCGGCCAATGAGCGCGGCAGGGGTTAGCGCAACCAGGGGAAACGCGGCAATGGCACCGACACCCTCGTTCAGGCACCGCCAGCGCGGCGTCGTGGCCGTCATGGCCGGGCTGACTGCCGTGACGCTATTCGCCTTCGGCGGAATCGTCCTCGACCTGGGACATCTCTACATCGCGAAGACGGAGTTGCAGAACGCCTCCGACGCGGCCGCACTGGCGGGTGCGAAGGAGCTGAACAACAAGTTGAGCGGGGTGACGGCCGCAGTGAACCGAGCCATTGCCACCGCCGCGCAGCACGAATACAACTTCAACTCCCCGGTAACGATCACCATCGCCAATATCCGCCTGGGCTCATGCCCGAATGCCAACAACCTCAACACCTGGAACCGCCCAGTCCTTCGTACACCGCCATGCACCTTCGTTTCCGCGGCGAGCGTCACCAGCGACACGGCTGCGTCCGGATTGACGTTCATGGAGGTGGATACGGGCGACCAGACCCTGAACACCTACCTGATGCGGGTCGCGAGTGCAGCCTTCGAGACGACGCAAACCGCCGGATATTCCGTTGCGGGACGTTTCTTCACCAACGTGACGCCCATTGGCGTGTGTGCGGTCGATCCTGACAACCTCACACGCAGCTATGTCTACCCTGACGGCAGCACCGAGTTGATCGAGCTCGGTTTCCGTCGCGGCGTGAGTTACAACATCATCGAACTGAACCCGCTTGGCAGCGCCTCCGGCACGCCGATGCTGATCAACCCGGTCGACGCCCCTCCGGCGATCTGCGATCCGAATCATTCGAGCGCCAATTTCACCGCGCCCTTCGTCTGCCAGGGCAACAGCGCGGTTGCCAACAACGTTGGCGCGAGTACTAAGGTCTATGTAAACACCGGCTTTTCTGCAGGGCCGATCCAGAGAGCACTTAACAGCCGTTTTGCCGATTTCGGTGGCGGCTCCCCTTGTGACCCGGCCACTGCTCCATCCGACAGTAACATTAGATATTTTGCAAAAAACCCTCCACCCCCTGCAATCGGTCAGCCCCGCGATTGGATGGAAAAAGACGCGAACGTTCTCCCTAAGGATTATCAGACGGTGACCCTGAACCGGGATGCTTCCGGAAATCTGACAGGTCTGCACGAACCGGATTATTGGCCGTATGCCGTGCCGCCTTCGCTTGCCGCGAACCCTTTCGCCCCGGCCCCCCCTCCTGTAACACCGACCCTGCCTTTCGAGCGGTATGGAGTTCTCTGGTCCTATTCGCGGCCTTATTCGGCGATCGGAACTCCCCCAAAGGCTGGCGACCCGATCACAGCGACGAATTTGAACTGGGCGAAACTCTACAACGCAGGAAGTCCGCAGACGACCACGGGAAAAGATCTGCTGGACGTCTACCCAACCGAAATTGGGTCCAATTTCACGGCGAACTCCCCTTCCTCACCCTCGCCTTATAACCAGACCGGCGGAAGTTATTTTGACCCGCCTCCGTTTGCATATCGCCCGGGCCGCGCGAACCGGCGAGTACTGAACATTGTGATCGTAGATTGCCGTGCTTTCGTCGGCACAACAGGCGGCTTGTCATGCGACGCGCTCCCCGTAAAAGCCATCGGCAAGTTCTTCATGCAGGTACCGGCCGATCTCAACGGATCGCCGAAGAAGATCGAAACCGAGTTCGCCGGACTTGTAGCCCCCACTCCCACTTCAGAAATAATGCTGTATCGGTGAAGCCATGAACGGACGCAATCTGCATTGTTGTCCAGCGGGTCAGCGCCAGACGGGAGTTGCCGCCGTCGAGCTGGCTTTCGTGATTTTCTTCCTGCTGCTGCTGGTGGCCGGCATCATCGAATTCGGCCGCGCCTTCTGGTATTACGACGCGCTGACGAAGGCAACGCGCGACGGTGCGCGGCTGCTGAGCATCGCCGAGCGCGCAGATTTCACATCCCATATCGGAACAGCCCAGACCCGCGTAATGAATTTGGGAAACGCAGCAAATCTGAGACCGCCCCTGACGGAATCCAACGTTGCCGTGACCTGCATGAACAAGGACTTCGGCGCGATCGGCTGCGGCAACGGCACCAGCGCACCCGAAAATATCCGCGTTGCCATTTCCGGCTACGCGATCGACATAGGGGGATTGTTTCCGTTCATTCTGCCGGGCACCGCAACAGTATTCGGGGGAATCCCCCTCGCGCCGCACACGACGATGCCCTACATGAAGTGAGGCGCGCGATGAAAAACCCCATTCACAGACAACAGATTGTGCGGCGGGAAAACGGCACCACTGCAGTGGAGTTCGCGATCGTTGCGATGGTATTTCTTATGATCGTGTTAGGCATCATGGAATTCGGCCGCCTCCTGTATGTGTGGAACACCGTGCAGGAGGTTACCCGCCGCGCAGCGCGCGAGGCAGTAGTTCGTACGGCGGACGACGCAAACAGGATTGCCCGCATGGCGGTATTTCACGATGAAGCCGGAAGCGGGACGGTGCACCTGCCCGCCGGACTCGAAATCAGCAATGCGGAAGTGAAACTCAATTATCTGAGGGGCGATCTTGCCGCTCCCAGCCCGATGCCCGTGGATGCGAGCGGCCGGTTTGATCCGGCCAAGAACCTCGCCGCATGCAATAGTGCCGACCCCACGGAACTGGCAAGCTGCGTCCGATTCGTCGAGGCATGCCTGGCCACGGACGGAGCATGCGCGAACACTGTGAAATACGCGCCGATGATCGGTCTCTTCCCGTTTCTTGCGATCGACATTCCTGTATCGCGCGTGCTCATGCCCGCCGAAAGCCTCGGCTTCAACATATCCGAATAGAAATAACCTTACGCCGCCCCCAAACAGGTCGCCAACATGAGCAAAACGCGCATCACCGTCGCATCCCTGGACAAGCAGCACCTGTCCGAGATCACCAGCATCCTCGAACAGGACGTGTCGATCGGCGAGGTCGTTCCGCTCCAGTGCCAGGCGGAGGGGCTCGACGCGATCAAGACCGCGCCGGACGTCCTCATCCTCAACGGCAACCTGCCCGAAACGGGCGGACTGGAAAGCCTCGAGCGGCTGCGTCTGAGAAGCCCCGAGACCGGGTTCATCGTCATCAGCGACAACAAGACCCCCGAATTCCTGCTGCGGGCGATGCGCGCCGGCGTGCGCGAGGTGCTGCCGAAGCCTGTGACCGACATGCAGCTGCGCGCAGCGATTCACCGCGTGGCGCCCAGGCGGAAAGTCGCGGAAGTGGGGCAGATTCTCGCGCTGACCTCATGCAAGGGCGGGAGCGGGTCGAGTTTTCTCGCGACCAACCTGGCGTGGATGCTCGCGGAGCAGTTCGGCAAGCGCGTCGCGCTGATCGACCTGAACCTGCAGTTCGGCGATGCGGCGATGTACGTCACCGACCAGAAGCCGGCCAGCAATCTGGCGCTCGTGTGCCAGCAGATCCATCGCCTGGACGCCGCTTTCCTGGAATCCGCGATGATCCAGGTGACACCGCGTTTCAGCCTGCTCGCCGCGCCCGACGATCCGGCCCACGCGGTCGACGTGCGCGCAGAGCATGTGGAGGCGATCCTGAAGGTGGCGCGGGCGAATTTCGACTTCGTGGTGGTGGACGTGGGCCGGTCGCTCGACGGGGTGAGCCTGAAGCCTTTCGACATGGCGGACATGATCTTCCCGGTGGTGCAATTGACGCTGCCCTTCATCCGCGAAGGAAAGCGCCTCGTTCAGGTATTCCAGTCCCTCGGATATCCGATGTCGAAGGTCGGCCTGATCGTCAATCGTTTCGACAAATCCAGCGAGATCAGCCTCGAGGACGTCGAGCGCACCGTGAACGCGAAGGTCTTCAAGGCGATCCCGAACGCATACGAGGCGGTCGCCGCATCGGTCAATCAGGGACGGCCGATTGCCCTGCTGGCGAAGAACAGCCCGGTCACGAAAACGCTGCGCGAGATCGCGGAATCGCTCACCAACGATTCCCCGAAAGCGGACAGGCCCTGGTTCTCGCGCCTGTTTGCGTCACGTTGAAGATTTTGAGCGGGAGAACCTGAAATGAGCTTGCGTCAGCGACTCGAAGCGGTATCGGCGGAGACTGCCCCGCACGAGATCGGGACCCCCGATGCCACCACCGGCCGGGCCTACCAGGCCCTGAAGCTGCGTATCCACCAGTTGCTGCTCTCGCGCATCGACCTCGAGGCGATGGAGAACCTGTCACCCGAGCAGTTGCGCGACGAACTGCGGCTGATGGTGGAACGCCTGCTTTCCGAGGAAAACATCGTCGTCAATGCCAACGAACGGCGCGATCTGGTGCGGGACATCCAGTACGAAATGCTGGGTCTGGGGCCGATCGAGCCACTGCTGGCCGACCCCACGGTGTCCGACATCCTGATCAACGGCTCACAGCAGGTCTATGTGGAGCGCCACGGCAAGCTCGAGTCGACCAACGTGAGCTTCAGCGACGACGCGCACCTGATGAAGATCATCGACAAGATCGTGTCGCGGGTCGGCCGGCGCGTCGATGAGTCCAGCCCCATGGTCGATGCGCGCCTGCCCGACGGCTCGCGCGTGAACGCGATCATTCCCCCGCTCGCGCTCGACGGCCCCATCGTCTCGATCCGGCGCTTCGCCGCGACGCCGCTGACGATGATGAAGCTCATCGACTACAAGACGCTCACGCCGCCGATGGCCGAGCTTCTTTCCGGGCTCGTGCGTTCCAAGGTGAACATTCTGATCTCGGGCGGCACGGGCAGCGGCAAGACGACGCTGCTGAACATTCTCTCCGGCTACATCCCTGGCGACGAGCGCATCGTGACGATCGAGGACGCAGCGGAACTGCAGCTGCAGCAGCCGCACGTGGTGCGCCTGGAAACCCGTCCGCCCAACATCGAAGGCAAGGGTGAGGTTACGCAGCGTTCGCTGGTGCGCAACGCGCTGCGCATGCGCCCGGACCGCATCATCCTCGGCGAGACACGCGGCGGGGAGGCCTTCGACGTGATGCAGGCGATGAACACCGGCCACGAAGGCTCGATGACGACGGTGCACGCGAACTCGGCGCGGGACGCCCTGGGCCGGATGGAGAACATGATCGGCATGGCCGGCGCGAACCTGCCACCCAAGGTGGCCCGCTCCCAGATCGCGAGCGCGATCGGCGTGATCGTGCAGACCAGCCGCCTGACCGACGGCAAGCGCAAGCTGATGAGCCTGCAGGAGATCACCGGCATGGAAGGCGACGTGATCACGATGCAGGAGATCTTCACCTTCCGCCAGACGGGCATTTCCGACAACGGGGCGGTTGAAGGGTATTTCACCGCGACAGGGGTACGCCCGCACTTCGCGGACCGGTTGCGCTCCTTCGGCGTGACGCTGCCCGAAGACATGTTCAACCCGGCGCGGCGCTTCGAGTGAGGTAGCCATGGACATCCTGAGCGTCCTCTTTGCCCTCGCGGTGTTTATCGCGGTGGTGCTGGCCCTGGAAGGCGGCTTCCTGTGGTGGAACGCGACACATAGCGCAGAAGCGCAGCGTCTGAGCCGACGGTTGGAAGAAGTCGCAACTGGCGTCACGCAGGAACGTCCCCGTACGCTCCTCAAGGATCCGAAGGGCACCGGTTCGGAGTTTGGGGACCGCATCCTCGAGGCGATTCCGCACCTGCATGGACTGAACCGCCTCATCGTGCAATCACGCCTGAATCTGAGCTTCGCACAGTTCGTCGGCTGGACCCTCGGGCTGGCAGCGCTGGGGTTCATCCTGGCGCTGGTCCTCAAGCTGCACATCGTGGTGGCATTGATCGCGGCAGCCCTTCTCGCGCTGATACCCCTGATCTATGTGGTCCGCGCACGCAAAAAGCATATGGAGACCTTCGAGCGCCAGCTTCCGGAGGCCCTGGACCTGATGGGGCGGGCGCTGCGCGCCGGACATGCCTTCCCGACCGCGGTAAAGATGGTTGCCGATGAAATGAAGGATCCCATCGGCGGCGAATTCCGCATCCTGTTCGACGAAACGAACTACGGAGTGCCGCAGCAGACCGCCCTGCTCAACCTCGCCTCCCGAACTGACAGCACGGACCTGAGCTACTTCGTGATCGCGGTGCTGATCCAGCGCGATTCCGGCGGCAACCTCGCCGAGTTGCTGGACAACATCAGCGCCATCATTCGCGCACGCCTGAAGCTCTACGGGGAAATCCGCACGCTGTCTGCCGAAGGGCGCCTGTCCGCTTGGATTCTTGGCCTGTTACCTTTCGTGATGACCGGAGTGATCAACCTTGTAAATCCCGGATTCATGAGGATCCTTTGGCACGATGAACTCGGCCTGAAGATGATCGGTGTTGCCCTGACAATGATGGTGATCGGCGTGCTGTGGATGCGCAAGATCATCCGGATTCGTGTCTAGCACAGCGGAACGGAGGAGAAAACGGATATGGACTACAACCAGATCGCATTCCTCGCGCTGCTGTTCATTGCCGTAACGGCCGGCGCGTTTTTTGTGATGACGCGCTTCACCCGGTCGGCAACGGTCGAGCGTATGCAGGCGCTCGGCGGCGGGCACAAGGCCGCAGCACCCCCGGTATCCGACACCTGGATCGAGCACATGGTAAAGCTCACCGGGCCGCTCGCGAAGCTTTCCACCCCCGAGGACAGCGAGCACATATCGGCACTGCACATCCGCTTCCTGCATGCTGGCATCCGCAATCAGTCTGCGCCCTACGCCTACTTTGGCATCAAGACCGCGCTCGCGCTGGGGCTGCCGCTGCTGGCGTATTTCACAATCCTGATCACGACACCCGAACTGAAGTTTCAGGGGACGCTGCTGGTAATCCTGATTACTGCAGCGATCGGCTACTACCTGCCGAATTCGATTCTGGAGCGATTGATCTTTCTGCGGCAGAGGGAAATCTTCGAGAGTTTTCCCGACGCGCTGGACTTGATGACCGTGTGCGTGGAGGCAGGCTTGGGTATCGAGGCCGCGCTCGTTCGCGTGGCGGACGAAATGCAGCACAAGAGCGCGGCGCTGTCGGAGGAACTGCACCTCGTCACGCTGGAACTGCGTGCTGGCATGGAACGCGCGCGCGCATTGCGCAATCTTGCGATCCGCACGGGCGTCGAAGAGGTGGAAGGGTTCGTCGCGATGATCATCCAGGCTGAACGTTTCGGTACCAGCATCGCATCGTCGCTCCGCGTGCATTCCGACATGCTGCGCACGCGGCGGCGCCAGAAGGCCGAGGAAGCCGCGGCCAAGATCGCATTGAAACTCCTATTCCCGCTGATTTTCTGTATTTTCCCGTCGCTGATGCTCGTGCTGCTCGGACCGGCAGTGATTCAGGTCTACCGCATCCTGTTGCCTACCCTCGCCGGCACGTCAGGCGGCTGACCCCAAAGGGGACTGCGATGACAAAGAACAAGATCGTATTCGCGCTGAAACCCGTGCTCGCGGCGATGGTGTTCGGCGCGTGCAGCACGACACCGACCATGCCGCCCAAGGCATGGTCGGTCGACCCGGTGCTCGAAATCCAGCACGCCGGCCGCGACGCGGACACCTACTACCAGCTCGGCCGCTATCATGACGGACAGGACCGGCTCGGCGTTGCGGTCGCCGCCTACAGGGTCGCCGTGGCTGCGAATCCGCAGCACGGCATGGCATGGAATGCGCTGGGAACGGCACTTGCGAGGACCGGCAGACTCGCCGAAGCCATCGGCGCGTTCGAGACGGCAGCGGCGATTGCGTCCGATGCGAGCCACATCCAGAACAATCTCGGATATGCGCTGATGCTCGCGGGGCGCGACAAGGACGCCGTCGTGCCGCTCCGCCGCGCAATCGGTCTGGACCGCAGCAACCGCCACGCCTGGCGCAACCTGGAAACTGCCTATGGGCGCATGGGTGAGCGCGAACAGGCGATGGTGGCCAAGGCATTCGCGGACGCCGGCCAGCCACCGACCACCGCACCGGAAACACAGCCCGTCGCAGCAACCGAAGACCCGCCGCAGACCGGCAGCGTCCTCGTGCAAATCGCGGAGAACGTGTTCGAACTGCGGGCCCCCGCTGCGTCGCACACCGAAGCCGTCGCGGAGGCCGCAACCATTATCACGGCAGCGGTCGCGCCGGTTGCCGGTGCGCCTGTCGCAATGGCTCATCCCGTCCCGGCGTCAGGAGAAGCCATCCGCAGCAGCACGTTGCCGCCCGAGCCGCGAATCGAGGCGATCGCCCCCACTGCTGCCGCCACTTCGGTCCCGGCCCCGCGGAGACCGCAGCTCGTCGCACGCATCGTCCGGTACGAAATCACCAACGGCCAGGGCGGCGAAGGACTCGCCCGCCGCCTCTCCGCGCTGCTGGGACGCGAGGGTTTTGAGCGTCCCCGCCTCACGAACCACAAACCCTTCGACCAGATGGCGTCCTACGTTGAATACCGCGAAGGCTACCGTGAAGCTGCCGCGGCCTTCGCGAAGCGACTGCCATTCGGCACCGAACTGCGCGCCGCATCCGGCAACCTTGTCATGACCGACGTGCGCCTGATGTTGGGCAAGGACCTGAACGTCAGCGATGCCTGTTCGGCGCTGGGGCTCTGCTCCAACTACGCGCGCAATGCGGCACCGGCCAAGCAGGCCCAGACGGGAGGATTCACTCGCGCCAGCGGCAAGGCCCGCGAAGCGCGACGCCAGACTAGCGATCCGATCTGACACCCGCGCTCAGAGACCCGAATCCGCAAAAACAAACGCCCGCAAGACAATCCTTGCGGGCGTTTGTCTTGATGGGCCCCGCGCCGCGGAGCCCCGGATGCACGCTCAGTGCGACGCCGCGCTCGCCGCGCCCACACCCGTCTGCGCACGCACATACTGGTCGTCGAAAGCCTCGATTTCCTTCTGTGCAGCGACGCTGCTGTCCATCTTCGACACGACGATCGCGAGGATGAAGGCGATCGGCATCGAGAACAGCGCCGGCTGGGTGTAGGGGAAGATCGCCGAGGCGTTGTGCAGCACGTCGACCCACACGGATTTCGACAGCACGACGAAGGTCACGGCGCTGGCGAGGCCGGAGTAGCCGCCGACAAGCGCGCCGCGGGTCGTCAGGCCCTTCCAGTACATCGACAGGATCAGCACCGGGAAGTTGGCCGAGGCCGCGACGCCGAAGGCCAGCGCGACCATGAACGCGATGTTCATCTTCTCGAAGGCCATGCCGAGCAGGACGGCGACGATACCGAGGCCGATGGTGGCGAACTTCGACACCTTCAGCTCGGTCGTCTCGGACGCCTTGCCCTTCATGATGACGCGGGCGTAGATGTCGTGCGAGATCGCCGAGGCGCCTGCGAGAGCGAGGCCGGCCACCACCGCGAGGATGGTCGCGAAGGCCACCGCCGACAGGAAGCCCAACAGCAGGTTGCCGCCGACCGCCTTGGCGAGGTGCATCGCGATCATGTTGCCGCCGCCGATGACCTTGCCACCGATCTGGCCGCCCTCGAAGAACTCGGGGTTGGTGCCGACGATCAGGATCGCGCACAGGCCCATGATAGCGATGACGTTGAAGAAGTACGCGACGATGCCCGAGGCGTAGAGCACCGACTTGCGCGCTTCCTTGGCGTCGGTGACGGTGAAGAAGCGCATCAGGATGTGCGGCAGACCGGCGGTGCCGAACATCAGGCCGAGGCCCAGCGAGATCGCGGTGACCGGATCGGCGAGCAGGCTGCCCGGGGCGAGGAGCTTGCCGCCGAGCTTGTGCACTTCCATCGCGCGGGTGGTCAGCTCGTCGAAGCTGAAGCCGAACTGGCTGAACGCGAGCAGCATCACGGTGGTGCCACCGATCAGCAGCATGCAGGCCTTGATGATCTGCACCCAGGTCGTGGCGACCATGCCGCCGAAGGTCACGTACACCATCATCAGCGCGCCGACCACGAACAGCGCGATGTTGTAGTCGAGGCCGAACAGCAGCTTGATGAGCTGGCCGGCGCCGACCATCTGCGCGACGAGGTAGAAGCACACCACGGTCAGCGAGCTGACGGCGGCCATCGTGCGCACCTTGCCCTGGTCGAGGCGGTAGGCGGTGATGTCGGCGAAGGTGAACTTGCCGAGGTTGCGCAGGCGTTCGGCCATCAGGAACAGGATGATGGGCCAGCCGACGAAGAACGCAATCATGTAGATGTACGCATCGACGCCCTGCGTGTACATCATCGCGGTGAGACCCAGCAGGGTCGCGGCGGACATGTAGTCGCCCGCGATCGCCAGCCCGTTCTGCCAGCCGGTGATGCCACCGCCGGCGGTGTAGAAGTCGGACGTCGACTTGGTGCGCGATGCGGCCCAGTAGGTGATGCCGAGCGTCAGCATCACGAACACGAAGAACATGCCGATCGCGTGCAGGTTGAGGCCCTGCTTTTCGGTCTGGGCGATGGCGTCACCGGCGATCGCCGATGCGCTCACGGACAGCGGCAACAGGCCGGCGGCCAGGCGCGAGATAACGGAGGCTTTCATTATTTTTCCTCCTTCCACGCGGCGCGCACGATCTCGTTGTTGATGTCGTCGAATTCGCCGTTGGCGCGACGCACGTAGATCAGGGTCAGAACCCAGAAGAACACGAACTGGAACAACCCGACCGCAACGCCGAAGGTCAGGTTGCTGCCTTCGGACAGCCGCTTCGCGATGAGCTCGGGCGCGAACGCGACGAGCAGCACGAAGCCGTAGAAGATCGCCAGGACGACGATCGACAGGATCGTGGCAAAGCGGGTGCGCTTCGCCACGAGTTCCGCGAAACGCGGATTGCGCCGGATGTGCGCATACATTGATACAGACATTTCCCTCTCCCTCCAAGAAAAGCAACGATGTCACGCTGCCCTCCACACTCCGCCTCTTGCCCACCCGATGTCTGTCGCACCGGTGTCGGCGAGCGGATGATATATCATCTACAAGACTCCATACCATGACGTATGGAGTTTTTTTAATTAATTGATAAATTGAATTTTTCTACCATTTTCGAAGCGACGGACAAACCCCGGACATGAGCGGCGAGATACTCTTTTCCACCGACGGCGACATCGCCACGCTGACCCTCTCCAACCCCGACAAGCTGAACGCGATCGACTCCGCAATGTGGGTCGCGCTGCGCGAAGCCTTCGAGCGCATCGCCGCCGATTCCGCGCTGCGCGGCGTGATCCTGCGCGGCGCGGGCGACAAGGCGTTCGCTGCGGGCGGCGACATCGAGGAATTTTTGACCGTGCGCGCGACTGTCGATGACGCCCTGCACTACCACGACACGCTGGTCGCGGCGGCGCTGGACGCGATCCGTGCCTGCGCGATTCCCACGGTGGCGGCGATCCAGGGTGCCTGTGTCGGCGGCGGACTGGAGATCGCCGGCTGCTGCGACCTGCGCATCGCCGGCGAGTCGGCGCGCTTCGGCGCCCCGATCAACCGCCTGGGCTTCTCGATGTATCCGGGCGAGATGGCGGGCCTGCTGGAGCTCGTCGGCCCGGCGGTGCTGCTGGAGATCCTGCTCGAAGGGCGCATCCTCGACGCGCGCGAGGCGCTGCAGAAGGGCCTGCTGACGCGCGTGACCGACGACGAGAAGGTGCTCGACGAAGCCCGCGCGAGCGCCGCGCGCATCGCCGCCGGCGCGCCACTGGTCGCGCGCTGGCACAAGCAGTGGGTGCACCGCCTGATGCGCGGCGGCGCCCTGGGCGAGGAAGAAAAGCGCGCCGCCTTCGACTTCCTCGCGACGAACGACTACAAGGAAGGCTTGGACGCCTTCTTCGCGAAGCGCAAGCCGGTATTCAAGGGGCGTTGACTCGTAGGGCGGATGAGCCGAAGGCGTTATCCGCCGGATGGGTTATGACGAAGGGCATTTGATAGGCGTGACGTGGCACATGCGGCGGAAGGCGCTTCGCTTTTCCGCCCTACGGATCAAGCGTCAAACGGCCCACGCCGCCGGCAACACCGCCGACAGATCCAGGTTCGCCGCGACGCTGTCCGCCAGCCGATCAAGATCGGCCTCGCGCCGCGCCGCGAGATCGACCGTCTCGACCTCCCCCGCCCCGGCCCACGCGAGCAGCGCGGACAGCGCTTCCGGCGCATCGAACAGGCCGTGCAGGTAGGTGCCGAGGATCTGCCCGTCGGCCGACAGCGCGCCGTCGGGCCGGCCATCGGCGAAGTGCAGCGCGGGGCGGTCGAGCGCTGCGCCGCGGCTCACGCCCATGTGGATCTCGTAGCCCGTGACCGCGGCCGCGCCGGGCAGGCACAGTTCGCCGCGACGGTTCTCGAGCTGCTTTTCGGCCTCGAGGACGGTTTCCATGTCGAGCAGCCCCAAGCCCGCGACGGTGCTCGGCGCCCCTTCCAGCCCCTGCGGGTCGGCGAGCGCGGAGCCGAGCATCTGGAAGCCGCCGCAGACCCCCACCACCTTGCCGCCGTAGCGCAGATGGCGCTTGAGCGCGGGCTCCCAGCCCTGCGCGCGCAGCCAGGCGAGGTCCGCCTGCACGCTCTTGGAGCCGGGCAGCACGATCAGGTCGGCGGACGGGATCGCCTGGCCCGGTCCGACCCAGCGGAAATCGACCTGCGGGTGCAGGCGCAGCGCGTCGAGGTCGGTGTGGTTCGAGATGCGCGGATAGACCGGCGCGACCACCCGCAGGCGCGCCTCGCCCTTGTCGACGCGGGCTTCGCCGAGCGCGTCCTCGGCGTCGAGGAAGAGGCCGTGCAGGTAGGGCAGCACGCCCAGCACCGGCCGGCCGGTGCGTTCTTCAAGCCAGTCCAGCCCCGACTGCAACAGGCCGATGTCGCCGCGGAAGCGGTTGATGACGAAGCCTTTCACGCGCGCCTGCTCGGACGGCGACAGCAGTTCCAGCGTGCCGACGAGATGCGCGAACACGCCGCCGCGGTCGATGTCGGCGACGAGGATCACCGGCACGTCGGCCGCTTCGGCAAAGCCCATGTTGGCGATGTCGCGATCGCGCAGGTTGATCTCCGCGGGGCTGCCAGCGCCTTCGACGAGCACGCAGTCGTAGGCGCTGGTGAGGCGGTCCCAGGACTGCATCACCGCCTTCATCGCGGTCGGCTTGTAGGCGTGGTAATCGCGTGCCGAGAGGTTCGCGGCGACCTTGCCATGGATGACGACCTGCGCGCCGATGTCGGTCGACGGCTTGAGCAGCACCGGATTGAAGTCGGTGTGCGGCTGCAGCCCGGCGGCCAGCGCCTGCAGGGCCTGCGCACGGCCGATCTCGCCGCCATCGCTCGTCACCGCGGAATTGAGCGCCATGTTCTGCGGCTTGAACGGCGCCACGCGCACGCCACGCCGCGCCAGCATGCGCGCGAGTCCCGCGACCAGCGTGCTCTTGCCCGCATCGGAGGTCGTTCCCTGCACCATCAGGGTGATTGCTTGCGGCATGGCGTAGAATCCCGGCTCGTTCAAAGTGGCGGATTATCGCCGATAAGCTTCGCGCCGATGATTTCCCTGTTCATCAAACTCCTCGCCGGCATCGCCCTCGACCGTCTGCTCGGCGAGCCACGCCGCTGGCATCCGCTGGTCGGCTTCGGCCGCTGGGCCGGCTGGCTCGAAACGCGCCTGCGCCCGCTGCTGCCGACCCGCGCGGGCGGGCTGCTGGCGTGGCTGCTGGCGATCGGGCCGTGGCTCGCGCTCGCGCTGTGGCTGCGCGCCAGCCATCCCGCCGCGCACTGGGTCGTCGACATCGGCCTGCTGTATTTCGCGCTCGGCGCGCGCAGCCTCGCGCAGCATGCCGAGGCGATCGCGGCACCGCTCGCGGCCGGCGACCTCGACGCGGCGCGCGAGCGCGTCGGCTGGATCGTCAGCCGCGATACGCGCGCGCTGGACGCGACCGGCGTCGCGAAGGCCGGCACCGAGTCGGTGCTTGAGAACGGCAACGATGCGGTCTTCGGCGCGCTGTTCTGGTTCTGCATCGCGGGCGGCGCCGGGGCGCTGGTGTTCCGCCTCGCCAACACGCTCGACGCGATGTGGGGTTACCGCACCGAACGCTTCATCCGCTTCGGCTGGGCGGCGGCGCGCCTCGACGACGCGCTGAACTGGATCCCCGCGCGACTCACCGCGCTGACCTACACGCTGCTCGGCCGCAGCCGCGACGCGCTCGCATGCTGGCGCGAGCAGGCCCCCGCCTGGGACAGCCCCAACGCCGGGCCGGTGATGGCGGCAGGCGCGGGTGCGCTCGGCGTCCGCCTCGGCGGTGCAGCGATCTACCACGGGCGCGAGGAACAGCGCCCGCCGCTCGGCTGCGGCAACGCGCCCGATGCCGCGAGCGTGCGCGCGGCGGTGCGCTTGCTGGAACGCGGCATGCTGCTGTGGCTGGGCATCGTGGCCGCCGGCGCGCTGCTCGCAGGCATCGCATGAGCTTCGCCGGGGACGCACATGCTTGAGCACGGCGGACGCCTGCGCCGCGCGGCGCAACAATACGGCATCCCGCTCGCCGACTGGCTGGACCTGTCGACCGGGATCAATCCGCACGCGTGGCCCGTCCCGCCCGTTCCGGGCGCCGCGTGGCACCGTCTGCCGGAGGATGATGACGGGCTGGAGGGCGCCGCCGCGGCCTACTACGGCACCGACCAGCTGCTGCCGGTCGCCGGCTCGCAACCGGCGATCCAGGCCCTGCCGGCGCTGATCCCGGGCGAGCGCGTGACCGTGCTCGCGCCGACCTACGCCGAGCATCCTCACGCCTGGCGCGGCCGCAGGCTGCGCGCGCTCGCCGCCGACGCCGTCGATGCGGCGATCGACGACACCGACGTGCTGCTCCTCGTGCATCCCAACAACCCGTCCGGGGCACGCTTTGCGCGCGAGAAGCTGCTCGACTGGCACGCGCGCCTCGCGGCCCGTGGCGGCTGGCTGGTGGTCGACGAAGCCTTCATCGATGCGGCGCCGGCCGAAAGTCTCGCGTCGGCCGCCGGGCGGCCGAACCTCGTGGTCCTGCGCTCGCTCGGCAAGTTCTTCGGCCTCGCCGGCGCGCGCGTCGGCTTCGTGCTCGCCCCGGCGGAACTGCGCGCACGCCTCGCCGACCTGCTGGGCCCGTGGACACTCAGCGGCCCGGCGCGCCATGTCGCGCGCGCGGCGCTCACCGACCGCGGGTGGCAGGACGCGATGCGCGCCCGCCTGGAAGGCGAAGCGGCACGCCTCGCCGCCCTGCTGCGCCACGGCGGCCTCGGCGAACCCGCCGGGCCGGCGCTGTTCCAGTGGGTGCGGCATGCGGATGCCCCCACCGTGCAGGACCACCTCGCGCGCGCCGGCATCCTCGTGCGCCGTTTCGACGCACCGGCCAGCCTGCGCTTCGGCCTGCCGCCCGACGAAACCGGCTGGGAGCGCCTCGCCGCGGCGCTCGACACCTTGCGCCCACGCGCCTGACATGCAGCTCGACCACCACGTCAACACCATCGGGCGCCACCTGCGTGCACGCTTCGGCGAGCGCGTGCACAAGCTGCCGCTGCACGCGAACTTCACCTGCCCGAACCGCGACGGCACGCTCGGACGCGGTGGCTGCACCTTCTGCAACGTGCGCGCGTTCAGCGACGAAGCCGAAGCGCCGATCGCTCAGCAGCTCGACACCGGGCGCGTGCGCACCGACCGCGCGCGCCGCTACCTCGCCTACTTCCAGGCCTACACCAGCACTTACGCGGAAGTGGCGACGCTGCAGCGGCTGTATGAGGAGGCCCTCGCGGGCGCCGACATCGTCGGACTGTGCGTCGGCACGCGCCCCGACTGCGTGCCCGACGCCGCGCTGGATCTCCTCGCCGGCTACCACGAGCGCGGCTACGAAGTGTGGCTGGAACTGGGCCTGCAGAGCGCCTTCGACGACACCCTCGCGCGCGTCAATCGCGGTCACGGCTTCGCCGCCTACGCCGACGCGGTGGCGCGCGCCCGTGCCCGCGGGATTCCCGTGTGCACGCACCTCATCGTCGGCCTGCCGGGCGAGTCGCCCGAGCGCAGCCTCGACACGCTCGAGCGCGTGCTCGAATGCGGCGTCGCGGGGCTGAAACTGCATCCGCTGATGATCGTCAAGGGCAGCCGGCTCGCCGCCGCGTGGCGCCGCGGCGAGATCGCGCCGCCGGACGCCGCCCGCTACGCCGACGTCGCCGCCGAGATGATCCGCCGCACGCCCGCGAACGTCGTGTACCACCGCGTCTCGGCCACCGCCAACGCGCCGACCCTGCTCGCGCCGGCCTGGTGCGCGTCACGCTTCGAAGGCATCCACGCGATCGCCCGCCGGCTTGCCGCGACCGGCCCGCAGGGCAGCCTCACGGCGCAGCCGCTCGGCCCCCCGCTCCCTTTTTCCCGCGAACACCGCGCCCCTGCCTGACATGCCCACGCCCCTCCGCCTGTACCCCCGGTTCGGTGCCCTCTGCTGCGCGCTCTCGATCGCCGCAAGCCTGTTCATTGCAGTCCCTGCCCAGGCCGAGCTGCTGATGCGCGACGACACCGGCCACGAACTGCGGCTCGCGCGACCCGCCGAACGCATCGTCAGCCTCGCACCGCACGTCACCGAGCTGCTGTATGCCGCCGGCGCCGGCGCGCGCGTCGTCGGCGCCGTCGCCTACAGCGACTTTCCCGAAGCCGCACGCAAGCTGCCGCGCGTCGGCGGCTACAGCAACGTGGATATGGAGGCCATCGCCGCGCTCAAGCCCGATCTGGTGATCGCCTGGAAGAGCGGCAACCGCGATGCGCACCTCGACAAGCTCGCGGCGCTCGGCATCCCCGTCTACATGAACGAACCGCGCAGCCTGGACGACGTCGCGCACAGCCTGGAAAACATCGGCCGGCTGGCCGGAACGGACAAGTCAGCCCGCGCCGCGGCCGATGCCTTCCGCGCCCGCAAGGCGGCGCTCGCCGAACGCTACAGCCAGCGGCCGCGCGTGCGCATGTTCTACCAGATCTGGGACAAGCCGCTGATGACGATCAACGACGAGCACCTCATCTCGGACGTGATCCGGCTGTGCGGCGGGGAAAACGTGTTCGGCCGACTGAGCCAGCTCGCGCCGACGATCGGCGTGGAGAGCGTGCTCGCGGCCGATCCGGAAGCGATCGTCGCCAGCGGCATGGGCGAGGCGCGCCCGGATTGGCTCGATCACTGGAAGCGCTGGCCGAAGCTGGCGGCCGTTGCGCGCGACAACCTGTACTTCGTCCCGCCGGAGCTGATCCAGCGCCACACGCCGCGCATCCTCGACGGCGCGACGATGCTGTGCGAACAGCTGGAAGAGGCGCGCCGCAAGCGCCGCGGCGCGAAGTGACGCGGCGAACTCAGGCGCGGCGCGCACGCTCGTAGCGGCGGCGCCAGTCGCGCCGGGAGTCCTGCCACCACGCGCGGTCGAAGACCCACGACAGCGTCGGCAGGATGGGGCCGAGATGCGTCGTCGCCAGCGACTCGCCGCCGCACACCGGCACGGCCGGATCGACGCGCAGCACGCGCAGCCGGTCCGCCAGGGTCGGGTGGAAGTCCGCGGTCGACGCGGTGCCGCCGAACATGTCGCGAATGTCGACCGGGCCGGGTTCCGGGCGGCGGAAGCCGGCCATCACCCCGAGGCCCATCTCGCGGAACGGACGGACCAGCGGCTGCGGCGCCGTACGGCTTTGCTCCATGATCTTGCGCCAGTAATCCTCGTTGAGGAAACGCTCCTTCAGCGCGACCTCGACGAGCGCTTCGCCGACGCGCTGCGCCCCGACGACGTGCGCTGCGCCCGCGTCCGCCTCGAATTCCTCCAGCCGCGACAGGCGCATCGCCGCGCGCAGGTCGCCCGCAGACCAGCGCTCGAGCATGCCGCCCAGGCGCGGCATGTCTTCGATGCAGCGATCGAGCGCGCGGAACCACCACGCGCGCAGGTGCCCCCACCATGCATGCAAGCCCTGGCGCTGCGCCGCGAGGTGGGCAAATTCGTGCGCGAGGATGGCGCCGAACTGGCGCCGTGAGACGCTGTGGGCGAGCGGCAGTCCGATCATCAGGTGGGTTTCGAGCGGCCCGACCCAGCCCCAGCGCGGGCGCTGCAGGATCGCGGCGTTCATGTCGCCGACCACCCACACGGCGTCGATGCGGATGCCGCCGAAACGCTTGCCCATCCTGTCCACGAGGCCGAACAGTTCTTCCGCGAGCTCGCGCGGCAGCCGGACGCCGTCCGGCTTCGCCGTCGGTGCAAGAAGCCAGCCGAGGATCAACGCACACGCGGCAAGCGCGACGAGGAAACTGACCACCGCCGCCACGGCGTGGGCGACGTCGCCGTCGACGAGCGCCGCCCAGGTCCAGCCGACCAGCAGCACCGCCGCCGTGCCGAGGACGGCGGCGAGCAGCGTCATCGTCGAAAGGCCGATCGCAGCGCGCAGCCCGAGTGTGCGGGCGAGGCGTGCGCGGGTGCGCGAGAGGCGGGTCGGGACGGCTGCCATGAACGATGCTCCGCTATAAACCATGCTGGAAACGCGGAATATACTGAACCAGCGGTAAACGCAACAGTGCACCTTAGTGATACGCGACCCGACAAATTGCATATAAATCAAGGCTAAAGCCGCGAAGACCGGAGCTGGGCGGCGCGTCGACACCTTGCTGCAGCGCAAGAAAGACGTGTACAATTACAACACCTGCAGCCTTGCCAATCGGCCGCAGCCCTCCCATAACGACCGCTGACGACCCGTTTCCCGGTCGCACGTCCCCCCGCCCGCCTCGATTGGTGCCGCTCGCAACGCAGCGGCAGGCCGTCGCTGGAGCATCCTACTTGATCACTTCCGAAGTTTCCTTCGCCAGTCTTGGACTGGCCGAACCTCTTTTGCGCGCCATTTCCGAGTCCGGCTACACGCAGCCGACGCCGATCCAGGCACAGGCGATTCCGCTGGTGCTGGCCGGCGGCGACCTGCTCGCTGCGGCCCAGACCGGCACCGGCAAGACCGCCGGCTTCACGCTGCCGCTGCTGCATCGCCTGTCGACGACGTCCGCAGCGGTGAAACCCGGCCGCCCCCGCTGCCTCATCCTCACCCCGACGCGCGAGCTCGCGGCGCAGGTCGAGGAGTCCGTACAGACCTACGGCAAGCACCTGCCGCTCACGTCGATGGTGATGTTCGGCGGGGTGAACATCAATCCGCAGATCGCGGCACTGAAGAAGCGCGTCGACATCCTCGTCGCGACGCCGGGGCGCCTGCTCGACCACGCCGGGCAGAAGACGATCGACCTGTCGGGCGTCGAGATCCTCGTCCTCGACGAGGCCGACCGCATGCTCGACATGGGCTTCATCCGCGACATCCGCAAGGTGCTCGCGCTGCTGCCGAAACAGCGCCAGAACCTGCTGTTCTCGGCGACCTTCTCGGACGAGATCCGTTCGCTCGCCAACGGCCTGCTGAACAATCCGGGCTGCGTCGAAGTCGCGCGCCGCAACACGACCACCGAGCTCGTCGAGCAGTCGGTGTATCTGGTGCCGCAGAAGCAGAAGCGCGACCTGCTGGTGCATCTGGTGAAGGAGCACGACTGGCACCAGGTGCTGGTGTTCACGCGCACCAAGCACGGCGCCAACCGGCTGGCCGAATATCTCGGCAAGCACGGCATCCCGGCCGCCGCGATCCATGGCAACAAGAGCCAGTCGGCGCGCACCAAGGCGCTGTCGCAGTTCAAGGACAACTCCCTGCCGGTGCTCGTCGCGACCGACATCGCGGCGCGCGGCCTGGACATCGACCAGCTGCCGCAGGTCGTTAACTTCGAGCTGCCGAACGTGCCGGAAGACTACGTGCACCGCATCGGCCGCACCGGCCGCGCGGGCGCGACCGGCAAGGCGATCTCCCTGGTCGACGGCGAGGAGAAGCCCTACCTGGCGTCGATCGAGCGGCTCATCAAGCGCACCATCGATCGCACCCCCGTGCCGGCCTTCGTGACGCACGCCCCGGACCCGGGCGACAACGACCGCCCGCCGCGCGACCCGCGCCAGTCCGGCCGCCGCAACGATGGCCGCGCGCCGCGCCAGCCGCAGACCGAACGCCCGGCGCCGCGCGCGCAGAGCCATGCGCCGAACCGCCAGCCGGCACGGCAGGGCGAAGCGGCCGGATCGGGGAACCGTCCGGCACGCCCCGAAGGGCAGAGCGGCCGCAATCCGCGCGCCGGCGAGCCGAACGCCAAGCGCCCGCAGGACTCCGGTGCGAACCGCGCTCCGCGATCGGCGGAAGCGCCGCGTCAGCCCGCGCAACGTCCGGAGGCGGGCCGTCGTCCCGCACCGCGCGCGGCGCTCTTCAGCGCCAAATCGGGCGGCCGCGGCGACTGAGCATCAGCGCGGCCGGCGCGGCTCAGCCGCGCCGCACCCCGACGAGCTTCTGGTAAAGACCACCGAAACAGGTGGTCTTTTTCCATGTGAAGGCCTCGCCCAGCGGCGATAGCGTCGTGATGTCGGTGTCGAGCAGCGAGGGCGCGAACGGTTCGAGCCAGCGGAACACCTGCGCCATGATCGGCCGCAGCGGGTGCCACGGGCGGGTGCGGTGGTAATCGACGAACACGATCTTGCCGCCCGGGCGCACCGCCCCCAGCAGGTTGTGCACGATGCACGCGCGCTCGACCGGCGGAACTTCATGCAGCAGAAAGAAGCAGCATACGGCGTCGCTGGCCTCGGCGGCGACGCAGCCGGGCCGCGCCAGATCGCCCTGGCGTACCTGCGCGTGCGCGAGGCCGTCGAGCTTGCGGCGGGCGTTGGCGACCTGGATCGGCGCGACGTCGACGACATCCAGCACCCCTTCGGGGCCGACACGCTCGGCGAGCATGCGCGAGAAGCGGCCATACACGCAGGCGGCCTGCAGCAGCCGCTGCCCGGGCGCAAACTCCTCCACCGCCGCGCGCATCAGGCGCCCGGCATTGCCCCACAGGATCGCGGAGACCACCAGCGAGCGGTCGAGCCAGGGCAGCGTATGACGGTTCAGATAGGCCCAGTGATAGGTGCGCGACAGATACGACGGGACGGCGCAGGCGCGGGTCACGGGTGGCGTCATGGCGGGATCGGCGGAAAGCTCTGTCATATCCGCCAGCATAACCGGATCCGCATCGCGGCGGAACGCGGCCTGCATACGCCGGAATAATCGCGCGACCTGCCCGGTCGGCAAGCGGCTGGCAAATGACGCAACGGGCACTTGCGTTGCACCGGAAGCTTCGCCTATCCTCTGCGTGTTTCGATCCGGGTTCCCCGCCGTGCGACCGCGCGACGGGGTGAAACGGGAAGTCCGGTGACGTCCGGGAGCACACGCTTCCGACCAGTCCGGCGCAGCCCCCGCTGCTGTAAGCCTGACGGATCCGCCACACGCCACTGAGCCTTGCGCTCGGGAAGGCGGCGGAATCCGGGAGAAGGCAAGCCAGAAGACCGGCCCGATCGATTTGGTAGGTTTGTGCCTCGGGGTGAGGGCTTGCCGACTGGAATCCGATCGCGTCCGCCGCAACCAGCGCTCCGCACGCACTCAGCGACCAGCCACAAGTACCGACCGGACTGCGCCCGCTTCGCGACGCCCGTCCATCGACTCCCTTCCCCCGATGCGTTTTCAGACGCGCGCGTGGGAGTCGTCATGCAATCCGATCACAAGCCCGGCACCGTATGGTTCGTCGGCGCCGGCCCGGGAGACCCGGACCTGATCACCGTCAAAGGCCGTCGCCTGCTTGAGCAGGCAGGCGGCATCCTGTTCGCGGGATCGCTCGTCGATCAGGCGGCAACCCTCTATGCCCCCGAAGGCTGCGCGATCCGCGACTCGAAGGACATGACGCTCGAGGAAATGAGCGCGTGGCTGATCGACGCCGCGTCGCGCTGCGAGACCGTGGTGCGCCTGCAGACCGGCGATCCGGGCCTGTACGGGGCGCTCGTCGAGATGACGCGCCTGCTCGATGCCGCCGGCGTGCCGTGGAAGGTCGTGCCGGGCGTGTCCTCGGCGCTCGCTTCGGCCGCGGCCGCCGGCGAGACGCTGACGCTGCCGGAAGTCACGCAGACCGTGATCCTCACGCGCGTCGCCGGCCGCACGCCGATGCCCGCGGGCGAGGAGCTCGACGCGCTCGCGGCGCACCGCACGACGCTGTGCATCTTCCTCTCGATCACGCTGCTGCACGAGGTGCAGGACGCGCTGCGCCGCGCCGGCTGGCCGGAGGACGCGCCGATCCTGGTCGTGCAGAAGGCGAGCTGGCCGGGCGAGGAGAAGATCGTCCGCGGCACGCTCGCCGACATCAAGAAGAAGTGCCAGGCCGAGAAAATCGCCTCGCAGGCGATGATCATCGCGAGCCCCGCGCTGGGCGCCCGCGACTGGCCCGAGATCGCCCGTTCCAAACTCTACGACCCGAGCTTCAGCCACCGCTTCCGCCGGGCCTCCGTCACGGAGAACGCATGATGCAAGACACCACGATCCTGCTGGTCGGCCACGGCTCGCGCAACCGCGCGGGCAACGACGAGATCGAACGCTTTGCCGCCGAGTGGCGCGCGCGACGCCCCGAGTGGCGCATCGAGGCCTGCTTCATCGAGTACGCCGACGTGCTGCTCGACACGGGACTGGATCGCGCGGCTCACGACGCGAAGCGCGTGATCGTGATCCCCTTCATCCTCAACGCCGCGGGCCACGTGAAGATGGAAATCCCCGCCGCGATCGAGGCCGCGCGCGAACGCCACCCGGAAGTGGCCTTCGAATGCACGCGCCACCTCGGCATGGGACGCGAAATCTTCGACGTGCTGATGGGGCAGCTCGACCGCCTGATGCACGCGCTGCACATGCCCGATCCCTGCACCACGGGCGTGATCCTGCTCGGGCGCGGCTCGTCGGACGCGGGCGCGAACGGCGAGCTCGCGAAGATGGCGCGCTGGATGTTCGAAGCCACCGACCACGAGCTGGTCGATCTCGCCTTCACCGGCGTGACCTGGCCGCGGCTCGAGACGGCCGTGCAGCGCCAGGTGCGCCTCGGCATGACGCAGATCGCGGTGGTGCCGGTGTATCTCTTCACCGGGGTGCTGATCGAGCGCATCGACGCGCAGCTCGCGCGCCTGCGTGCGCAGTATCCGCAGATCGCGTTCGCGCTCGGCACGCATTTCGGCTTCGACAAGGGGATCTTCACGCTCGTCGAAGCGCGGGTCGCCGACGCACACAGCGATGAAGAGGCGCTCCTCGAATGCGACGGCTGCAAGTACCGCCTCGCCGCCGAAGCCGAGCACCTGCACGACCACAGCCACACCGCTGGCCACCACGATCACGGCGCGCACCACCACGATCACGGCCACGAGCACCACGACCACGATCATGGCCACGGCTGCGCCCACACCCCATCGACCAGCAATCGGCCGCACGCCGGCTGCGCCCACCACGCCCACGCCTGAAACCATGAACAGCAACGTCGTCACCGAACAGCTCACCGCCGCCGGACGCGCGATCGAGCACGATTCCTTCGCGATCATCGACGCCGAGGTCGGCCGTCACGACTACCGGCCGGAGCAATGGCCGATCGTGCGTCGCATGATCCACGCGAACGCGGACTTCGAATTCAACGGCCTCACCGACTTCCACGCGGACGCGGTCGCGGCGGGCCTCGCGGCGATCCTCGCCGGCGGCACGCGCGTCGTCGCGGACGTCGAGATGATCTGCGTCGGGTTGTCGGCGTCGCGCCTCGCGCACTTCGGCATCACGACCCACCAGTTCATCTCGGACGCGGACGTGATCGAGCAGGCGAAGGCCGAGGAGACCACGCGCGCCGTGCAGGCGATGCGCAAGGCTCACCGCCAGGGCCTGCTCGACGGCGCGATCGTCGGCATCGGCAACGCGCCGACGGCGCTGATCGAGGTCGTGCGCCTGATCCGCGAGGAAGGCGCGCGCCCGGCACTGGTGATCGGCATGCCGGTCGGCTTCGTGTCGGCGGCCGAGTCGAAGGATCTGATGGCTGAAGTCGCGGACGTGCCGTGGATCGTGATCCGCGGCCGCAAGGGCGGCTCGACGCTGGTCGTCGCGGCGATCCACGCGCTGCTGGGTATCGCCGAAGCGCGCCAGCGCGAACAGCAGGCGTCGGCAGCCTAAACCAGCAACCAACGGAGTCGAATGATGGCAGCGGGCCACGCGGTGCCGGAGAAAGTGCGCAAGGGCGACGCGAAGCGCGAGCGCGGAAATCGCTCGGGTTTCACGACCGGCGCGAACTCGGCCGCCGCGGCGACTGCGGCGACCCTCGGCCTCGTGCACGGCGAAGTCCCCACCGAGATCGAGTGCGTGCTGCCGAACACGACGCATGTGACTTTCCGCATCACCGACGGGCGCGTCGAGGACGACTGCGCGCACGCGGTGAGCATCAAGGACGCGGGCGACGACCCGGACGCGACCGACAAGGCGCATCTGACCGTCGACGTGCGCCGCATCCGCGACGGCAGCGGCGAGGTGATCCTGAAGGGCGGGCCGGGCGTGGGCGTGGTCACGAAACCGGGCCTCGGGCTCGACGTCGGCGGCCCCGCGATCAACCCGGTGCCGCGCAAGAACATCTGCGAGAACGTCGCGCGCGCCGGTGCCGAAATACTGGCCACGGGCGACAGCCTGGAGGTGACCATCTCGGTGCCCGGCGGCGAGGAGATGGCGAAGAAGACGCTCAATGCGCGCCTCGGCATCCTCGGCGGGATCAGCATCCTCGGCACCACCGGCATCGTGCGCCCGTTTTCCACCGCGGCCTGGCGGGCGAGCGTGGTGCAGGCGATCGAAGTCGCCGCCGCCCAGGGGCAGACCACGGTGGTGCTGACCACCGGCGGGCGCACCGAGAAGGGCGCGATGCGCGTGTTTCCCGAACTCGACGAAGCCTGTTTCGTCGAGTTCGGGGACTTCGTCAAGGCCGCCTTCACCGCCGCGGTAAAGCTGGGCATGCGCCACATCGTGCTCGGCGCGATGGTCGGCAAGCTGACCAAGATCGCGCAGGGCCTGTCGGTGACGCACGCGTGGCGCGCGGAAATCGACCGCACGCTGATCGCCGACGCCGCGATCGAAGCGGGCGCGCCGGAGGAGATCGTGGAGCAGATCCGCGCCGCCGAGACCGCGCGCTTCGCCGCCGAAAGCCTCGCCGAACTGGGGCTCACCGTGCCCTTCCACCGCGCACTGGCGCTGCGCGCGGTCCGTACCCTGCGCGAACGCTACCCCGGCCCGTACCGCCTGACCGTCCTCGCGTTCAACTTCGAAGGCGTGCCCATCGTCACCGTGGAGGAATCCGAATGTCCGACCATCGCTGCCTGATCCTGGGCATTCTCGACGACGGCTGGGAGGGGCTTTCCGCCGCCGGCCGCGCACGCCTTGCCGCGAGCCGCGTGGTGATCGGCGCGCGCCGCACGCTGGACCTCGTCGCGCCGCATCTGGGCAGCGAGATCGAACTGCGCGACATGGACGGCGCCCTCGGCAAGACGCCCGAATGGGTGCGCGCCGCGCTCGCCGACCATCTGCCGGTGACCTTGCTCGCGACCGGCGACCCGCTGTGCCACGGCATCGCACGCTTCCTCGTCGACAAGCTCGGCGCGGCGTGCGTGGAAGTGCTTCCGGCGCCGTCGACGGTCGCGCTCGCCTGTGCGCGGCTCAACAAGACCTGGCAGGACGCGGCGATCCGCTCCTGCCACGGCGCGGATGCCGGCGAATGGTTCGACGGCGCCGCACCCGGCCACGGCCTTTACGCCATCGTGCGGGCAGTCGCCGAACAGACTCGCGTCGCCGCCTTCACGAGCCCCGCGAACAGCCCGGACCGCGTCGCGCGGGCGCTGCTGGCTGCGGGCTACGGCGACGACGTGCGCATCTCGGTCGCGGCGCGCCTGTGCCTGCCTGACGAAGCGCTCTTCGCCGACCTGACGCTTGCGGAGGCGGCCGCGCGACGCTTCCCCGATCCGAACATCGTCGTCATCGACCGTGCACCAGCGCCCTCCCCGCGCGCCGTGTTCGGCTTCGAGGATTCCGACTTCGTGCAGCGCCAGCCCGAGAAGGGGCTGATCACCAAGCTCGAAGCGCGCGCCGTGTCGCTCGCGAAGCTGGGGCTACGCAGCGACAGCCTCGTCTGGGACATCGGCGCGGGCTCGGGCTCGGTCGGACTGGAAGCCTCGCGCATCGCCCGCGCGGGCCACGTCTGGGCGATCGAAAAGAACACCGGCGACGCCGCCAATGCGCGCGAGAACGCCCGCCGCCTGCAGGCGACGAACTACACGCTGGTCGAGGGCAAGGCGCCCGACGGCCTCGACGCCTGGCCCGATCCGGACGCCGTGTTCATCGGCGGTTCGGGCGGCGAGCTCGCGGGCCTGATCGAGCTGATTCTCGCGCGTCTGCGACCCTCCGGCCGCCTCGTGATGAACTTCGTCACGATCGAGAACCTCGCGACCGCGACCGCCGCGCTCGCTGCCGCCGGTGCCCAATGGGACGTGACGATGCTGTCGGCCGCGCGCAGCCAGCCGATCCTCGACATGCACCGGCTGGCCGCGCAAAACCCGGTGTGGATCGTCACCGCGTACAAGAACACTCCCCAAGCAGAGAACAACAATGAATGACGCTCTCCCCACGCCCCGCTACGGCCGCCTGATCGGCGTGTCGCTCGGCCCCGGCGATCCCGACCTGATCACGCGCCGCGGCTGGACCGCGCTACAGTCGGACGCACGCTGGACCTATCCGGTGAAGAAGGCCGAGGAACGCTCCTACGCGCTCGACATCGTCGTGCGCGCCGGCCTGGCCGTGCCGGCCGACGCGGTCGAACTGGTGTTCCCGATGACGCGCGACGCGGTGGCGCTGGCGAAAGCCTGGGCGCGCGCGGCGGCCCGCACCGCCGAACTCCTCGCCGAAGGGCGCGACGTCGCCTTCCTCGTCGAGGGCGACGCCTCGACCTACTCGACCTTCCGCCACCTCGCCCGCGCCGTGCGCGAGCTCGCGCCCGAAGTCGAAGTCGAGACCATCCCCGGCGTGAGCTCCTTCGCCGCCGCGGCCGCCTGCGCCGACCTCGCGCTCGCCGAGGAAGACGAAACGGTCGCGGTGATCCCGGCCGCCTACGGCGTGTCGGTGATCGACCACCTCCTCGACGAATTCGACACGCTGGTGCTGATGAAGGTGAAGCCGCTGATGGACGAGATCCTCGACCTCCTCGAAGCGCGCGACCTCGTCGCGACGAGCTGCTTCGTCGAGAAGGTCGGCTCACCCGAGGAGCGCGTCGTCAAGGACGTCGCGAGCCTGCGCGGCGAGAAGGTCAATTACCTGTCGCTGCTGCTGGTGCAGAACCCCAAGCGCGCGCGCGGCGAGCTGCGGCGCGGCTGCCGCAAGCGCGCGGCGGCGGCCGAGGCAACGACGGAAGCTGCAGCATGAGCGCGCAACTGCCCTTCCCCAACGAACGCGTCGCGGTCGTCTCGATCACGAAGCACGGCATCGCGCTCGCCGGCCGCGTCGTCGCGGCGATCCCCGGCGCCCGGCTGTTCGCGCCGGAGAAGTTCCGCGCCGAAGCCGAAGCCGCCGCGCCCGGCGCCGCCGCCTGCTACACCGGCAAGACCGGCGACCAGATCCCGGCGCTCTTCGCGGGCTTCGACGGCATCGTCGCGATCGTCTCGCTCGGCGCCGTCGTGCGCCTGATCGCGCCGCACCTGAAGGCCAAGGAACAGGACCCCGGCATCGTCGTGCTGGATGAAGGCGCCCGCTACGCGATCCCGATGCTGTCCGGCCACCTCGGCGGCGCCAACGCGCTCGCGGGCGTGCTCGCCGCGGCGCTCGGCGCCCAGGCGGTGCTCACGACCGCGTCCGACGCGCGCGAGACGCTCGCCGTCGACCTCCTCGGCCGCGAACTCGGCTGGACCTTCGACGCGAGCCACGACGAGATCGTGCGCGCGAGCGCCGCGGTCGTGAACGACGAACCCGTCGCCCTCGTGCAGGAAGCCGGCAGCGGCGACTGGTGGGCGCGTCACGCCAACGGCCGCAGCGGTCCGCTGCCCGCGAACCTCAAGCGCTTCGAGCGCCTCGAGGACGTCGATCCGGACCAGTTCGGTGCCGTGCTGTGGATCAGCCAGCGTGATCTGCCCGCCGGCTGGAGCGAACGTCTCGCCGGCCGCCGCGTGATCTACCGCCCGCCGCAGGAGGCAGCGTGACGGCCTCCCCCGGTCCCGTCGCCCTCGGCCTCGGCTGCGACCGCGGCACGCCCGCGCAGACGATCGCGCGCGCGATCGACGAGGCCCTCGCCCAGGCGGGTGCGAGCCTCGCCGACGTGTGCGCGGTCGCGAGCATCGATCTCAAGGCCGACGAAGCCGGATTGCTCGACGTCGCCTCGCGGCGCGGCTGGACCATCGCCTTCCACCCCGCGGCGACGCTCGCGGCCGTGCCCGTGCCGAACCCGTCGGAGACGGTGCGCCGCTACACCGGCACGCCCTCGGTGTCGGAAGCCGCAGCCCTGATCGCAGCCGGCACGGACCGCACGCAACTCGTCGTCGAAAAGCACAAGCTGCGCGGCCCGGACGGCCGCAACGCAACGGTGTCGGTCGCCCGCATGCCGGCATCCCACTGAGTTTCACACCCTGTCACACCATCAAAAAAGGAGAACCACCATGCAGCAACAAGCCACCCTGCAAATCGCCCGCCCGAAAAGCGCCCTGCTGGCGATCGCGATGCCCGTCCTCACCGCCGTGCTGCTCGGCGCCGTGATCGTCTACGGCGTCGGCTTCAGCCACATCGCCGCGGCCCACAACGCCGCGCACGACACGCGTCACTCCAACGTCTTCCCCTGCCACTGAGCCCGGAGCCCGACATGCTGTTCCGCCGCATCGTCCTGTGCGCCCTGTTCGTCGGGGTGCTCGCCGGCCTGCTCGTGAGTGCCGTGCAGCACTGGCAGGTCATCCCGATCATCGCCGCCGCGGAAGTGTTCGAAGGCTCGGCCGAAGGTGCCGAAGCCGCCGAGCCTGCTGCCACGATGGCTCATGATCACGACCATGGCGCCGCCCATGTCCATGACGAAGCAGCCTGGGAACCCGAAGACGGCACGGAGCGGCATGTCTGGACCTTGATCGCCAACGTGCTGACCGCGATCGGCTTCAGCCTCGTGCTGATCGCCGCGATCACGACCTGGGAACACCTGCGCGGCGGCCGCGTCGCCTCGGCGCGCAGCGGCCTCGTGTGGGGCGCCGCCGCTTGGCTGTGCGTCTTCGCTGCGCCCTCGCTGGGCCTGCCGCCCGAGATCCCCGGCACCGCCGCAGCCGCCCTCGACGCGCGCCAGACCTGGTGGCTCATCGCCGTCCTCTGCTCCGCGACCGGCCTCAGCGTCCTCGCCTTCGTCCCCGGCCGCCTGCGCTGGCTCGGCATCGCCCTGCTGGCCCTGCCCTACGCGCTCGGCGCACCGCATATCGACGGTGCCTTCGCCGCCTACAGCGACGAAGTGGCACGCCAGATGGAAGTTCTGACCGGCCAGTTCGCCATCGCCACCGCAATCTCCAGCGCGATCGAATGGCTTGCCCTTGGCAGCCTCGCCGGCTGGGCGGTCGCCCGCTGGGTGCGCCCGGCGCTCGCGACGCTGGGAACCCCGGCCACCGCCCGCGCGTAGGGCGGAAGAGCGAAGCGCCTTCCGCCGCATGGATAGTCATCGACGACACATGCGGCGGATAAGGCTCCTGCACCACATTTGACACGCGACCGTCGGCCACCCGGCGGAAAACGGCGGGATTTCATCCCGCCCTACGCCCTCAACACAGAGAGAACACCATGAGCACAGGCAAGATCATGCTCGTCGGGCTCGGCCCCGGCAGCGTCGAGCACATGAGCGGCCGCGCCCGCGCCGCGATCGCCGAAGCCGACACCATCATCGGCTACGTCACCTACATCCGCCTCGTCGCCGACCTCGTCGAAGGCAAGGAAGTCGTCAAGAAGTCGATGACCGAGGAACTCGACCGCGCGATCGAGGCGCTCGACCGCGCCCGGCAGGGCAAGAAGGTCGCGCTGATCTCGTCGGGCGATGCGGGCGTCTACGGCATGGCCGGTCCGACCTTCGAAGTGCTGTTCCAGGCCGGGTGGACCCCGGACTCGGACATCGAAGTCGAGATCATTCCCGGCGCTTCCGCGCTCAACACCTGCGCGGCACTGGTCGGCGCCCCGCTGACGCACGATTTCTGCGCGATCTCGCTCTCCGACCTGCTGACGCCGTGGCCGGCCATCGCGCGCCGCCTCAACGCCGCCGCCGCCGCCGACTTCGTCGTCGCACTGTACAACCCCAAGAGCGGCCGCCGCGCGCGCCAGATCGTCGAAGCGCAGCGCCTCTTCCTCGCGCACCGCCGCCCCGACACGCCCGTCGCGATCGTGAAGTCCGCCTACCGCCCCAAGCAGCGCATCGAGTTCACGACCCTCGACAAGATGACCGAGTGCGACATCGGCATGCTGAGCACCGTGCTGATCGGCAACTCCAACACCTTCGTGCGCGACGGCCTGATGGTCACGCCGCGCGGCTACGCGAACAAGTACGACGTCGAGTCGGGCTCCACCCGTGACGGCGAAAAAGCCGGCCGCTCGCTGTCGACCGGCCTCAACGGCTGGCTCGAAAGCCTGCGCGAAAGCGGCGAGAGCGCCGAGGAGCTCGCCCGCCGTTACGCGCTGCCGGTCGACTACATCACCGCGGCACTCGCCGACGAGGTCGTCGAAGACGACACCGCCGACGAAGGCGAAGCGCTCGCATGAGCGCCCCCGCGGATATCCCACCGCGATCGGAGGGTAGTCCGGTGGGCGACGCCACAAAGCCGAAACTCGGCAGCTACCGCCGCCACCTGCTGGTGTGCACCGGACCGCGCTGCACGCAGAACGGCGAAGCGCAGGCGCTCTTCGACAGCCTCGGCGAGACCTTCAAGGCTGCCGGTCTCGACCAGGGCGAACTGCGCGTCAAGCGTACCCGCGTGTCCTGCTTCGCCGCCTGCAAGGGCGGCCCGATCGTCTGCATTCAACCCGATGGCATCTGGTACTACAATGCCATTCGGGAGAACATGCAGCGCATCGTCGATCAGCACCTCGTTGGCGGGCAACCGGTCGAGGAACTGGTTTTCCACCGCGGCCCCTCCGCGCCCTGCTGAACGCCGGCTCCGCCCATAGGCGGAGCCAATCGAATCTCCCATACGCATCCGTACGTTTTCCATACGCATCAGTATGGACGCGAGTATCATCGCGCCCGAATCGATTCATAGATAGTCGAAGTCAGGGAGAGGAAGGACATGAGCGTACATACCCAGTATCAGCAGAAAAGAATGAGCGCGGCCGACGCGGCCGGCCTCGTGCAATCCGGCGACACCGTCGTCGTGCCGACCGGCGTCGGCGAGCCGCCCGCGCTGCTCGAAGCGCTGTCCGCGCGCCGCCGTAGCCTCGAAGGCGTCGTCGTCAGCCAGATCCTGCCCTTGCGCAAGTACGGCTATTTCGACCCCGAGACGGTCGCCAACGTGCGCCACAGCGCCTACTTCTTCGGCGGCGCGTCGCGCCCGGGCGGCCAGGCGGGCTGGGTGGACTTCATGCCCAACTACTTCTCCGAGATCCCGCAGCTCATCGAGCGCGGCCTGACGCCGGCCGACGTCGTGTTCTCGATGGCCTCGCCGATGGACGAACACGGCTATTTCGCGCTCTCGCTCGGCCCGGACTACACGATGGCCGCGGTGAAGAAGGCGCGCGCCGTGGTCCTGGAAGTGAACCCGAACGTCCCCTTCGCCTACGGCGACTGCCACGTGCATATCTCGCAGGTCGCGGCACTAGTCGAAAGCGACGCCCCGATTCTCGAAGTGGGCCTGCCGACGATCGGCCCGGTGCAGGAAGCGATCGGCAAGTACGTCGCCGACCTGATCGACGACGGCGCGACGCTGCAGATCGGCTACGGCGGCATCCCCGACGCGGTCGTGATGCAGCTCAAGCACAAGCACGACCTCGGCATCCACACCGAGATGATCGGCGACGGCATCCTGTCGCTGATCGAAGCCGGCGCGGTGACGAACCGCAGGAAGACGCTCAAGCCCGGCAAGATGCTCGCGACCTTCGCGCTCGGCTCGAAGAAGCTCTACCAGTACATGCACCGCAACCCGACGCTCGAGATGCACCCGGTCGACGTCACCAACGACCCCTACTACGCCGCGCAGAACGACAATCTCGTCGCGATCAACGCGACGATGCAGGTGGATTTCCTCGGCCAGTGCGGCTCCGAAAGCCTCGGCCCCTCGCCCTACTCCGGCACCGGCGGCCAGGTCGACTTCGTGCGCGCCGCGAACCGCTCGAAGGGCGGCAAGGCCTTCATCGTGCTGCCCTCGACGGCCAAGGACGACACCATCTCGCGCATCGTCCCGACGCTGACACCGGGCACCCACGTCACGACCAGCAAGAACGACATCAACTACATCGTCACGGAATACGGCGTCGCGCAACTGCGCGGCAAGACTGCCAAGCAGCGCTGCGAAGCGCTGATCGGCATCGCGCACCCGGACTTCCGCGGGGAACTGCGCGCGGCAGCGAAGCGAATAAAGCTGTTGTAAGCAACACCTCGCACACCACCCCGCGGCGGGACCTTCGCCCGCCGGGCTGTCGTGAGCGCCGGTGTGTTCGGGGTTGCGGGGGAAACAAGGCGACGCATGTCTGAGGCCGCGTAGCGGCCGAGTTTGCGTCGCCGCCCCCGCGGCCCCGAACACGCCGGGAAGCCGAAGGCCGCGAGCGTCTGCCCGCCGGGTGAAGGTCCCGCCGCGCCCCCAACGGCCCGAGATGCCGCAAAATATCGCCGTCTCAACGGCCCTCCCGCGCGTCCCATGCAACGCCGCATCGCCCACCTCGACATGGACGCCTTCTTCGCGTCCGTCGAACTCCTGCGCTACCCGCAACTCGCCGGCCTGCCCGTCGTCGTGGGCGGACGGCGCGGTACGCTCGCGGGCGACCGCATCGAAGACTTCCCGCGCCTGCGCGACTACGTCGGCCGCGGCGTCGCCACCACCGCGACCTACCCCGCGCGCGCGCTCGGCGTGCATTCCGGCATCGGACTGATGAAGGCCGCCGCGCTCGCCCCTGACGCCATCCTGCTGCCGGCCAACTTCGACGACTACATCCGCTATTCGCGCCTATTCAAGGCCGCGGTCGCCGAGATCGCCCCGCTGATCGAGGACCGCGGCATCGACGAGATCTACATCGACCTCACCGACGTGCCCGGCGAGACGGTCGAACTCGCACAGCGCCTCAAGGACGCCGTGCGCGCCGCGACCGGACTCGTCTGCTCGATCGGCGTCACCCCCAACAAGCTGCTGTCGAAGATCGCCTCCGACCTGCAGAAGCCCGACGGCCTCACCGTGCTCGACTACGCCGACATCCCTGCGCGCATCTGGCCGCTCGCCGCGCGCAAGATCAACGGCATCGGCCCGCGCGCGGGCGAAAAGCTCGACGCGATGGGCATCCACACCATCGGCGAGCTCGCCGCCGCGGCGCCCGAAAGCCTGATAGCGGAATTCGGCCAGCACTACGGCCACTGGCTCACGGAAGTCGCGCACGGCCGCGACGAGCGCCCGGTCGTGACGGAACGCGAAACGAAGTCGGTCAGCCGCGAGACCACCTTCGAACGCGATCTCGACGTGCGCGCCGACCGCGACACGCTCACCGAGATCCTCGTGAAACTGTGCGAGCGTGTCGCCGGCGACCTCAAACGCAAGGGCTATGTCGGCCGCACGATCGGCCTCAAGCTGCGCTACGACGATTTCCGCACCGTGACGCGCGACCTCACGATCGAGCACGCGACCGACGACGCGCCGGCGATCCTCGCCGCGGTGCGCAGCTGCCTCAAGCGCGTGCCGCTCGACCGCCGCCTGCGCCTGCTCGGGGTGCGCGTCGGCACGCTCGCGCCGCCCGGCGAGGCCGGTCCCCGCCCGCCGCAGCCGGGCGAGAACCTGCGCCTTTTCGATTGAAGGCTTACATCCGCTCGCCGCGCAGCGCGCGCAGGTGCCAGCCGAACACCTCTTCCAGCAGGTGCGGCGTCTGCTTGCCGGGCGAGAACTCCAGCGCGCGCTTGTAATAATCGCTCAGCGCCGGCTTGAAGTTCGGATGCGCGCAGTTCTCGATGATCACCTTCGCGCGCTGCTTGGGCGACAGCCCGCGCAGGTCGGCGAGGCCCTGCTCAGTCACCAGCACCTGCACGTCGTGCTCGGTGTGGTCGACGTGCGAGGCCATCGGCACGATGCACGAGATCGCCCCGCCCTTCGCCTGCGACGGCGTCATGAAGATCGACAGGTAGGCGTTGCGCGCGAAGTCGCCCGAGCCGCCGATGCCGTTCATGATCTTCGAGCCCATCACGTGGGTCGAGTTGACGTTGCCGTAGATGTCGGCCTCGATCAGGCCGTTCATCGCAATGATGCCCAGACGGCGGATCACTTCCGGATGGTTGCTGATCTCCTGCGGGCGCAGGATGATGCGCTCGCGGTACTTCGCGAGGTCCGCATTCAGCTCCGCCAACGCCTGGTTGCTGAGCGAGAAGGCGGTCGCCGACGCGCTCGCGAGCTTGCCGGATTTGAGCATCTCCAGCATGCCGTCCTGCAGCACCTCGGTGTAGGCGGTGAGGTTCTCGAACGGCCCCTCGTTGAGCCCCGCCATCACCGCGTTGGCGATGTTGCCGACGCCCGATTGCAACGGCAGCAGCTCGCGCGGCAGGCGTCCCTTCTTCACCTCGTGCTGCAGGAATTCCAGGATGTGGCCGGCGATCTTCTTCGAGTTCTCGTCCGGCGGCGCGAAGGCCGAGTTGCGGTCCGGCGCGTGCGTCTCGACCACCGCGATCACCTTCTCCGGGTCGCAGCGCAGGTAGGGCTCGCCGATGCGGTCGGAGCTGCGCACGAGCGGGATCGGCTGGCGGTTCGGCGGCAGCTGCGTGCCGTACCAGATGTCGTGCATGCCTTCGAGCTGGGCGCTCTGCCACGAGTTGACCTCGAGGATCACCTTGTCGGCCTGGTCCAGCCAGGTCTTGTTGTTGCCGATCGACGACGACGGGATCAGGCGCCCGTCTTCCAGGATGCCCGCGACCTCGACGACCGCGACGTCGAGCTTGCCGAGGAAACCGAACCACACGAACTGCGCGACGTGCGACAGGTGGATGTCGATGTACTCCATCTCGCCGGCGTTGATGCGCTTGCGGCAGGTCGGGTCCGACTGGTAGGGCAGGCGCATCTCGATGCCGTCGACCATCGCCAGCGCACCGTCGAGTTCCGGCGCCGTCGAGGCGCCCGTCCACACGCCGATCTTGAAGCGCTTGCCGTTCAGGTTTGCGTCCATGATGTGCTTGGCCAGCGCGGACGGCACGGCTTTCGGGTAGCCCGAACCGGTGAAGCCGCTCATGCCCACGTTCATGCCCGACTGGATCAGGCTCGCCGCCTCGGTGGCGGACATGACCTTGCTGCGCAGCGCCGCGTTATGGATGCGATTTTCTTTGTTCATGCGATTCACGTCTCCTGGAAGCCGGGATGTCTGCATCCCGGTGCAAACGGCCGCCCGGTGGAGGAGCCCGCAAAGCTGCCCTGCGTGGAATCCGCTGCCGGAACGGCGCGACAAGGCGCGGCACAAACGGAGCAGGCCGCGCACGTAATGCGCGCCACCGGTAACCCGATGGCGCGCATTCCGATCGATCGAAGATTCCCGGCGGTGGAGGAGGGAGGGAGACCGCCGGACACCACGAAGGATGTGGGACAGAGTCTAGGCAACCGCTGGCCCGCCGACAAACGACGATTTATGATGCAACAGTTAAGAATCACTTAACTATCGACGATGAACTACCGCCTGCCCGGCCTCACCCTGCTGCGCACCTTCGAATCCGCCGCGCGTCACCTGAGCTTCAAGCAGGCCGCGGCGGAGCTGTGCGTCACCCCCGCCGCCGTGAGCCAGCACATCAAGGCGCTGGAGGACTGGCTGGGCGTCCCGCTGTTCCGCCGCATGACGCGCGCGCTGGCGCTCACCGAACACGGCCGCGCGATGCTGCCCAAGGTGCGCGAAGGCTTCGACTGCTTCGCCGCAGCGGTCGAGAGCACGCGCCAGGCGATCGCCGGGCCGCTCACGGTGATAGCGCCGCCCTCGTTCGCGAGCCACTGGCTGGTGCCGCACCTCGCGAGCTTCACCAGCGCACACCCGGAAGTCGAGCTGCAGCTCTCGAGCACGGCCGACACCGTCGATCGCGCCGGCCAGGCGGCCATCGTCGCCGCGCTCGCCGTCGACCCGCGCGACGCCGAAAGCCGCGTCGCCATCTTGTACGGCACCGGCCACTATCCCGGCCGCGTCGTCGACAAGCTCTTCTCCCCCGACTACGTGCCGGTGTGCGCGCCCGCCCTGCTGCGCGGCGACAACGCGCTGCGCGAGCCGGCCGACCTCGCCCGCCATGTGCTGATCCACGACGACACGCTGCGCGACGCCGGCCCCGGCATCGCGCGCTCGGGCTGGGGGCTGTGGCTCGAACGGGCGGGCGTCGCCGGCGTCGATGCGAAGCGCGGCCCGCGCTTTGCCAACGCCGCCCTCGCCCTCGCGGCGGTGCTCGCCGGCCAGGGGGTCACGCTCGCGTCGCGCTCGCTGATCACATCGCGCGTCGCCGAAGGCAGCCTCGCGATCCCCTTCGACATACCGCTGCCCTCGCCCTTCGCCTATTATCTGGTCATGCACGAGGCGATCGCGCAGCGCCCCGCGGTCGCCGCCTTCCGCGCCTGGCTGACGGCCGAGACCGCCGCCCAGGCTGTCTGACCCGGAAACACCACCGCAATGAAAGCCATCCTGACCGGACACACCCAAGGCCTCGGCGCCGCGATCGCCGAAGAGCTCCTCGCACGCACGATCCCCGTGCTGGGCCTCGCGCGGCGCACCAACGACGCCCTCGCCGAACGCTACCCCGACGATCTCTCGCAGGTGCAGATCGACCTCGCCGACACCGAGGTCCTCGCCGACTGGCTCGCCAGCGCGACCCTGCGCAGCTTCCTCGCCGATTGTTCGCAGGCCTTCCTGATCAACAACGCCGGGGTACTGCAGCCGGTCGGCCAGTCCGACATCCTGCCGCCGGAGGCGATCGCCCGCGCCATCGCGCTCAACACCGCTGCGCCGCTGATGCTCGCGAGCGCCTTCGCCGCCGCCAGCAGCGAGGTCGCGGATCGGCGCATCCTGCACGTGTCGAGCGGCGCCGCGCGCAGCGCCTATGCCGGTTGGAGCGTGTATTGCGCATCGAAGGCGGCGCTCGACCAGCACGCGCGCGCCGTCGCGATGGACGGCACGCCCGGCCTGCGCATCTGCAGCCTCGCCCCGGGTGTCGTCGATACCGCGATGCAGGCGGAGATCCGCGCGACGCCCGAGGACCGCTTCCCGGTGCGCGCCCGCTTCGAGGCGCTCAAGCGCGACAACGCCCTCGCCCGCCCCGACGAATGCGCCTTCCGGCTCGTGAACTACCTGCTCGGCGACGAATTCGGCACGGCGGCCACGGCCGACCTGCGCCAGCTCGCAAGCTGATCCCTGCCCTCATTCCTGTCACTCAACAAGGAAACACCGCCATGCTGATGACCACCACGCCCACCGTCGAAGGCAAGACCATCCGCGCCTACCACGGCGTCGTCACCGGTGAAGCGATCATCGGCGCGAACTTCCTCAAGGACATGTTCGCCGCCGTGCGCGACTTCGTCGGCGGGCGCTCGGGCGCCTACGAGAAGACGCTGCGCTCGGCGCGCGAGACCGCCTTCGAGGAAATGGCCGAAGCGGCGGAGAAGCTCGGCGCCAACGCCATCGTCGGCATCGACCTCGACTACGAGGTGCTGGGCGAAACCAATGGCATGCTGATGGTGGCGGTCAGCGGCACGGCCGTCACGCTCGCCTGAGTTTTCAGGCGGGTATTCAGCGCTCGGCCAGCACCAGCCGCGCCGCGAGACCGAGGAACACCAGCCCCGCCGACTTGTTCAGCACGCGCCGCGCAGTCGCCGAACGGCGCAGGCGCTGCCCGATCGACGCCGCGAACAGCGCGATCGCGCCGAAGGTCAGCAGCGTCGCGACGATGAACACGAAGCCCAGCCACATCACCTGCAGCGCCACCGGCCCCGCGCCGGCCTCGACGAACTGCGGCAGGAAGGCGAGGAAGAACAGGATCACCTTGGGATTGGTGAGGTTCATGACGATGCCGCGCACGTACATGCGCCAGCCGTCCGGCGCCGCCGCGCCGACGGTCGGATCGCCCCCGTCGGGCGCCGTCAGCACCTGCCACGCGAGCCACGCGAGATAGGCCGCACCGGCGAACTTCAGCACCGTGAAGGCCGTCGCCGACGCGGCGAAGACGGCTGCCAGCCCCACCGCGACCGCCGCCGTGTGCCCGAGCAGGCCCGTGCACAGGCCGAGGACGACCAGCATCCCCGCGCGGCGCCCGCGCATGGCCGACTGCATCAGCACGAACAGGTTGTCCGGCCCCGGCGCCGCGCCGAGCAGCACCGACACGGCAAAAAAGGCGAGGGTCGTCTCGATGGAAGTCATTTCAGCTCAAGGGAAGCGCGCAGGGCAGACCGCGACCCGTCCGGCTCAACGCAGCCCCGACGCGATGCGCGGCGCCGCCGCGGCGAGGTTCCCGGCGCTGCGCACCTCGGTGAAGCGCTGCCGCGCGCGCTGGCCGTTCGCCAGATAGTCGATGCCGAAGCAATCCAGGCCGAGCAGGTGCGTGCGCGCCGGCACGTTCCCGGCGATCTGCTGCAGCAGCCCGGCCTCCTCCTCGACCGCCAGCACGGGCAGCGTCGTCCAGCGCTCCTCCTCGATCCATCCCATGCGCCCCACGCCGCCGATGAAGCGGATGCGTTTCGGGTGCAGGCGGAAGAACGCGAAGTCGAGCTCCAGGTACTGCTTAGCGTCCGGCTGGTAGCGCAGGTAACGGGCGACGAGTTCCGGCGACGGTTCGAAGCGTTCGACGTCGCCGATCAGCGTCATGCGCGCCCCGGCCTGGATGTTGCCATTCTCGGCGCCGACGACGGACAGGCTCGCGCGCGGGTCGGCGAGCAGGTTCTTGGTGTGCTCGGCGAGCAGGCTGATGCAGAACAGCGGGCGGTGCGCCTCGTCGACGACGCAGGGCAGCGCGGTTGCGTACGGGTAGCCGGCGAGCTGCGTCGAATGCGTCGCCAGCGTGGCGTGCCCCGCTTCGTGCAGCAGGTGGATGGCGGGGGCGACGGAGAGGTTCATGTCCGTCACTCTGTCGCCCCCGCCTGCCGGCGTCAATGAGTTATTTCTCCTCCGCGCCGAAATCGCCTCCTGCGCCGCTCACAGGGATTTCAGGAATTCGACCAGGTCGGCCTTCTGCTCCGGCGTCAGACTCAGTATGAACTGCCTGTCGTAATGGTTCACGACATCCAGCAGCGTCCTGGCGCTGCCGTCGTGGAAGTACGGCGGATGCTGCCACAGCGCACGCAGCGGCGTGGTGCGATACATCTTGGTCGCCGAGCGCTGCGCATAGGCGGGGTCCATCCCCGTCTCGGCGGCGGCGTGCAGCCGCGGCGTGTTCGCGTCCGGGCCGTTCTGCACGTCGGTATAGGTCGGCGCCATATGGCACGTCCCGCAGCGCCCCACGCCGTTGAAGATCACCTCCCCGCGCTGCGCCGCCGCGTCATTCACCGTTCCCTCCGGCGGCCGGGGCGCCGGCAGGCTCAGCTGGTAGGCTAGCAGTTCAGGCAGCTTCGGCGTGACGAGATCCGGCGGCGTCTGTACGACGGATATGCCCAGCCGCGGATCGGAGAAATTGCCGTGCCCGCCCATCTGCGTCACCGCGACGTAGGCATTCCAGTAGGAGACCGGACCGTCGCCCGTATAGATCTCGAAGGGAACGCCCGCAAGGCCGTAGGCCGGCGGGATCACGACCGGCCCGTTGATGCCGTCGATGTTGAACCGCGGATCGTAGCGACCGGGCCCCCAGGAGTTGTAGACGGCCTTCTGGTCGGCCGTGAGTGCCGGCGACAGCGCGATGATCGCGCCCGGGTTGAGGTCGTGATTCGGCCAGCCGTCGAGCCGGTTGCCTATGCCCGGCGCCACCGAGTTGTCGACGGTCGAATGACACAGCGCGCAGGTCACTCCTACCCGCTTCAGCACCCCGCCTTCGACCTTGCCGACGACGCCGACGACGGCGTCGCGCCGCAGCAACTCCACCGTTGTCGCAGGATCGGTGAGATCGCTCCGGGCGAGGAAGTTCGGCGGCAGCCTGGTCGCGTCCACCTTCAGTCCGACGGAAAGCGCCGTCAGCGGGCTCACGGCCGCCGGGATCACCTCGTGCATCCGCAGCGTGTCGGTCCACTGCTGCTCGTCGCCGAAGGTGTCGAAACGGAAGATGTGCTGCCCCTGATTCCGGTTGCCGCCGGGCATCGCGTCGGACAAGGCCGGCGTCGATGACAGGCCAAGGGCCACGGCCGCCGCGACAGCCGACAGGGTAAAGGCCGACGCCGCCACGATGCGGCGCCGTGCCGGCTTCCGCGCTGCGGAAGCGGAATCGATGCGCTTGTTCATGATGCACTCCTCCTCGGCCGGAAGAGGCATCGTCACGCAGGATGCGGCGCACCCCCTCCACTTGCTGCCGATTAGATGGAGTGCGCGATCGAAAGGTTACAGTGGCCGTTCAGCGCTTGACCTCGAGCAGTTCGACGACGAAGGTCAGCGTGCTGTTGGGCGGGATCGTCCCGGGGATGCCGCGCGCACCGTACGCCGTCTGCGGCGGACAGGTGATGCGCACCGACCCGCCCGGCTTCATCAGCTGCAGCACCTCGGTCCAGCACGGGATCACCCCGCCGACCGGGAACTCGGCCGGCTGCCCGCGGCTGTAGGAGCTGTCGAACTCGCGCCCGTTCGAGAGCGTGCCCTGGTAATGCACGCGCACGACGTCCGTCTTCGTCGGCGCGGTGCCGGTCCCTTCCTTGTAGCGCTCGATCGTCACGCCGGACGGCAGGGTCTCCGCCTCCGGACCGGCGGCCGCGGCCGAGAGTGTGAAACCTGCAAGCAAAACCGCGACGTATGCACGCATCGGGACTTCCCTCCTGTGATCGGTGACGAAAAAGCCAATTCGCGTAATTTAAGTCGAAAACGCACCCGCGTGCATCACATCGTCGTCCGCTGCGCCGGGCGGGGCTCATCATGCGGGAGATTCGTATGCAGCATATCCGGGCAGGATGGGCGCCGGGAATGGCAATGTTCGGCTGATAGAATGGCCGCCATGGAGCTGGCGCTGATTTTCTTCCTCCCCTTCGCGGGCAGCCTGTGCGCTGCCTTTCTGCCGTCCAACGCGCGCAACGCCGAAGCGTGGCTGGCGGGCTTCGTCGCGCTGGGCACCACGCTCGTCATCGCCGCCCTCTATCCGCAGGTGAGTGCCGAGGGCGTGGTGCGCCTGAACGTGCCCTGGGCGCCCGCGCTCGGCCTGGACATCAGCCTGCGCATGGACGGCTTCGCGTGGCTGTTCGCGCTGCTGGTGAGCGGCATGGGCACGCTGGTCGTGGTGTATGCGCGCTACTACATGTCGCCGACCGATCCGGTCCCGCGCTTCTTCTCCTTCCTGCTCGCCTTCATGGGCGCGATGCTGGGCGTGGTGCTGTCCGGCCACCTGATCCAGATGGTGATGTTCTGGGAGATGACGAGCCTCGCCTCCTTCATGCTCATCGCCTACTGGCACCACCGCGCCGACGCGCGGCGCGGGGCGCGCATGGCGCTGACGGTCACCGGCGCGGGCGGCCTGGCGCTGTTCGGCGGCGTCCTGCTGCTCGGCCACATCGCCGGCAGCTACGACCTCGACGCCGTGCTCGCGGCAAGCGCGCAGATTCAGGCGCACCCCTGGTACCCGGCGGTGCTGGCGCTGGTCGCGCTCGGCGCGCTCACCAAGAGCGCCCAGTTCCCCTTCCATTTCTGGCTGCCACACGCGATGGCGGCGCCGACGCCGGTGTCGGCCTACCTGCATTCGGCAACCATGGTCAAGGCGGGCGTATTCCTGCTCGCGCGCCTGTGGCCGATCCTGGCCGGCACCGATGCGTGGTTCTGGATCATCGGGGGCGCGGGGCTGTGCTCGCTGGTGCTGGCCGGTTACCTGGCGATGTTCCAGCAGGACATGAAGGGGGTGCTGGCCTATTCGACGATCAGCCACCTCGGCCTGATCACGCTGCTGCTCGGGATGAACAGCGAACTCGCGCTGGTCGCCGCGGTGTTCCACATCGCCAACCACGCGACTTTCAAGGCCTCGCTGTTCATGGCCGCCGGCATCGTCGACCACGAGACCGGCACGCGCGACCTCGGGCGCCTGTCCGGCCTCTCCCGCGCGATGCCGATCACCGCCGCACTGGCGGCGGTGGCCGCGGCGGCGATGGCCGGCGTGCCGCTGCTCAACGGCTTCCTGTCGAAGGAGATGTTCTTTGCCGAGACCATCTTCCTCGACCGCCCCGACTGGCAGCGCATCGCGCTGCCGCTCGCGGCGACGCTGGCCGGCGTGTTCAGCGTCGCCTATTCGCTGCGCCTGATCCACCAGGTCTTCTTCGGCCCGCCGGCCCGCGACCTGCCGCACGTGCCGCAAGAGCCGACGCGCTGGATGCTGCTGCCGAGCGCGCTGCTGGTGGCGGCCTGCGTGCTGGTCGGCGTGATCCCGGAGCATGTCATCGGCGACTACCTGCGCACCGCGACCGACGCCCTTCTCGGCGCCGACGCGCCCGCCTACAGCCTGGCGGTGTGGCACGGCTTCACCACGCCGCTGCTGATGAGCGTCGTCGCCCTGTGCGGCGGTTCGCTGCTCTACGCCGTCGCGTTCGCGCGGCGGCGCGCGACGACGGTGCCGCTGCTCGAAGCCATCGACGGCCGCAGGATCTTCGACGCGCTGATGACGGGCGTCACGAGCGGCGCGGAATGGGCCATGCGGCGCCTGTCGTCGCACCGCCTGCAGATGCAGATGATGCTGCTCTTCGCGGTGGCGCTCGGCGGTGCGGCGCTACTGGCGCTGTCCGGCGGCATCGGCTGGGGCACGCGGCCGACGCTTCCGCTCGACCCCGCGTTTGCGCTGCTGTGGGTGATCGGCGGTACCTGCGCGCTCGCCGTCGCCTGGCAGGCCAAGTATCACCGCTTGGCCGCCGTGGCCTTCGCCGGCGGCGCGGGGCTGGCCACCAGCCTGACCTTCGTGTGGCTGTCGGCGCCGGACCTCGCGCTGACCCAGCTCACGGTCGAAGTCGTCACCACCGTGCTGATCCTGCTCGGCCTGCGCTGGCTGCCGCGCCGCGACGAACGCATCGCCGGCCGCGGCGGCACCAGCCCGCGCCTGCGCCGGCTGCGCGACGTCCTCGTGGCGGGCGCCTGCGGCCTGGGCATCGCCGCCCTCGCCTACGCGGTGCTGACCCGCCCCGGGGTGGACGGCCTCGCCCCCTTCTTCGTGCAGGCGTCGCTGCCGCAGGGCGGCGGCCTCAACGTCGTCAACGTCATCCTGGTCGATTTCCGCGGCTTCGACACCTTCGGCGAGATCACCGTGCTGGGCATCGTCGCACTCACCGTGTTTGCGCTGCTGCGGCGCTTCCGCCCGGCGCCCGAGAGCATGCCGCTGCCGCGCCAGCAGCGCGAGCAGGCCGCCGCCGGCGACGCGCCGCCGTCGCGTGTCCACGGAGGCGAGCTCCTGCCCGCCGGCCTCATGATGCTACCCGCCGTGCTCGCCCGCCTGCTGCTGCCGCTGGCGATGCTGGTGTCGCTGTTCTTCCTGCTGCGCGGCCACAACGCGCCGGGCGGCGGCTTCGTCGGCGGCCTGGTGCTGGCCACGGCGGTGATCCTGCAGTACATGGTCGGGGGCACCGCATGGGTGGAATCGCGCCTGCGCATCCATCCCCTGTACTGGATCGCGGCCGGCCTGCTGGCCGCCGCCGTCGCGGGGATCGGCGCCGCGCTGGCCGGTGCGCCCTTCCTCACCAGCAAGGCGTGGCACGGCGAACTGCCATGGATCGGCGAGCTGCATCTGTCGAGCGTGCTGGTGTTCGACCTCGGTGTGTACATGCTGGTGGTCGGCGCGACGGTGCTGATGCTCGTCGCCATCGCGCACCAGTCGCTGCGCAGCCACCCCCACAAATCCGTTCCGGGAGCCCTGCGCTGATGGAAATCGTGTTCGCGCTCGCCATCGGCGTGCTGGCCGGCTCGGGCATCTACCTGCTGCTGCGCCCGCGCACCTTCCAGTTCATCATGGGGCTGTCGCTGCTGAGCTACGCGGTGAACCTGTTCATCTTCGGCATGGGCCGCCTGCGCACCGGCGCGGCGCCGGTGATCGACCCGGCCCGCGGTGCCGATCCGGCGCTCTACGCCGACCCGGTGCCGCAGGCGCTGGTGCTCACCGCCATCGTCATCGGCTTCGCCGTCACCGCGCTCTTCCTCGTCGTCCTGCTCGCCGCGCGCGGACTGGCCGGCACCGACCACGTGGACGGCCGGGAGCCGGAGCGCGAATGATGCAGCATCTGCCCATCCTGCCGATCCTGTTGCCGCTGCTGGCGGGCGCGCTGCTGCTGTTCGCGAGCGAGACGCGCCACCGGCCGCGCGCGCTGCTCGCCCTCGGCGCGACGCTGGCGCAGCTCGCGACCGCGCTCGCGCTGCTGGCCTGCGCCGACGGCCGCATCGCCGCCCCGTGGCCCGGCGAGCTGGGCGTCTACGCCCTCGGCGACTGGGCCGCGCCCTTCGGCATCGTGCTGGTGGTCGATCGCCTGGCCGCGCTGATGCTCACGCTCACCGCCACGCTCGGCCTCGCGGCGCTGGTCTACGCGCTGGCGCGCTGGGAACGCGCCGGCAGCCACTTCCTGTCCCTGTACCAGTTCCTGCTGATGGGCCTGAACGGCGCCTTCCTCACAGGCGACCTGTTCAACCTGTTCGTGTTCTTCGAGGTGCTGCTCGCCGCCTCCTACGGCCTCGCGCTGCACGGCTCGGGCGCGCCGCGCGTCAAGGCGGGCCTGCACTACGTCGCGATCAACCTCGTCGCATCGCTGATCTTCCTGATTGCCGCCGCGCTGATGTACGGCGTCACGGGCACCCTCAACATGGCGGAGCTGGCGCTGCGCGTGCCGCAGCTCGCGGCGGGCGAGCGCACGCTGTTCGACCTCGGCGCGCTGCTCCTCGGCATCGTGTTCCTCGTCAAGGCCGGCGCCTGGCCGCTCAATTTCTGGCTGCCGTCCACCTACGCCGCGGCGGCCGCGCCCGTTGGCGGCCTGTTCGCGATCCTCACCAAGGTCGGCGTGTACGCCTTGCTGCGCTTCTCCGTGCTGCTGCAAGAGGCCGGCGCGCCGGCGCCCTTCGAGGGCGACTGGCTGTTCTACTGCGGACTGGCGACCATCGCCGTCGGCACGCTGGGCGTGCTGGCCGCGCAGAAGCTGGACCGGCTCGCCGGCTTCCTGGTCATCGTCTCCTCCGGCACGCTGCTCGCCGCCTTCGGCTTCACCGGCACGACACTGACCGGCCCGGCGCTGTACTACCTCGCCAGCTCGGTGCTCGGCAGCGGCGCCTTCTTCATGCTGATCGAAATGGCCGAACGCAACCGTGCGGTCGCCGCGGACCTGCTGGCGATCAGTTTCGAGGCCTTCGGCCTGCAGGACCGGCACGAATCCGAGCATCCCGACGAGATGGCCGGCGTCGCCATTCCGGCGGCGATGGCCTTCCTCGGCCTGGCGTTCATCTCCTGCACCGTCGTGCTCGCCGGCCTGCCGCCGTTCTCCGGCTTCGTCGCCAAGTTCGCCCTACTCAAGGCCGCCATCGCCGCGCCGCCCGCGGCCCCCGCCCTGCACGCGAACCTGCTCTTCGCGGCACTGATACTCTCCGGGCTGGCGGGTCTGATCGCGCTGTCGCGCCTGGGCATCCGGGTGTTCTGGAGCAGCGAGCGGCCGACGCCGCGCCTGCAGTGGCTGGAAGCCGGCCCGGTGGCCGCGCTGGTGCTGCTGTGCGCGGTGCTGGCCTTCGGCGCGGGGCCGGCGATGGATTACTTCGAGGCGGCCGCGCGCTCGCTGCACGATACGTCGGCCTACGTCGGCGTGGTGCTGCCCGAAGCCGCCGCGGGAGGCGCGCCATGAGGCGTCCGCCGCTCGTCCCGCTGCTGCCGGCGGTGCTGCTCGCCGTGTGGCTCCTGCTCAACGACAGCGTCGCGCCCGGCCACGTCGTGCTCGGCGCCGTCTTCGCGTGGCTGGTCAGCGCCGCCGTGGCGCGGCTGCGCCCGCTGCCCGCGTGGCCGCGCCGCCTGCATGTCGCGATCGGCCTGTGCTGGCATGTCTTCGTCGACATCGTGCGTTCCAACATCGGCGTCGGACGCGTCGTGCTCGGCGCCGCGCGGCGCCAGCCGACCATCGGCTTCCTGCAGATCCCGCTGCAACTGCGCGACCCGCACGGCCTGGCGATGCTGTCGATCATCATCACCGGCACGCCCGGCACGGTATGGGCCGGACACGACCCGGCCAGCAACACCCTGACCCTGCACGTGCTGGACCTGCAGGACGAGGAAACCTGGATCCGCACGATCAAAGACCGCTACGAGCGCCCCCTGATGGAGATCTTCGAATGAACGCCATCCTCCCCTTCGCCGTGAACTTCGGGCTCGCCTGCTGCTCCGTCGGCATGCTGTGCGCCCTCGTCCGCCTGCTGCGCGGCCCCGCCGCCCAGGACCGCATCCTCGCGCTCGACACGCTGTACATCAACGGCATGCTGACGATCCTGATGCTGGGCATCGGCTCCGGCGCCGCCATCTACTTCGACATCGCGCTGCTGATCGCGCTATTCGGCTTCATCGGCTCCACGGCGATGGCCAAGTTCCTGCTGCGCGGCGAGGTGATCGAGCCATGAGCGCGGCCGACGTTCCATTGTGGGCCGCGCTGCCGGCCGCCCTGCTGCTGATCTGCGGCGGCCTGCTGGCGCTCGTGGGCTCGCTCGGCCTGTTGCGCCTGCGCTCCTTCTTCGCCCGCATCCACGCCCCCACGATGGGCAGCACGCTCGGCGCCGGCTGCGTCCTGATCGCCTCGATGCTCACCTCGACGGCGCTGGCGCAGCGCCCGGTGGTCCATGAGCTGCTGATCACGCTGTTCATCCTCGTGACCGCACCGATCACCACGATGCTGCTGATGCGCGCCGCGATCCTGCGCAGCGACCGGAGCGAGAGCTAAGGCAGCGTCAATCCGGAATCTCCGGCTCGACGAGCCGCGCCAGATGGTCGAGCGACTCCTGCCAGCCGAGGTAGCAGAACTCCGTCGGAATCGCCTCAGGGATGCCTTCCTGCACGACGTTCATTTCCGCCCCGCAGGCCACCGCGCGCAAGGTGACCGTCGTCACCATCTCGCCGGGCAGATCGGTGGAATCGAACTTGTCGGTGTAGCGGATGCGCTCGTTCGGCATCAGCTCCAGATAGCTGCCGCCGAAGGAATGGCCGTTGCCGGTGCTGAAGTTCCTGAATGCCATCCTGAAAGTGCCGCCGACCCGGGCATCCAGGTGGTCGACCTTGCAGGTGAAGCCGTTGGGCGGCAGCCATCGGGCGAGGGCCTCCGCATCGAGGAAGGCACGGTAGATTTTCTCGGGTTTTGCACGCAGCACGCGGTGCAGGCGGACGGTACCGGTCGGCATGATCTCTCCTTTCGTTGGGGCTCGACGTCGCGGCTGTCGTCGCCGCTTCCCATACCTTAGTCGACCGCCGGTGCAGCAGGTCGGCCGTTACGGAAATTTTCCGGTGACCATCGCGGCTCCCGCGCAGGAACCATCTCTTTTTCGCCGGTGTCTCCACGCGATATGGGACACCATCGCAAGGGCTGTCGCCCCCTCGCGGCGGTCGAACGCTCCACCGGCGAAAACTTCACTGAGTTCGCCGCCCCACACCGTATCGCCGAAGCAGAACAACATGAAGCTTGATGCGGAAAGCAAGGCCAGAATCGCGTTCGCCGTGTTCCTGCTGCTCCTGGCGGCAGGCGGGCTCGGCTGGTACCTGCTGTCGGCCGCTCGCTACACGCTCTACCAAATCCGGACGAACGACCCGGTCTCGGGGCTGATTCCCGATGCGCCGGTCGAATACCACGGCGTGGACGTCGGCAAGGTCGAGCGCGTCGACCTGGTCGACGCGCGCTCGATCCGCGTGGTGCTCGCCGTCCGCGCGGACGCCCCGGTGAGCGCGGCGACCGTCGCGACGATCACGAGCCGCGGGGTCGCGACGCGCGGATTCACCGGCTACGTCTACATTGCCCTCGAGGATGCCGGCACGGCTTCCGGCCCGCTCGTCGCGCGCCCCGGCGAGCCGTACCCGACCATTCCGACGACCGCGTCGAAATCGATGAGCCTCGATCTGCTGATCAGCCAATTGAACGACAACGTCCAGTCGCTGACCGGACTCGTCCACGGCCTGCTCGACCGCGACACGATCGCCGCGCTGAAGGAATCGGCGGACAACCTGCGGCAAGTCACGAAAACGCTCGCGGACAACAACGCCCGCCTGAACACGCTGATCGCCAACGGCGAGGCCGCCAGCCGCCGGCTGCAGCCGCTGCTGCAATCGAGCCAGCACACCATCGACTCGTTGCAGCCGCTGGTGCGCTCGAGCCAGGACCTCGTCGCCACGATGCAGCCGCTGGTGCGATCGAGCCGCGACACGGTCGATGCGCTGCAGCTCCAGCTGGTGCCGCAAGCCTACCGCGTGCTCACGCAGCTCGACGAGCTGACGGTGTCGCTCGACGGCATCGCCGACAAGGTCAGCAGGGACCCCATCTCGGTCATCCGCGGCGCCCCGGCGCGGCGCCCCGGACCGGGGGAGCGGCCATGACGGGCGCGCGCCGCGCTGCGCTGTGCATGATGCTGGCGGTCGCGCTCTCGGGCGGTTGCACGCTGCTCGCCCCGCCAGGCCCCGAGCCCGACAAGGAGATGCTGACCGCGATTCCGTCCGACCTCCCGGCCCGTCCGCGGCGCGGCGCAACCCTGCTGGTCTTTCCGCCCGAGGCGAACGCGATCTACGACACGGCGCTGATGGCCTACATGGACCAGCCCGGCCGCATCGCCTATTTCAGCCGCACCGAATGGGCCGCACGGCCCCCGCAGATGCTCAGGGCGCTGCTGCTGCGGACCCTGGACCGATCGGGCTATGTCGGCGCCGTCGTCACGCCGCCGTTCGCGGGACGCATCGGCTGCGCGCTGCGCACCGAGATCGTGGCGTTCGAACAGGACTTCACCACCGAACCACCGGCCTTCCACCTCGCGCTCCGGCTCAGCCTGATCCCGGCCGGGGACGGCGCCGCCATCGCCACCCGGGAAGTCGAGCTGCGCGAACCGCTGGCCGAACGCACGCCGCACGGCGGCGCCGTCGCCGCCAACGCGGCTATCGCGAAGGCGCTGAAGGAAGTGGCCGAGTTCGTGCACGCCCACGCGGGCTGAGACCGTCGGTACGCGCGCGGGCAGGCAGCATCTTCCGCAGCGTCTCGTCGCGCAGCACGAAATGATGCTCCAGCGCCGCGCCGACATGCAGGGCGACCAGCAGCGTCAGCGCATAGCCCAGCCACTGGTGGAGCGCCAGCAGGAAGCGGAACAGGTATTCGTCGTACCGGACCAGGTCCGGCAGGTAGAACAGGCCGAAGAACGACACCGGGATGCCCGCCGCCGAAGACATCACCCAGCCCGTGACGGGCTGCGCGAACATCAGCGCGTACAGGCACAGGTGCACGAAGCGCGCCACCACCTGCTGCCATTCCGGCAAGCCCTCGACCAGCCGCGGCAGCGCGTTGCCGACCCGCCACGCGAGCCGCAGCCCCGCGAGCATCAGCGCCAGGATGCCGAGCTCCTTGTGCAACAGCACCAGGCGGATCTTCGTCTTGTCGAAACCGACGTCGGGCAGTTGCGCCGCGTAGAGGCCGAGCACGACAAGCCCCGCCAGGAGTCCGGCCATCCCCCAGTGAAGGGCCATCGCCACGATGCCGTAGCACTGCTTCGTGTTGCCGAATTGCGCCATCGCCGCGATGCCCTCCGGAGAACCGCCACCGCAGTTCGACATGCACGCCCCCGCAAAGCTCCCGCCCGGTCGCTCGCGGCGCCTGTCCGCGCGGGAAAAAATGAAAGTTTCGTTTATACGCGAACCATTCCGCCAGGACCCCGCTGGCGCCGGCATTCTGGAACGACCAGATGAACGATCGCACCGTGCTGGCCACAAAGCTGGCGAACTCGGCGATGGAAGCGCTGGCCGACCACCTCCATCCGGAGTTCCATCCCGTCATCGGCAAGCTCAAGGACATGCCCTCGGCATGGTGCTGGCGATGAATCCGGGCGCCGCGGTCGTGGCGGTGATCGCGCTGTACGCTACGCTCGCTGCGTAGCGAATCAGCTTTACTTGGGTGGGGCGAGATATCGTGACTACAGGCTACGGGCGACGGGTTGTCGGCCGGAGCGGCCAGCCGGTTGGCGCCTACTTTACGGCGGCAATATGGTCTATTGCCGGCATTCATCTCAGTGCTAGAGCTGCGCAGCCGGGTCTGAAAGACGAAATCGTCGAATATCAGGCTGGCCTCATCCATCCCGTTCGGTGGCGATGCCGGCAATCAGTGGATAAGCAAAGCCTCTAAGTCGTATACAGACGTTATCCGGGTGACGAGGTATGCTCACCTTTTGAGTGACAGCGACATTTCAGTTATCCCGATGCCACTGTGGTTGTCGGTTCATCTTCACTGGCGATGACATTTCCACTCGGATCTCGCCTCTAGAACTATACTTCTGACTCGGATTCATAAAATTGGCGCAAACAGCTTCGATACTCGTGCGTAGCATCGGCTGAGAACCACGTAGATCGATACTCTTTCTATAAATTACACAATGAAGACTTCGCGTCTGATCTATTTCGTCCTGATCGCATTAACCTCAATGCTGGTTGTTGTCGGATTTTATTTTTATAGTTTTCATGGTCCGCTAAGCACATCCAATTCAGACTGGGGGACCTTTGGTGACTATTTTGGCGGAGTCCTTAATCCGTTGTTTGGTTTTCTAAGCTTGATGGCGATTTTGGCTACAATCACATTGCAGAGCGCCGAAATGGACCTAACTCGCAAAGAGTTAGAGCGCGCCGCTAGGGCGCAAGAGAAATCTGAAATGGTGCTTAACGCCCAAGCGAAAACTCAAGAAAGGCAGCAGTTTGAAGGAACGTTCTTCTCTCTCCTCAATGAGCACAACAAGGCGCTGCAGGAAATCTCCAGCCCTGACCTCGGAGCCCGCAAAGGGTTAAGTCGCGTTGATGATTTGTACGGCGATGTCTTTTACATGACACTCAACCTTTCACAGTCAAGATCCGCCTTCGCGCAAAGCAACCGTCTGTGCGGGAAGTATTTCAGGATCTTGTATCAGATCTTAAAGTTTATCGCGGTTGAGTGCCCCGACGGATCCGTCGGGGAAGAATTTGGATCTGAAGGCATAAAGGGATCATCTGTAGCACGTTCGGAAAAAATGTACGCGAATATGGTTCGAGCATTCATTCCGGACAAGGCTCTCCAACTGCTCGCAATAAACTGCGCATGCGACTCGCCCGTTGATGCGTTCTGGAAATTCAAACTTCTTCTCGAGCGCTATGAATTCTTAGAGCACATGCCATTCGATATTGAAGACCATAAAGGATCTCAATTAATGGAATTGACAAATATTTACGAGCGATCAGTTTTTGGATCGACCATCTATTTACCCGATGATGATACCTAGTTTTCGCGTTGAAGGCTTATTTTTCCATTCATCAAAGAACCCGCTTTGGGCGCGGCGACCTGACGGGGTGACATCTGACGTTGGGATCTAAAGCGGGATCGACGACAGCATTAAAGGACGCTGGATCTGAACACATTTCGTACGCACCATCCTCTGCTTCGAGCGCCCTGGTGAGACGCCCTACCGCCACACTTCACAGCACGTGCGCATCTGGCCAAAAGTCACAAGTTTGCGCCCTCTTTTTCAGACTTTTGCACTCCATCTGGCCTTCTCGCCCAAACAATCAAGAATATGCGTATATCAATTTCTCCGTACTGCATACATCTGGCGACTGTTGTTGTTCCGATAGCGCTCATGCTTGCATTGATACTATCGACCGGGCCGCAAATTCAGAACTATGCTTTATCACTTTTAAACAGCGGAAACCCTTCGATTTACGCTTCAGTCTATGGCGAAGAACTCATCAAATTTCCAAGATTAATGACATGGATAAGGGCTGGATTCGAGTGGCAGTTCCTCTTGGCAGGAGCTGCGGTCGCTTTTGTTTGTGTTAGGCAATCCGCGCCCCGCATGCTTGCGTGGCGAGTTAGCGTCGCCACGTTCATGATTCTGTGTCTCGTTGATGCTGCAAACGCTGTTGTCACCGGGTCGGCGACGCTAGACTTTCTTGTGAAGAATCTTGTATCAAACGGCATAGGCGCAGTATTTTTGGGCGCACTTGTTCTAAGTTTTCTGCGTGCAGCTGATCTCCTCTACTCAAACTTGGAAGTTGGCGCTTTTTCTAAGCGTCTGACCGCCTCACTGGCAATCCTCATCGCAGGATTTCTCACGTCTTGTTCTGTATATTACGTTTGCGAGTTGTTATTTAGCCCACGACCAACTGAAATCAAAGCTTACTTCGCCACGCCATCGAGTGGAACCATCGTGCCAAGACTATCTAATGAACTGGGCTCACCCAGCAAGGAAGGTCGTGTGCCATTTTCTTTCTTTTCTAGTCTTGCAACTGCCGGGAATGCAACTTGGACAAACATCAATGGTGATTTGCAATTGACGCTATTGCAAGAAAAAGCCTCACAGAAATATCACGTGGATATTCATCTCATTTCAGGCTGCAATACTTTTGACGCAATAAATGGGTTAGATTTCAGCAGGCCATGGATGACCTTTGATGAGGTTACCACTCTGCAGGCATCTACTGATACTGGCATCACCCAGTTCTTAGCGGGCTCGCTTCAGGGGCATCATACGAAAATCAAAGTGGATTCCGGAAAGGTCGGATTTTTTGATTTCAAACGCGACTCACAGTCTAATTCTCTATCACTTACACAATTTGTCGGAGATGACGCCCACCTCGAGCTATCTAGCTACGCTGATGACCTGCTGTTCGCCTTTTCCGCCTCATTCTTGAACAAGAAAAATGATGAGTTGGCCAACTCTCCACGTTTCCTTAATTTGAAAATTGATAAGACGACGTATGTCATACAGTTTGTCCCACCCTTGAAATCACCCTCAAACAAAGAAGTGACGTGCAAGGTGCTCGAACAAGACGGGCCGGCCAAGAACTCGCAACGAAGCTACGTTGAAATCGATGGCCGGGGACTGCTTCCGGGAGTATTGCTTAGGCTTCGGCCTAGCGACTTATCTGGAATTCGAAGGGTGCCCGCTGAAACGACTCTTCGAGTTCAAGGTGCAGATGGTTGGATAGCGGTTCACGGACTAGAGATAGATAGCGTAGCCGGACAACCCCTCGGGCACCTGAAGATGTTTCATGTCAGAGGGAATATTCTCAACTTCATACTCGACGAATCGTCAACCGCCGTCCAACCGTTCGATACGTACACAGCTATCGGAGAGTTGCAAGGTAATTTTAGCGCTGATGGAAACCTGCTCTTTTCCGGTCGCGCCGATAGCTTATGGAAAGGTAATGTAAGGGCGAATCTCACCAGATGGGAAAGACTGTCATGGGAGGCTAAAGTCTTTCTGCTCGGATTGCTTGGGTCGTTCGTCACCTTCATGGGCTCTTTGTGTTCTCGGTGGCTTCGTGAAAACAGACCGATTTCTTGGATTACGTACGCAAATTAGGTGGCATTTTCTTGCATCCCAGTGCGAGCGCCAGAGCATGATGGGGTTTCTAGTCTAGGTTGTAGAGGGATTTGAGTCGCGCTCTACCGTTTCGCGAGAGTGATCACTGCCGTTTAAGTCCGCGGCGCACTGAATGGCAGCAATGGAGCGCGCTACGGGCCTTTGCGGTTGGGAAGCTGAACGACGGCTCAGGCCGAGAAGCCGGCGCAGACCCGCAACAGTCGACCACCCGGTCCCCTGGTTCAGAATTGAAAACGCCCGGACTAGCCGGGCGTTTTCATGAGGCCATCCAGTTTTCGACTTTAATCGTCAGGAGGAGGAGGAACAGCGGGCAAAAGTCCTCCTCACTCCACCGTCACCGACTTCGCCAGGTTCCGCGGTTTGTCGACGTCAGTCCCCTTCACCAGCGCCGCATGGTAGGACAGCAGCTGCAGCGGCACGACGTGCAGCACCGGCGACAGCATCCCGTAGTGCTCGGGCATGTGCAGAATGTGCACGCCTTCGGACTCGTGGATCTCGCTGCCCGCATCGGCGAAGACGTACAGCTCGCCGCCGCGCGCGCGCACTTCCTGCAGGTTGGACTTGAGCTTTTCCAGCAGTTCGTCGGCCGGCGCAACCGCGATGACAGGCATTTCCTTGTCAACCAGCGCGAGCGGGCCATGCTTGAGTTCGCCGGCGGCGTAGGCCTCGGCGTGGATGTAGGAGATCTCCTTCAGCTTCAGCGCGCCTTCCATCGCGATCGGCCAGTGCTGGCCGCGGCCGAGGAAGAGCGCGTGCTGCTTGCCGGCGAAGCGCTGCGCCCAGCGCTCGATCTCCGGCTCGAGTTCGAGCACTTTCTTCACGGCGACCGGCAGGTGGCGCAGCGCGGTAAGGTACCGCGCCTCGTCCGCTTCCGGCAGGCGGCCGGCGAGCTTCGCGAGCGACAGCGTCAGCAGCGCCAACGCGGCAAGCTGGGTCGTGAAGGCCTTGGTCGAGGCGACGCCGATCTCGGGGCCCGCGCGCGTGATGAAGCGCAGCGCGGCCTCGCGCACGATGGCCGACTCGGGCACGTTGCAGATCGCCAGCGTCCGCTGCATGCCCTGAGCCTTCGCGTGCTTGAGCGCCGCGAGCGTGTCGGCGGTTTCGCCCGACTGCGAGATCACGACCACCAGCGTGCCAGGATGCGCGACCGATTCGCGGTAGCGGTACTCGCTCGCGATCTCGACGCTGCACGGCAGCTTCGCGATCGCCTCGATCCAGTAGCGCGCCACCAGGCCCGCGTGGTAGCTCGTGCCGCAAGCGAGCACGAGCACGCGCTCGACCCCGCCCAGCAGCTCGGGCGCGCGGGTGCCGAAGAGCTGCGGTGTCACCGATCCGCCGCCGGCGATGATCTCCAGCGTATTGGCGAGCGCCTGCGGCTGCTCGAAGATTTCCTTCTGCATGTAATGGCGGTACTGGCCGAGCTCGACCGCGTCGGCGGACAGGCTCGACACGTGCATCGGGCGCTCGACCGGCGTGCCGTCCGGGCGCGCGATGCGGTAGCCGTCGAGGCGCAGTTCGGCGATGTCGCCATCCTCAAGGTAGATCACCTTGCGCGTGACCTGCAGCAGCGCCGCCGTGTCGGACGCCGCGTACATCCCGTCCTCGCCCACGCCCAGCAGCAGCGGCGCGCCGTGGCGCGACACGATCACGCGCGCGGTGTCGGATTCGCACACCACGCCGATCGCGTAGGCGCCGACGAGTTCGTTGGTCGCCAGGCGCACCGCCTCGAAGAGGTCCGGCTGCGTCGCGAGCTTGCTGTGCACCAGGTGGGCGATCGCCTCGGTGTCGGTCTCCGACGCGAACTCGTAGCCCTGGGCCATGAGGCGCTGCTTGATCGACTCGAAGTTCTCGATGATGCCGTTATGCACGACGGCAAGGCCCGCCGATACGTGCGGATGCGCGTTGCGCTCGGACGGCACGCCGTGCGTCGCCCAGCGCGTGTGCGCGATGCCGATGCCGGCGTCGAGCTTCTTCTCCTCGGCACGCGCCGCGAGTTCGGCGACGCGGCCGGCCGCGCGCACGCGCTGCAGCCCGCCGTTGAGCACCGCCAGGCCGGCGGAATCGTAACCGCGGTATTCGAGCTTGCGCAGGCCTTCGAGGAGGACGGGGACGACGTTCTGCGTCGCGATGGCAGTGACGATGCCGCACATGATGCTTTCTCCGACTTACTTCTTCTTCACCGGCCGCTTCCAGCCGGCAATGGTGATCTGCCTGGCCCGCGACACGGTGAGCTGCTCCGGCGGGGCGTCCTTGGTGAGGGTCGTGCCGGCGCCCAGCGTCGCCCCGCGGCCGACGCGCACCGGCGCGACGAGCTGGGTGTCCGAGCCGATGAACACGTCGTCCTCGATGATGGTGCGGAACTTGTTCGCGCCGTCGTAGTTGCACGTGATCGTGCCGGCGCCGATGTTCACGCGCTGGCCGACGTCCGCATCGCCGACATAGGCGAGGTGGTTGGCCTTCGAATGGTCGGCGATCGCGCTGTTCTTGACCTCGACGAAATTGCCCAGATGCACGTCGTCGCCCAGCGTCGTGCCGGGACGCGTGCGCGCATACGGGCCGATCACGCACTCGCGGCCGGTGACCGTATCCTCGACGTGCGAGAACGCTGCGATGCGGGTGCCGGCGCCGATGCGGGCGTTGCGGATCACGCAGTGGGCGCCGATCCGCACGTCGTCGCCGAGTTCGACGCGCCCCTCGAACACGCAGCCGACGTCGATCTCGACATCGCGCCCGCATTCGAGCTCGCCGCGCACGTCGATGCGCGCCGGGTCGAGCACCGTCACGCCCGCTTCCATCAGGCGCTGGGCGATGTTGCGCTGATGGATGCGTTCGAGTTCGGCGAGCTGCGGCTTGCTGTTCACGCCCAGCGTCTCCCACACCGCATCCGGCTGCACCGTGACGATCTCGACGCCCTCGGCGACCGCCAGCCCGATGATATCGGTGAGGTAGTACTCGCCCTGGGCGTTGTCGTTGCCGATGCGTCCCAGCCAGTCGCGCAGGCGCGCCACCGGCGCGACGAGGATGCCGGTGTTCACTTCGCGCACGCGGCGCTGCTCGGCGCTCGCATCCTTCTCTTCGACGATGCGCGTGACCTGGCCTTGGTCGTCACGCAGGATGCGTCCGTAGCCGGTCGGATCGGCGAGTTCCACGGTCAGCAGCGCGAGCTTGCCGCTGCCCGCCGCCGCCTGCAGGCGACGCAGCGTCGGCGCGCCGATCAGCGGTACGTCGCCGTACAGCACCAGCGCCATCTCGCCGTCGCTGAGCTCCGGCAGCGCCTGCTGCACGGCGTGCCCCGTGCCCAGCTGCGGCTCCTGGCGCGCCCAGCGCAGCCCCGCATCCTGCAGCCGCTCACGCACCACTTCGCCGCCGTGGCCATACACCACGCAGATGCGCGACGCGTCCAGCGCCCTCGCCGCAGCGATCACGTGCGCCAGCATCGGACGCCCGGCAATCGGCTGCAGCACCTTCGGCAATACCGAACGCATACGCTTGCCCTGCCCGGCCGCGAGAATCACGACTTCCATGAACACTCCGTTCTGATCCAGACCGGCGCCGATTCTAGCACGTGCGCCCCACCGCTTCCGCCCGGCGCCGGAACGCTGTCGCGCGGATCGCACATGGATGACGCAGCGCAAACCTGTTTTTACAACATGTCAGACAACGTTTTGATAACGCGACTAAAATACGGTTTTTGCACTGCAACCGGAATACACCAATCATGGATCGCGACGCCAACCAATTCATCCAGAACCGCGTCTTCGACGAGATCCAGGTGGGCGACCGCGCCCAGCTCGTGCGTACGCTGCGGCCGGACGACATCCACCTCTTCGCCGTCATGTCCGGCGACGTCAATCCGACCCACGTCGACCCCGAATTCGCGCGCTCCGGCCAGTTCCGCGAAGTCGTCGGGCACAGCATGTGGGGCAGCACGCTGATCTCGACCATCCTCGGCACCGAGTTCCCCGGCCCCGGCACCGTGTACGTCTCGCAGGGCCTGAATTTCCACCGCCCGATCACGATCAGCGACACGCTCACGATCACGGTCACCTGCCGCGAGAAGTTCGAACACAACCACCACATCGTGTTCGATTGCCTCGCGCTCAACCAGGACGGCCTGAAGGTCATCGACGGCGTCGCCGAAGTGCAGGCGCCCACCGAAAAGATCAAGCGCAACCGCGTCCATCTGCCCGCGGTGACGATCTCCGACCGCGAGCTGCGCTACGGCCACCTGCTGTCGATCACTGCCGGCAAGGAGCCCATCCCGATCGCGGTCGCACATCCGTGCGACGCCGAGTCGCTGCGCGGCCCGATCCAGGCGGCGCAGGCCGGCCTCGTCATCCCCGTGCTGGTCGGCCCCGAAGCGAAGATCCGCGCGATCGCCGAACAGGAAGGCATCGACCTGCACGACGTGCGCATCGTCGACGTCGCCCACAGCCACCTGGCGGCCGAGACCGCCGTGGCGCTCGCGCGCGACGGTCACGTCGAAGCGCTGATGAAAGGCTCGCTGCACACCGACGAACTGATGGGCGCGGTGGTCTCCAAGACCGGCGGCCTGCGCACCGCGCGCCGCATCAGCCACGTGTTCATGGCCGACGTCCCGACCTACTCGCATCCGCTGCTGATCACCGACGCGGCGATCAACATCGAGCCGACGCTCGAAGACAAGGTCGACATCATCCAGAACGCGATCGAGCTCGCCCAGATGATGGGCCTGCCCGAGCCCAAGGTCGCGATCCTGTCGGCGGTGGAGACCGTTACGTCGAAGATCCGCTCGACGATCGACGCCGCGGCGCTGTGCAAGATGGCCGACCGCGGGCAGATCAAGGGCGGCCTGCTCGACGGCCCGCTCGCCTTCGACAACGCCGTGTCGCTGGTCGCCGCCAAGACCAAGGGCATCCGCTCGCTGGTCGCCGGCAACGCCGACATCCTCGTCGTGCCCGACCTCGAATCCGGCAACATGGTCGCCAAGCAGCTCGAATACCTCGCCAATGCCTTGATGGCCGGCGTCGTGCTCGGCGCGCGGGTGCCGATCGTGCTCACGAGCCGTGCCGACACCGCCGAAACGCGCGCCGCATCGTGCGCGATCGCGCAACTGATGGCGCACAAGAAGCGCGAGGCGCGTGTCGCATGAAGGCCGTTCTCGTCATCAACGCCGGCTCGAGCAGCCTCAAGTTCGCGCTCTTTCCGATCGAACCGGTACTGGCCGACTCGCCCGCGCTGTCGGGACAGATCGAGGGCATCGGCGCAACCCCGCTCCTGTCGGCCAGGGACGCAGACGGGCATTGCTACCAGGAACCCGTCCTGACCTCGGGCAGCCAGACCGAGCAGCACCGCGACGCGCTCAACCACCTGTTCCGCTGGCTCAGCGCCCACAATCCCGACCTCGACGTCGTCGCGGCGGGACACCGCATCGTGCACGGCGGCGAGCTCTACAGCGCCCCGGTGGTGCTCAACGAGTTCGTGCTGCGCGATCTCGAAAGCTTCATCCCGCTCGCGCCGCTGCACCAGCCGCACAACCTGCGCGCCGTGCGCGCCATCGCCGCGCTCACGCCCGAGATCCCGCAGGTCGGCTGCTTCGATACCGCTTTCCACCGCACCCAGTCCGCGCTCGCGCAGACCTTCGCGCTACCGCGCGCGATCAGCGCGGAAGGCGTGAAGCGCTACGGCTTCCACGGCCTCTCCTATGACTACGTCGCGCGCCGCCTGCCCGACGTCATCGGCGAGCGGGCAAACGGCGCGGTGCTGATCGCCCACCTCGGCAACGGCGCCTCGATGTGCGCGCTGCGCGAAGGCAAGAGCGTTGCCACGACGATGGGCTTCACCGCCGTCGACGGCCTGATGATGGGCACGCGCACGGGCAGCCTCGACCCCGGCGTCCTGCTCTACCTGATGGAGCAGAAAGGCATGGACGCGAAGACCCTGACCAACCTGCTGTACAAGGAATCCGGCCTGCTGGGCGTTTCCGGCATCAGCCAGGACATGCGCACGCTGCTTGCCTCGGACTCGCCACATGCGCGCGAAGCCGTCGATCTCTTCTGCTACCGTATCGCACGGGAAATCGGTTCGCTCGCCGCAGCGGCCGGCGGACTCGATGCGCTGGTGTTCACCGGCGGGATCGGCGAACGCGCGGCAGCGGTACGCGAGCGTGTCGCGCAACTGTCGGCGTGGCTGGGCGTCGCGATCGACCCGGAAGCGAACGGCGTGCACGCCTTGCGCATCGACGCCCCCGACAGCCGCGTGGCGGTCGCCGTCGTGCCCACCAACGAGGAAGGCATGATCGCCCGTTACACACTGGAGCGCCTCGCGCACTGAGCGCCGGCGCGCAGCAACAAAAAGGGCGACCCGCGGGTCGCCCTTTTCATTTCATACGGCCGGAACCGGATCAGCGCGGCAGGACCGATTCGCCCATGAGGAACTGGTCGACCTCGCGAGCGCATTGCCGGCCTTCGCGCCCTGCGGGCCGGCCGGCCCGCAGTCGTCCACACCCGCCCGTGGGCGGTCCGCGTCGTTCAGCGTGGCAGGACGCTTTCACCCATGAGGAACTGATCGACCTCACGGGCGCACTGACGACCTTCGCGGATCGCCCACACCACCAGCGACTGGCCACGGCGCACGTCGCCGGCGGCGAACACCTTCGCCGCGCTGGTCGCATAACAGCCGGCGCCATCGGTCGTCGCCTTCGCGTTGCCGCGAGCATCCTTCTCGACGCCGAACGCCTCGAGCAGCTTGCCCAGCGGGTTCGTGAAGCCCATCGCGAAGAAGACCAGATCGGCCTTCACGTCGAATTCCGACCCCGCGATCTCCAACATGCGGCCGTCTTTCCACTCGAGGCGCACCGCCTTCAGGCCGGTCACCTTGCCGTCCTTTCCGACGAACTCCTTCGTCGCGACGGCGAAATCGCGCTCGCAGCCTTCCTCGTGCGACGAGGACGTACGCATCTTGATCGGCCAGTACGGCCAGGTCAGCGCCTTGTTCTCCTGCTCGGGCGGCATCGGCATCAGCTCGAACTGCGTCACGCTCGCGGCACCGTGGCGGTTCGACGTCCCGACACAGTCGGAACCCGTGTCACCGCCGCCGATCACGACGACGTGCTTGCCCTCGGCCGAGATCGGATTCGGGCCATCCCCGGCCACCGCCTTGTTCTGCGGAATCAGGAATTCCAGCGCGAAATGCACCCCCGCGAGATCACGGCCCGCCACCGGCAGGTCGCGCGGCACTTCCGAGCCCGCCGCGAGGACCACCGCGTCGAACTCCTTCTGCAGCGCCTCGGCGCTGACGAAGGTCGTCGCGTCGTTGACGATGCCGGGCGCCGTCGCATCGGCGCCGACGATCACGCCAGTGCGGAAACTCACGCCCTCGGCTTCCATCTGCGCCATGCGGCGATCGATCAGCCCCTTCTCCATCTTGAAGTCGGGGATGCCGTAGCGCAGCAGGCCGCCGATGCGGCTGTTCTTCTCGAACACCGTCACGTCGTGGCCGGCACGCGCGAGCTGCTGGGCCGCGGCGAGGCCTGCGGGGCCCGACCCGACGACCGCAACCTTCTTGCCGGTCTTCACGGCAGCCGGACGCGGCAGCACCCAGCCCTCTTCCCACGCCTTGTCGATGATCGCGTGCTCGATCGACTTGATGCCGACCGCATCGGAATTGATGTTCAGCGTGCACGCGGCTTCACACGGCGCCGGGCAGATGCGGCCGGTGAACTCGGGGAAGTTGTTGGTCGAGTGCAGGACCTCGATCGCCTCCTTCCACTGTCCGCGGAACACGAGATCGTTCCAGTCCGGAATGATGTTGTTCACCGGGCAGCCGTTGTTGCAGAACGGGATGCCGCAATCCATGCAGCGCGCGCCCTGTACCGCCGCCTCCGCGTCGCTCAGGCGCAGCACGAACTCCTTGTACTTCTTCACGCGCTCGGCAACCGGCTCGTAGGCCTCCGACAGACGCTGATACTCCAGAAAACCCGTGGGCTTGCCCATTTTTTATGCGGCCTCCAGTTGCTTCTGCTTCTGCGCAGCCATCTCGGCCAGCGCTCGGCGGTATTCATGCGGCATCACCTTGACGAACTTGCAGCGCCAGGCGGTCCAGTTTTCGATGATCGCGCGAGCGCGCGGGCTGCCCGTGTAGCGCGCATGGCGCTCGATCAGCCCCTTCAGGATCAGCTCGTCGCCCATTTCGAGGTGGTTGATGTCGACGCGGCCATGCGACTCGAGATCGTCGCCCGACTCCGACCCCTTGCGCGCCTCGAACTCGTCGGGCACCGGCTCGAGGGCGACCTGCGCCATGTTGCAGCGCTGCTCGAACGTACCGTCCTCGTCCAGCACATAGGCGACGCCGCCCGACATGCCGGCGGCGAAGTTGCGGCCGGTCTGGCCGAGCACGACGATCGTGCCGCCCGTCATGTATTCGCAGCCGTGGTCGCCCACGCCTTCGACGACGGCGGTCGCACCCGAATTGCGCACGGCGAAGCGCTCGCCGGCAACGCCCGAGAAATACGCCTCACCCTCGATCGCGCCGTACAGCACGGTGTTGCCGATGATGATGTTCTCGGTCGATGCGCCGCGGAACGCAGCCTGCGGACGCACGATCACGCGGCCGCCCGACAGGCCCTTGGCGACGTAGTCGTTGCCCTCGCCGACCAGTTCCAGCGTCACGCCGCGCGCCGTGAAGGCGCCGAAGCTCTGGCCCGCGGTGCCGTTCAGCGTCACGTGGATCGTGTCGTCCGGCAAACCGGCGTGGCCGTACTTCTCGGCGACACGCCCGGACAGCATCGCGCCGACCGTGCGGTTGATGTTGCGCACCGGCACATCGATACGCACCGCCTCGCCGCGCTCGAGCGCCGGCTTGGCCAGCTCGATGAGCTGGTTGTCGAGCGCCTTCTCGAGGCCGTGCTCCTGGGTCTCGACGTGACGCTTCGCGACGCTCGCAGCGACCTTCGGGCGATGGAAGATGCGGCTGTAGTCGAGGCCGCGCGCCTTCCAGTGCTCGATGCCCTTCTTCATGTCCAGCAGCTCGGGACGGCCGATCAGGTCGTCGAACTTGCGGATGCCGATCTGCGCCATCAGCTCGCGCACTTCCTCGGCGACGAAGAAGAAGTAGTTCACGACGTGCTCGGGCTGGCCGGTGAAGCGCTTGCGCAGCTCGGGGTCCTGCGTCGCGACGCCGACCGGGCAGGTGTTGAGGTGGCACTTGCGCATCATGATGCAGCCTTCGACGACCAGCGGCGCGGTCGCGAAGCCGAACTCGTCCGCACCCAGCAGCGCGCCGATGACGACGTCGCGGCCGGTCTTCATCTGGCCGTCGACCTGCACGCGGATGCGGCTGCGCAGGCTGTTGAGTACCAGGGTCTGCTGCGTTTCGGCGAGGCCCAGCTCCCACGGCGAACCGGCGTGCTTGATCGACGACCACGGCGAGGCGCCGGTGCCGCCGTCGTGACCGGCGATCACGACGTGATCCGCCTTGGCCTTGGCGACACCTGCCGCGACCGTGCCGACACCGATCTCCGACACCAGCTTGACCGAGATCGAAGCCGCCGGCTGGGCGTTCTTCAGGTCGTGGATCAGCTGCGCCAGATCCTCGATCGAGTAGATGTCATGGTGCGGCGGCGGGGAGATCAGGCCCACACCCTGCACCGAGTGACGCAGGAAACCGATGTACTCGGTGACCTTGTGGCCGGGCAACTGGCCGCCCTCGCCGGGCTTGGCGCCCTGTGCCATCTTGATCTGGATCTGGTCGGCGTTGACCAGGTACTCCGCGGTGACGCCGAAGCGGCCCGACGCGACCTGCTTGATCGCGGAGCGCAGGCTGTCGCCCGCCTTGAGCTCGAGGTCGCGCGCGATGCGGTTCTCGCCGACGATCTGCGACAGGCGCATCGCCTGCGTGATCGGCTTGAAGCGCATCGGATCCTCGCCGCCCTCGCCGGTGTTCGACTTGCCGCCGATGCGGTTCATCGCCACGGCCAGCGTCGTGTGCGCCTCGGTCGAGATCGAGCCGAGCGACATCGCGCCGGTGGCAAAGCGCTTGACGATCTCCTTGGCGGACTCGACTTCCTCGAGCGGCACCGGAGGACCTGCCGGCTTGATCTCGAACAGGCCGCGCAGCGTCATGTGGCGCTTGCTCTGGTCGTTGATCAGCTTGGCGTATTCCTTGTAGGTATCGGCCCTGCCCGAGCGCGTCGCATGCTGCAGCTTGGCGATCGATTCCGGCGTCCACATGTGGTCGTCGCCGCGCACGCGGAAGGCATAGTCGCCGCCCGCGTCGAGCATGTCGACCAGCACCGGGTCGTTGGAGAAGGCCCTGCGGTGCAGGCGGATGGCTTCGTCCATCACCTCGAACACACCCATGCCCTCGACCTGGCTGGTCGTGCCGGTGAAGTAGCGGTCGCACAGCGACTGCTTCAGGCCGACGGCCTCGAAGATCTGCGCGCCGGTGTAGGACATGTAGGTCGAAATGCCCATCTTGGACATGACCTTCATGAGCCCCTTGCCGACCGCCTTGACGAAATGCTTGATCGCCTTCGCGCGCGCCTCGTCGTCCTCGCCGGCGAGCTGCTGCAGGGTCTCCATCGCCACATAGGGATGGACCGCTTCGGCACCGTAACCGGCGAGCACGGCGAAGTGGTGCACCTCACGTGCGGTCCCGGTCTCGACCACGAGGCCGGCGCGCGTACGCAGTCCCTTCGACACGAGGTGCTGATGCACCGCGGAGGTCGCGAGCAGCGCGGGAATCGCGACGTGATCGGCGTCGACCTTGCGATCCGACACGATCAGGATGTTGTAGCCCTGCAGCACCGCATCCTCGGCCTCGGCACACAGCGTCGCGAGGCGCGCCTCGACGCCGTCCTTGCCCCAGGCGACCGGGTAGCACGCGTCCAGTTCGGCCGAACGGAAGCGGCTGTCGGCGTAGCGCCCGATGTTGCGGATCTTCGCCATGTCGTCGAAGTCCAGCACCGGCTGGGTCACTTCCAGGCGATACGGCGGGTTGATCTCGTTGATCTCGAGCAGGTTCGGGCGCGGGCCGATGAAGGACACCAGCGACATCACGAGCTGTTCGCGGATCGGGTCGATCGGCGGGTTCGTCACCTGTGCGAACAGCTGACGGAAGTAGTTGTAGAGCGGCTTCTCCTTCGCCGACAGCACGGCCAGCGGCGAGTCGTTGCCCATTGAACCGGTCGCTTCCTCGCCCGTCTTGCCCATCGGCTCGAGGATGAACTTGATGTCCTCCTGCGTGTAGCCGAAGGCCTGCTGGCGATCCAGCAGCGAAGCGCGCGGCTGCAGCGGCTCGACACCCTCCGGCACCGGCAGGTCGTCGAACTTGATGTTGATGCGACGGATCCACTCGCGATAGGGCTTGGCGAGCGCCAGCGACTCCTTCAGCTCGCGGTCGTCGATGATGCGGCCCTGCTCCATGTCGATCATGAACATCTTGCCGGGCTGCAGACGCCACTTCTTGACGATCTTGCTGTCGGGGATCGGCAGCACGCCGGACTCCGACGCCATCACGACGAGGTCGTCGTCGGTGACGAGGTAGCGCGCCGGCCGCAGGCCGTTGCGGTCGAGCGTCGCGCCGATCTGGCGGCCGTCGGTGAAGGCGACCGCAGCCGGGCCGTCCCACGGCTCCATCATCGCCGCGTGGTATTCATAGAAGGCGCGGCGCTTCTCGTCCATCAGCGTGTGCGACTCCCACGCCTCGGGGATCATCATCATCACCGCGTGGGCGAGCGAGTAGCCGCTCATCACCAGCAGTTCGAGCGCGTTGTCGAACGACGCCGAGTCCGACTGGCCCGGGTAGATCAGCGGCCAGATCTTTTCCAGATCGTCGCCGAGCAGCGGCGAATGCGTGCCCTTTTCGCGCGCGCGCATCCAGTTGTAGTTGCCGCGCAGCGTGTTGATTTCACCGTTGTGGGCGATGTAGCGGAACGGATGTGCGAGGTCCCATTTCGGGAAGGTGTTGGTCGAGAAGCGCTGGTGCACGAGGGCGAGCGCCGACACCGTACGCGGATCGGCGAGATCGCAGTAGTACTCGCCGACCTGCGTCGCCAGCAGCAGGCCCTTGTAGTTCACGGTGCGCGCCGACATCGACACCATGTAGAACTCCTTGCCGTGCTTGAGCTGCAAGTCGTTGATCGCGTTCGCTGCGCGGCGGCGGATCACGAACAGCTTGCGCTCGAGCGCGTCGGTCACCGTCACGGTCGGGCCGCGGCCGATGAAGACCTGCCGCATCACCGGCTCCTTGTCCTTCACCGCCGGCGACATCGGCATGTCGCGGTTCACCGGAACGTCACGCCAGCCGAGCACCACCTGGCCTTCGGCGCGCACCGCGCGGCGGATCTCCTCCTCGCACGCGAGACGCGACGCCTGCTCCTTCGGCAGGAAGACCATGCCGACGCCGTACTCGCCCGCCGGCGGCAGCTCGACGCCCTGCTTCGCCATCTCTTCGCGATACAGGACATCGGGAATCTGGATCAGGATACCCGCGCCGTCCCCCTGCAGCTCATCTGCACCGACGGCGCCCCGGTGGTCGAGATTCTTCAGAATCTCAAGCCCCTGGCTGATGATTGCATGACTCTTGACACCCTTGATGTGGGCGACGAAACCCACACCACAGGCATCATGTTCATTGGTCGGGTCGTACAGACCCTGCTTCTGGGGGAGATCCATCACGTTCTTCCTCGACACAACACGTTTGCCGGCAAACCGGCGTTGATCGGGCGACGGCAACGCCGCATGCAAATAACGCACCAAAATTGTGCAGGCGTCAAAAAAAGCCGGGTGCGCGCGCACACCGGCTCCTTTCGGCCAGTGTTGCACACACGGCCACTGCTTACCTTTCAGGCGGACTTAGAAATATACCCGCGCAAAACCCGTGTTTCAAGATTTTTTTGCAGCGCGGTAAGCCTATGATGCTTCAATGAATTTCGCCGACGGCGAAGAGGCGGCGGTGCTCCTTCATCGCGTAGCGGTCGGTCATTCCCGCGACGTAGTCGGCGATCGCGCGCGGCGTATCGGCGCGTGCGCGCACCTGGTACTGCGGCGGAAGCAGGCGAGGATCACTCATGAAGGCACCGAACAGGTCCTGGATGATGCGTCGGGCCTTGTCGGTCATCCGCAACACCTGATAGTGCGCGTAGAGGTTCTGGCGGAGGAAGGTCTTCAACTCACGCAGCCGCGGCGCAAGCGCCTCCGAATAGGCGACCAGACGCGCCGCACGGTGCACGTCGGCGAGCGACTGCACGCCCGCCTGCACGATATTCGCGCGCGTCGTCGCAATCAGATCGAGCACCATCTCGTTGATCATGCGCCGGATCGTCTCGTGAATCAGCCGACGTCCGCCCAGCCCCGGCCATTGCGCCTCGGCATCACGCCGCGCGCCGGCGAAGATCGCGATGTCGTCGAGCTGTTCGAGCGTGATCAGCCCGGAACGCAGCCCGTCGTCGATGTCGTGGTTGTTGTACGCGATCTCGTCGGCCAGATTCGTGAGCTGCGCCTCGAGGGACGGCTGCCCGCCCTCGAGAAAGCGCTGCCCCAGTTCGCCGAGTTCCCGGGCACGTTCGCGCGAACAATGCTTGAGAATGCCTTCGCGGGTCTCGTAACACAGGTTGAGCCCGTCGAACGCCGCGTAATGCTCTTCGAGCTCATCCACCGTGCGCAGCGACTGCAGGTTGTGTTCGAAGCCGCCGTAGTTCTTCATGCACGCATTGAGCGCATCCTGGCCGGCGTGGCCGAACGGGGTATGCCCCAGATCGTGGGCCAGCGCAATCGCCTCGACCAGGTCCTCGTTGAGTTGCAGCGCACGCGCCACCCCGCGGGAAATCTGCGCGACCTCGAGGCTGTGCGTCAGCCGCGTGCGGAAAAGGTCGCCTTCGTGATTGACGAACACCTGCGTCTTGTATTCGAGCCGCCGGAACGAGTTCGAATGCACGATGCGATCGCGGTCGCGCTGGAATTCGCTGCGAATGCCGGGTGCGGGCTCGGCATGCACGCGCCCGCGCGAGCTCGATTCAGTGACGGCGTAGGGTGCGAGCGCGCTCATGCGCAGCGCGCGTCAATGGCGGCCGCGATCGCCTCGGGCGTCGCGTCGGCATGGATGACGGCCTGCCCGATGCCGCGCAACAGAATCAGGCGCAGGCGTCCGGCCTCGACCTTCTTGTCGTGCGCCATCAGCTCGAGATAGCGGCCCGCCCCCAGGCGCGGCCCCTGCACCGGCAAGCCGGCGCGGCGATGCAGCGCCTCGATCCGCGACACCTCCGCGGCCGGGAGCCACCCGAGCCGGCATGACAGCTCGGCCGCCATCATCGTTCCCGCGGCAACGGCCTCGCCGTGCAGCCAGGCGCCGTAGCCCATGCCCGTCTCGATTGCGTGGCCGAAGGTATGACCCAGATTCAGCAGGGCGCGCTCGCCCTGCTCGGTTTCATCCGCCGCAACGACCTCGGCCTTGTTTACGCACGAGCGCTCGATGGCGAACGCCAGCGCCTCCGGCTCGCGGGCCACCAGACGCTCGATGTTCGCTTCCAGCCAGACGAAAAACCCGGGATCCCTGATCAGCCCGTACTTGATGACCTCGGCGAGGCCCGCAGCCAGTTCGCGATCCGGCAGGGTATCGAGGGTGCCGGTGTCGGCGAGCACCAGTCGCGGCTGATAGAAGGCCCCGATCATGTTCTTGCCGAGCGGGTGATTGATTGCCGTCTTGCCGCCGACGGAGGAGTCCACCTGCGACAGGAGCGTCGTGGGAATCTGGATGAACGGCACGCCCCGCTGATAGGTCGCCGCGGCGAATCCCGTCATGTCGCCGACCACCCCCCCGCCCAGCGCCAGCAGCGTCGTCGAACGTTCGCAGCGCTCGGCGAGCAGGGTATCGAAGATCAGGTTGAGGGTTTGCCAGTTCTTGTGTTCCTCGCCATCCGGCAGCGTCACCGCATGGACACGCACGCCGCACTCACGCAGCGCCGCCTGCAGGGAATCCAGATAGAGCGGCCCGACGACATCATTGGTGACGATCGCGACGCGCGGCGTCTTGAGAAAGGGGAGAATCAGCGACGGATCGCCGAGCAGTCCACTGCCGATGTTGATCGGATAGGAGCGCTCACCCAGAGCCACGTTGAGAGTACGCATATTACTTCTTGAAGTTGTCGACGGCCTTTTCGATCATGCGCACCATCCCGCCGGGGTTGCCGCGACCGCCATCGACGATGATGTCCGCGACGGCACGATACAGGGGGTCGCGCTCGCGATAGAGTGTTTCGATCCGCTCGCGCGGATTGGGGACCTGGAGCAAAGGGCGATTGCGGTCATGTCGGGTGCGTTCCCACAGAACCGGCGTCGGCACGTTCAGGTACACCACGATCCCGCGCTCGGCCATGAGCGCGCGGTTGGCCGGGTTGAGAACCGCTCCGCCCCCGGTGGCCAGCACCAGGTCGGATTCCTGCGTCAGCTCGTCGATGAGCTGAGTTTCGCGCCGCCGAAACCCTTCCTCGCCCTCGATTTCGAAGATCGTCGCAACCTTGACCCCCGTGCGGGCCTCGATCTCATGGTCGCAATCGACAAAGCGCAAGTGGTGACGCCGGGCATACTCACGACCTACCGTGGTCTTCCCGGCGCCCATCATGCCAACCAGAATCACTAACACCAAACCGGCATCCGATACGTAATGCCGCCAACTATACAGGCGAACGGGCTTGCCCGTCTGCCGATCACTTGAGCGTCAGGGCGTCGGACACGATCCGCGGCGTCAGGAACACCAGCAGCTCGCGGCGCGACGACTGCGTGTTCGTCGAACGGAACAGTGCGCCGAGGTACGGGATCTCGCCAAGCAGCGGCACGCGATCGACGTTGGTGGTTTCCTCTTCCTCGAACACGCCGCCGATCACGACGGTGCCGCCGTTCTCGACCATCACTTCGGTCGTCACGCTCTTCTTGTCGATCGGCGGGTTGCCCAGGATGCTGCGCGAGAAGTCCGCCCGGTCCTTGCTCACCTCCACCTTCAGCTGCACGCGGCCGTCGGGGGTGATCTGCGGACGCACCTTCAGCATGAGCACCGCGTCCTTGAAACTGACGGTCGGCGGCTCCGTACCGCTCGACGGCGTGACGTACGGAATCTCCTGACCCTGCTTGATCGTCGCCTCGACCTGGTTGGCGGTAAGGATGCGCGGACTCGACACCACCCGGCCACGGCCGTCGGTCTCGAGCGCCGCCAGTTCCAGATTCAGGAAGCGCGTAAGGGACTTGTTGAACAGCGTCAGATTCAGGGATCCGAACGGATTGTTCGGCAGGAAGCCGTTGCCGCTCACGACGTCCTCGCCGACGCGATGGATGATCGTGTTGATCGCCGCGTTGCCGCTGGTGTCGATCGCGCCGGTGGCCGGGTTGACGCTGCCGAACTCGGCCGAACCGGCTCCAAGTCTTGCGCCTCCACCGAGGCTCCGCACGCGGCGATCGCCATACCCGAGACGGACGCCCAGATCGCGGGCGAAATCCTTGTTCGCCTCGACAACGCGCGCTTCGATCATGACCTGCCGCGGCGGAATGTCGATTTCCTTGATCAGGTTCGCAAGCGCGGCGAGGCGGCTCCCGACATCGGTGATGAACAGGCGGTTGCTGCGCTCATCGACGACGACACTGCCGCGCTTGGACAGCATCGTCTGGTCCTTGCTCTTCAGGAAGTCGAAGATTTCCTTGGACTTGTGATAGTTGATCTGGAAGCTCTCGGTCTGCAGCGGCTCCAGATCCCCGATCTGCGCCTTCGCTTCGAGTTGCAGCTTCTCGCGCGTCGCAAGCTCCTCACCAGGCGCGATCCAGATGACGTTGCCGGACTTGCGCATGTCCAGGCCCTTGGCCTGCAGGATGATGTCGAGCGCCTGGTCCCAGGGCACATCCTTCAGACGCAGCGTCAGATTGCCCTGCACCGAGTCGCTGGTGATGATGTTGAAGTTCGTGAAGTCGGCGATGACCTGCAGCACCGAACGGACATCGATGTTCTGGAAATTCAGCGAGAGCTTTTCGCCCTTGTACTGGCCGCGGCTTGCCCCCTGGACCAGCTTGTTCGGATCCTCGACGACGCGCCGCACTTCCAGCACGAACTGGTTGTCGCTCTGGTAGGCGTTGTGCTCCCACTTGCCATTGGGCGTCACGACCAGGCGGACGTTGTCGCCCTGCTGTTGCGCGGTCATCGAAGTCACCGGCGTGGCGAAATCGGTGACATCGGAGCGGCGGCGCAGATGTTCCGGCAGCGAGGTCTTCAGGAACTCGACGACGAGATTGCCGCCCTGCTGCCGAATGTCGATGCCCGCGTCGGGATTCGCGAGCTGCACGACCACGCGCCCTTCGCCGTCCTTGCCGCGCCGGAAATTGATATCGCGGATGCTGCTGCCGTCGGCGGCCGCCGCGTCACGCGTGGGCGCGGCGAAATTGGCCATCGCCTGCGACACCTGCGTCGTCGTGGCACCGGCGGTGGCCGCGCTACCGAGGGAGATGATGACGTCGCGGCCTTCGATGCGCGACTCGAACGGCATCACCCTGGTGACGTTGAGCACCAGCCGCGTACGGTCGCCGGACTGGACGATGTTTGCGCTGCGCAGCTCCCCCTGCTCGATTGCCTGCACGCTGCGCCCCAGGCCGTTGGTCGTGCCGGGGAAATCGAACGCGATCCTGGCGGGATTCGCGACGCTGAAGCTCGCCGGAGGCGCAGCGAGCGGATCCTTGAGCGTGAGCTTCAGGTGGACCTGGCCGCCCTGCTGCGACACCTCGAGGTTTTCGATGCGATTCGTCGCGGCCTGGCTTGCAGGCGCCGTCTGCGCAAGCACGGCGGCGCCGGGAACAGCCAGGGTGAACGCCGCGACGAGCAGCGCAATCATGCGTTTGTTGTTCATTTCCGTGCCTCCTGCTGCTCCTGCAGCAGCAATGTGCTGATGCGCTCGACCCAATCACCGTTCATGTCTTCGACCAGTTCCTTGAGGGTGACTTCCGATTCCGTGATCGCGGTCACCAGCCCGAAGTTCTGGCCCATGTAGTTGCCGACCCTGACCTGGTGGAGGTTCTGGTCGGCCTTCACCAGCGCGTGCACCTTCCGGTTCTGCTTGATCACGCCGACCAGTTGCAGGGACTCGAGCGGGAAGGCTTCGAGAGGCTCGCGCCGACGGTCGAGATCGGGACCGCCACGACGGGATGTCTTCGTTTCGGGCTCGATGCGGCCCTGCAGGAAGGGGTCGGAAGCACCTTCGGCTTCATACTTCACGACCGGAGCGGGTTTCATTTCGGGCAGGGGCTTGATCGTTCCGGTCATGCCCTTTTCCTGCTCGGCCATCCATCCCTGGATGTCCTCCTGGTCGCTGGAGCAGGCTGTCAGGACGAGAGCGCTTGCAAGTATCAGAAGGCGTTTCATGGCGTTCTCACTTGCCTCCCTTTGCCTTCGCGGCCTTTTCCTGCGCTCGCTTCTGCGCAAGCTCCTCTTCGTCGAGATAACGATAGGTGATGGCCTTGGCCTCGAGCTTGAGCATGCCGTCCTTCTGCGCTTCGATCGCCACGTTGTCGAGCGTCACGATGCGCGGCATGTGGGCGACGTCCTCCGCAAACGCACCGAGGTCGTTGTAGGCCCCGACGATGCGCACATCGATCGGCATCTCGGCGTAGAAATCCTTGACCACGTCGACACCGGGCTTGAACAGCTCGAACTGCAGGCCACGGCCGACGCCCGCCTGGTTGATGTCGGAGAGCAGCGAATCCATTTCCGCCCGGTTGGGCAATTGCTTCAGCAGCGCACCGAACTGGCGATCGATCTCTTCGAGTTGCAGCTTGTACGCATCGAGATTCACGGCCTGCGCCTTCTTGTTCCGCCAGTCCTCGCGCAACTGCACTTCTTCGGCCTCGCGCTGCTCGAGCAGCGCCACCTGATCGCGCCAGTCGAACCACCATGCCAGCGCAAATACGGCGGCCAGCAGGGCAATGAACACCGCGATGCGCGGTGCGAGTGGCCAGGCGCCCGGATCGTTGGGATCGAGGCCCTTGAAATCCTGCGAGAGGCGCTCGAAGTCGATACTCTGGAGTTTGCCGAGCTTCATTTCCTGGCCCCTTGATCGCCTTCGGCCTTGGGCCCTTCGATACCGATGTTCAGCGCGAAGTCGCTGACCCGGCGCTTGTTGACCGACGCCGCCTTGACCTCGACGAGGCCGGGATTCGCGAGCCACGGCGATTCATCGAGGCTGCGCATCAGCGCCGACACGCGCGAGTTGGACTGCGAGTAGCCGAGCAGCGCGATCTTCGGTCCCGTCTGCTTGATGGAGCGCAGATACACGCCGTCCGGAACGCGCCGGGCGAACTCGTTCATGACGTTCACCGCCTGGGCACGCGTCGTCTGCAGGGATTCGATCACCTGCTTGCGCGCGAGCAGGGCATCGATCTGCTCACGCAGGCGCTTGATCTCGGCGATCTGCGTATCGAGCTTGGCAATCTCGCTCTTGAGGAAGTCGTTGCGACGCTCCTGATGTTCGACATAGCCGGCGATGACGGTATGCACGAGCACCCCGACGAGCAGGCCGGCAACGACCATCGCGGCGGACACGACGTAGAACTGCTGGCGCCGTTCGCGGCGCTTGAGTTCGCGATGGGGCAGCAGGTTGATTCGAATCATGAATCGAATCTCCGGAGCGCCAGACCGCAGGCCACCATCAGCGACGGGGCATCGGCCAGCAGGTTCTTGGGTCGCACACGCGACGACAGCGACATCCCGACGAAGGGATTCGCGACGATGGCCGGGACCTGGGTGCGGCCCGCGACGACATCCGACAGACCGGGCATCACCGAGCAGCCGCCCGCGAGGACGATGTGGTCGACCTGGTTGTACTGGGTGGACGTGAAGAAGAACTGCAGCGCCCGCGATACCTCGAGCGCGAGACTGTCCATGAACGGCCGCATCAGGTCACGCTCGTAGTCTTCGGGCAGGCCGCCGGTGCGTTTGGCGGCCTCGGCGTCCTCGACGCTCATGCCGTACTGCCGCGCGATTTCCTGCGTGAGCTGCATGCCACCGAAGGCCTGCTCGCGCGCATAGAGCTGCTGGCCGTTGCGCAGCACGCTGACGTTCATGACATTGGCGCCAATGTCGATCACCGCGACGATCTTGTCGGCGCCGCCGCCCGGCAACTGCCTGGCGACGAGTTCGAATGCCGCCTCGGCGGCAAAGGACTCCACGTCCATCACCACCGCCTTGAGGCCGGCGGACTCGACCACCGCCACGCGGTCCTCGACCTTTTCCTTGCGGGAAGCGGCAATCAGGACCTCGACCTCCTCCGGGCTGCCCGGCGACGGACCGACGACCTGGAAGTCGAGATTGACTTCGTCGAGGGCGAAGGGAATGTACTGGCTCGCCTCCGACTCGACCTGAAGCTCCATTTCCTGGTCGCGCAGACCGCCCGGCAGGATCATCTTCTTGGTGATGACCGCGGACGCCGGAAGCGCCACGGCGACCTGCTTGATGCCCCCGCCCATGCGGCGTACGGCGCGCATCACCGCGTCGCTCACGCCTTCGAGATTGGCGATGTTGCCGTCGACGACGGCGTCACGGGGCAGGGATTCGATGGCGTAGCGCTCGATGCGATACGCACCCTTTTCGCCCTCTGCAAGCTCGACCATCTTCACTGATGAAGATGAAATATCGAGTCCGACCAGCTGGCGCGCCTTGGGGCGAATGAGGGAGAAGTCGATCACAAAGAAAATCCTTAAATTTCTTTATGTTAGGCGCCGATACTGAATAAGCTTGTGAGATGCTAGCAACAAAATGTTGCGAGTGTAAAGCGGGACTTTGAGGGGCGTTTTTGGGGCCCCGGACGGGGACCCGTATAATTGCGCTCCTGCTCTTCCTTTTCTGGACTCCCGATGCGCTGGGTTTTCTACCCTCTCGCGGCACTCATCGCCCTCGTCATCCTCGGCATGGCGACCGTCGCAGCGGTCTCGGCCTTCGCATGGCCGAATCTGCCCTCACTGGACGTATTGACGGACTATCGCCCCAAGATTCCGCTGCGAGTATACACGTCAGATGGATATCTACTTGGGGAATTCGGTGAGGAGCGTCGCGTCGTCGCAACAATGAGTGAAGTGCCCGCGATCCTCAAGCAGGCCATACTTGCGGCCGAAGACGAGCGCTTCTACGAACACCCCGGAATCGATGTGATCGGCATAGCCCGTGCGGCGGTGGCGAACGTCGTGTCGGGCGGGCGCGGCCAGGGGGCGTCGACGATCACGATGCAGGTCGCCCGCAATTTCTTCCTCACGCGGGAGAAGACCTTCAACCGGAAGCTCTACGAGATCCTGCTGGCGCTGAAGATCGAACGCAGCCTGAGCAAGGATCAGATCTTCGAGCTTTACATCAACCAGATCTACCTCGGCCAGCGCGCCTACGGCTTCTCGGCAGCGGCACGCACGTACTTCGACAAGCCGCTGAAGGACCTCACGGTGGCCGAAGCGGCGATGCTCGCCGGACTGCCGAAGGCGCCGTCGGCCTACAACCCGGTCGCGAACCCGCGCCGGGCGACGCTGCGTCAGCAGTACGTGCTGCGGCGCATGGTCGAGGCTGGTTTCATCGACGAGAAGACCTTCGAGGCCGCCCGCGCGGAGCCGCTCGTGCTGGCGAACGGCCGCTCGGCATCGGGCCCGCTGCGCGGCGACTATGTTGCGGAAATGGCGCGGCAGCTCGCCGTCGAGCAATTCGGCGAGCAGGCGTACGACTCGGGCATCCGCATCGTCACGACGGTGACGCGCGAGGACCAGCAGGCGGCCTACAAGGCCGTCCGCCAGGGGGTGATGGATTACGACCGGCGCCATGGATACCGCGGCCCGGAGGGATTCGCGGACCTGGGCACCGCGAACAGGAATGACGACGAACACTTCGACGAGCTCCTTGCCGACGTGGCCGATTATGACGACCTGCTGGCCGCGCTGGTGCTCGATGCGTCGCCGAAATCGGTCACCGTCTATCGCCACGGCGAAACCCTGAAGATCACGGGTGCGGGATTGAGCTTTGCCGCCCCGATGCTCAACGAGCGCGCGCCGCAGGCGCGGCGGGTGCGGCGCGGGGCGATCGTGCGCATCCGCGATCTCGGGGACAAGGGCTGGGAAATCGCACAGCTGCCGGATGTCGAGGCGGCGCTGGTCGCGATCGATTCGAACACCGGTGCAGTCCGGGCGCTGATCGGTGGCTTCGACTTCAATCGCAGCAAGTTCAACCACGTGACCCAGGCGCTGCGCCAGCCGGGTTCGAGCTTCAAGCCCTTCATCTATTCCGCGGCGCTGGAGCGCGGCTATTCACCGAGCAGCGTCGAGGACGATGCCCCCCTGTTCTTCCCGGCCGGGATCACGGGCAGCAAGGACTGGGAGCCGAAGAACTACGACGGCAAGTACGAAGGCCCGATGACCTTGCGGGACGGGCTTGCGCGGTCGAAGAACATGATCTCGATCCGCGTGCTGCGCTCGATCACGCCCGCATATGCACAGGACTACATCACGCGCTTCGGCTTCGACGCGGCCCAGCATCCGCCCTATCTGACGATGGCGCTGGGTGCCGGCATGACGACGCCGTGGCAGATGGCGACCGGCTATGCGGTTTTCGCCAACGGCGGGTACCGGGTCGAGCCCTATGTCGTGAAGGAGATGATCGATGGCGAGGGGCACGTGGTCGCGAAAGTCGATCCGCCGGTGGCGGGCGACAGTGCGCCGCGCGTGATCGATCCGCGCAATGCGTGGCTGATGAGCTCGATGATGCAGGACGTGGTCCGGCGCGGCACGGCGACGCGCGCGCTGGTGCTCAAGCGCGGCGACCTCGCCGGCAAGACCGGCACGACCAACGACTACGTGGATGCATGGTTTGCGGGCTACAACCCGGATCTGGTCGCGGTGAGTTGGCTCGGGCACGATCAGCCGCGCAACCTGGGGCGCGGGGAGACCGGCGGCACGGCGGCCCTGCCGATGTGGGTGAACTTCATGCGCACGGCCCTGAAGGGCTCGCCGGAAAAATTCCCGGCGCGCCCTGAGGGGCTGCTGGCCGTGAATACCGGCTCGGGACGCGAGGAATTCATCTACCAGGAAAACCTGCCGACCGAACCCATCGTGGTTCCCGCCGGCATCGAGAATCTGCCCCCGCCGTCCGAAGCGCCCGACGACGCGCCGGCGCAGCCCCGGCCCAGTGCGGCCCCCGCCCCGGTGGTCGAGCGCGTGCCGACGCCGATCCGGCGACCGTGACGGCCGCCGGCGGAGAAGCCGACGATCAGCCGGCAGTCACCTCGACAGGGCTGCCGGACTGCTGGCTGACGAGCTGCGAGAGCAGCTCGTAGAGTTCGGTGCCGCTGCGCGTCGCGACCCAGCGCCCGGCATCGTGGCGGAAGTGGAAGCCGCCCGATTTGGCGGCGACCCAGATCTCGCGGGCAGCGGAATGGCGGTTGATGACCATCTTGCTGCCGTTCTCGAATTCGATTTCCAGCACGCCGCCGGGCATGGTCTCGATGTCCAGCTCGGCCCCGCAGGCTTCGAGCGCTGCTTCGATCCGCGCGAGCTCGGCCTCGGCCAGCGCGTTGAACGCCGATTCTTCCATGTTCTCTCCTTCTGTTAGGATTTCCGTTTTTTCGATTGCCGCCACCATGCGATCCATTCCGACCGCCGCCGCACTGTGCTGCGCCGCCCTTGCACTGAGCGGCTGCGGGATCAAGGGGCCGCTCTACCTGCCCCAGGTTCCGCCCGCACCGGCCAAGGCAGCCCCGCCTGCCGCCGTCGATCATAGCAAAGCCCCCACCGCTCCCGCCGACTCCAGATGACTTCCCGATTCCCGATTCCGACCCTGACCGAGGGCAGCAACGGTCTTCAGCTTGAACAGGTCGCGCTGACCACGATCGCTGCGCAATACGGTACGCCTGTCTATGCCTATTCGCGGCGCGCCCTGACCGACGCCTTCGCGGCCTACCGCGAGGTCCTGGCCGGCCGGCGCGGTTTCATATGCTATGCCGTGAAGGCCAATTCGAATCTCGGCGTGCTGTCGGTGTTCGCGCAGCTGGGCGCGGGCTTCGACATCGTCTCGGGCGGCGAACTCGCGCGGGTGCTGGCCGCCGGCGGCGACGCGGGCAAGGTGGTGTTCTCGGGCGTGGGCAAGAGCCGCGACGAGATGCGCCAGGCGCTGAACGCGGGGATCCGCTGCTTCAATGTCGAATCGGAAGCCGAGATCGAGCGCCTGAACGCGGTCGCGGGCGAGCTCGGCAAGGTCGCCCCGATCGCGTTCCGCGTGAATCCGGATGTCGACCCCAAGACCCATCCCTACATCTCGACGGGGCTCAAGAACAACAAGTTCGGCGTCGCGATCGATGCGGCGGCGGACCTGTATCGCCGCGCGGCGAGCCTGCCGCATCTGCGCGTGAGCGGGGTGGCGTGCCATATCGGCTCGCAGCTGCTCGACCCCGCGCCGATCGCGGAAGCCGCCGGCAAGCTGCTCGCGCTCGTCGACCGCCTTGCCGCCGAGGGCATCGAGCTCGATCACATCGACCTGGGGGGCGGCCTCGGGATCCGGTATCGTGACGAGCAGCCGCCGAGCGTTGCGGAGTACCTCGCGCCGCTGCTGAAGCTGTTCGAGGGCCGCAAGGAGGAGCTGAGCTTCGAGCCGGGCCGCTCGCTGGTCGGCAACGCGGGCCTGCTGCTCACGCGCATCGAGTACCTGAAGCCGGGCGAGGAGAAGAATTTCGCGATCGTCGATGCGGCGATGAACGATCTGGCGCGTCCGGCGCTGTACGACGCCTACCACGAGGTGGTCGCGGTGCAGCCGCGCACGCTGGCGGCGAAGACTTACGAGATCGTCGGGCCGATCTGCGAAAGCGGCGACTTCCTCGCGCACGACCGCGAGCTGGCGGTCGAGGCGGGCGATCTGGTCGCGCTGCTGTCGGCCGGGGCCTACGGCATGGCGATGAGCTCGAACTACAACACGCGCCCGCGCGCGGCCGAGGTCATGGTGGATGGCGACCGCATGCACCTGATCCGCCGGCGCGAGACGGTCGAATCGCTCTATGCGCTCGAGTCGCCGTTGAGCTGAGCCCTCGGGTCCACTTTTTTCCCTTCGGCTTGCGCCTCAAGGATCAGGGCGCGGCCGAAGGCCTTCCAGGCCGGTCCGCCGTGCGTGTGTACACCGGTATCGGCGCTCTCCTCCATCACGCGCAACATCAGCACGCCCAGCGCGAAGAGTTCGCCGCGCGCGCGCAGGCGGGCATCCGGGTCGGCAAGCAGGGCCTGCGTGTGGTCGGGACCACCTTGCAGGGCTTCGCGGGCGAGCTTGCGCATGACAACCGGGTTGTCCCAGTCAAGTTTGAGCAGCATCCCGCGCTTGAGGATCTCGCGCTCGAGCTCGCTGGCATCGCGGTCGAAATGCTCGAATCCGCTCATGGCTCAGCGCGCAAGCTCTTCGAGGCAGCGGCGCAGCGCGTCCTGCCACGGCGGCATCACGATGCCGAAGCGTGCGGCGAGGCGATCCGCGGACAGGCGGGAGTTGGCCGGGCGTGCGGCCGGCGTCGGATAGGCCGATGCGGGGATCGGTTCGACGCTCGTGACCTTGAGAGCGAGTTCCGGCAACGCACTGCGGGCGGTGGCGAAGACCGCCTCGGCGAAGCCGTGCCAGTTCGTTTCGCCGGCTGACGTGAGGTTGAAGAGGCCCGATGCGAAGGCACCCTCACGCCGTTCGCGCTGTGCGCCCGCAATGATGTGCGCCGTGGCGTCGGCGATGTTGCGCGCCCAGGTCGGCGCGCCGTGCTGGTCGGCGACGACGCGCAGCGCTTCGCGCTCGGCGCCGAGGCGCAGCATCGTGCGCACGAAGTTGCCGCCGCGCGCGGCGAACACCCAGGTGGTGCGCAGGATCAGGTGGTCGCAGCCGGACGCACGGATCGCCACTTCGCCGGCGAGCTTGCTGCGGCCGTAGGCGTTGACCGGGGCGACGGCGTCGTCCTCCGTGTAGGGGCCGGACTTGGTGCCGTCGAACACGTAGTCGGTCGAGTAGTGGATCAGCAGAGCACCGGCCGCCTTCGCGGCGCGGGCGAGTTCGCCGGGGGCGGTGCCGTTGATCGTGGTCGCGAGCGCTTCCTCGGATTCGGCCTTGTCGACGGCCGTGTACGCGGCGGCATTGACGATGACGTCCGGGGCCTGTTCGGCGATGAGCGCGGCGAGCGTCTCGGGGTGCGACAGGTCGCAGCGGCGACGGTCGAGCGCGACGACTTCGCCGAGCGGCATCAGGGCGCGCGCAAGTTCCCAGCCGACCTGGCCGTTGGCGCCGGTGACGAGCAGTTTCATTCGAATACCTCGCATTGCGCGAGCAGCTTGCCCTCGCGGTCTTTCGCCGACAGTTGCGGCTCGCCCGCGAGCGGCCACTCGACGCCGACCGTCTGGTCGTTCCAGGCGAGGCAGCGCTCGTGTTCGGGCGCGTAGTAGTCGGTGGTCTTGTACAGGAAGTCCGCGGACTCGGACAGCACGACGAAGCCGTGCGCGAAGCCGGGCGGGATCCACACCTGGCGGTGGTTGTCCTCGCTGAGCTCGGTGCCCGTCCAGCGGCCGAAGGTCGGCGAACGGCGGCGCAGGTCGACGGCGACGTCGAACACCGCGCCCCGCACGACGCGCACGAGTTTCCCTTGCGGCTGGCGAATCTGGTAATGCAGGCCGCGCAGCACGCCGCGCGCAGAACGGGAGTGGTTGTCCTGCACGAACGCTGCGTCGAGGCCGGTCGCGTCGCGGAAGGCGCGCGCGTTGAAGCTCTCGAGGAAGAAGCCGCGCGCGTCGCCGAACACTTTGGGTTCGATGATCAGGACGTCGGGGATGGCAGTCGGGATCGCGTGCATCAGAACACCCGCTCTTCGAGAAGGCGCAGCAGGTACTGGCCATAGCCGTTCTTCGCGAGCGGCCGGGCGAGTTCGGTAAGCTGGGCGGCATCGATCCAGCCCGCGCGCCAGGCGATCTCCTCCGGGCAGGCGATCTTCAATCCCTGGCGCTTCTCGATCGTCTGGATGAAGAGGCCGGCTTCGAGCAGGCTTTCGTGCGTGCCGGTGTCGAGCCAGGCGTGGCCGCGGCCCATGACCTGCACGTCGAGCGCGCCGGCCTCGAGGTAGTGGCGATTGACGTCGGTGATCTCGAGTTCGCCGCGCGCGCTGGGCTTGAGGCCGCGGGCGATGTCGACGACGCGTTCGTCGTAGAAATAGAGGCCGGTGACGGCGTAGCGGCTCTTCGGCTTCGCGGGTTTTTCCTCGATGCTGATGGCACGCCCGGCGGCATCGAATTCGACGACGCCGTAGCGCTCCGGGTCATTCACCGGATAGGCGAAGACGGTCGCGCCGTGCGCGCGCTGGCCCGCCTGGCGCAGATCGTCGGCGATCTCGTGGCCGTAGAACAGGTTGTCGCCGAGCACGAGCGCCGAGGGGCCGCCGGCGATGAAGTCCTCGCCGATCAGGAAGGCTTGCGCGAGGCCGTCCGGGCTGGGCTGCACCGCATATTGCAGGCGCAGGCCCCAGCGACGGCCGTCGCCGAGCAGCTGCTCGAAGCGCGGCGTGTCCTGCGGCGTGGAGATGATGAGGATGTCGCGGATGCCCGCGAGCATCAGGGTGCTGAGCGGGTAGTAGATCATCGGCTTGTCGTACACCGGCAGCAGCTGCTTCGACACGGCCAGCGTCGCCGGGTGCAGGCGGGTGCCGGAGCCGCCGGCGAGGATGATGCCCTTGCGTGCGCTCATGTTCAGCGTTCTCCGTAGTTGCGCACGACCCATTCCCGGTACGCGCCGCTCTGCACGTGCGCGACCCAGTCCTGGTTCGCGAGGTACCACGCGACGGTCTTGCGGATGCCGGTCTCGAAGGTCTCGGCCGGGCGCCAGCCGAGCTCGCGCTCGATCTTGCGCGCGTCGATCGCGTAGCGGCGGTCGTGGCCGGGGCGGTCGGCGACGTAGGTGATGAGGCGCGCGTGCGGGCCGGCGGGGTCGGGGCGTAGTTCGTCGAGCAGTGCGCAGACGGTGTGCACGATCTCGAGGTTGGGCATCTCGTTCCAGCCGCCGACGTTGTAGGTCTCGCCGAGGCGGCCGTGTGCGAGGACTTCGCGGATCGCAGCGCAGTGGTCGCCGACGTACAGCCAGTCGCGCACGTTGCGGCCGTCGCCATACACGGGCAGGGGCTTGCCGGCGAGCGCGTTGGCGATCATCAGCGGGATGAGCTTTTCGGGGAACTGGTAGGGGCCGTAGTTGTTCGAGCAGTTGGTCGTGAGCACCGGCAGGCCGTAGGTGTGGTACCAGGCGCGCACGAGGTGGTCGGAGGCGGCCTTGCTCGCGGAGTACGGGCTGTTGGGCTCGTAGGCCTTGGTCTCGGCGAAGGGCGGGTCGTCCGGGGCGAGCGAGCCGTAAACCTCGTCGGTGGAGACATGCAGGAAGCGGAAGTCGGCCTTCTCGGCGCCGTCGAGCGCGGACCAGTACGCGCGGGCGGCTTCGAGCAGCGTGAACGTGCCTTCGACGTTGGTCCGGACGAAGGCCGCGGGGCCGTGGATCGAGCGGTCGACGTGGCTTTCGGCGGCGAAATGGACGATCGCGCGCGGCCGCTGTGCGGCGAGCAAGCGGTCGATGAGCGCGCGGTCGCAGATGTCTCCCTGCACGAAGACGTGGCGGGAGTCATCCCGCAGCGCGGCGAGGTTCTCGAGGTTGCCCGCGTAAGTCAGCGCATCGAGGTTGAGCACCGGCTCGTCGCCGGCGCGCAGCCAGTCGAGCACGAAATTGGCGCCGATGAAGCCTGCACCGCCCGTCACCAAAATCATCAAACCACCTTCAGCGGGATTTGCCCTGCACGGCAGGGCGTAAAATGCCGATCCGATCGGGATCGCGAAACGTGAAATTGTATCGCGCCCGGATAACGCCGCGCGATCGGCCCGAGGAATGCATGTTGCAGGATATTGACGACCATCTCATGACGGCAGGCCGCCTGGTGCGCGTCTGCGCGGGCCTGTTGCTCGCCGTGCTGTTCGGCGCCGCGAGCGCCAGCGGGCTCCCGGCGCCGGTACAGCAGGCGCTCGACGCCGCACACGTGCCCGCCGACGGCGTCGCCGTGTGGGTGCAGGCGGTCGACGCCCCGAAGCCGCAGTTGCAGCGCAATGGCGAGCGGCCGATGAACCCCGCGTCGGTGATGAAGATCGTCACCGCCTTCGCCGCGCTGGATCGGCTCGGGCCGGCCTTCACCTGGACGACGCGGGTGGCGAGCGACGGACCGGTCGCGGCGGGCGTGCTGGACGGCAACCTGTACCTGACGGGCGGTGCCGACCCGATGCTGAACCACGAGCGGCTGGAGCGGCTGCTGCGCCAGGTCCGCGCGCTGGGCATCACGACGGTGCGCGGCGACATCGTGCTCGACGGCTCGGCGCTCGCGCTGCCGCCACACGATCCGGCGGCCTTCGACGGGCGGGCGCTGCGGCCCTACAACAGCGGCGCCTACGGGCTGCTGATGCACTTCAACACCCTGCAGCTGCGCCTCGTGCCGGCCGCGGAAGGCCAGCTGGTGGGGCTCGCGCCTTATCCCAGCCTGACCGGGGTCGACATCGACAACCGCATCCGGACCGCGCCGGGCCCCTGCGGCGTGTGGTACGGGAACCTCGATGCGGCGCTGGAAGCCGGCCCGGCGGGGTCACGCCTGGTGCTGTCGGGCAGCATGCCGGCGAGCTGCGGGCAGCGCGACTGGGCGACGGCGCCACTGTCGCCCGAAGCCTTCGGGCGGGCGCTGATCTCGGCGCTGTGGGCAGAACTGGGCGGCACGGTCGAAGGCACGGTGCGCAGCGGCGTGACGCCGGGCAGCGCGGTGACGCTCGTCACGGAGACTTCGCCGCCGCTCGCCGACGTGGTGCGCGAGATGAACAAGTGGTCGAGCAACGTGATCGCGCGCCAGTTGCTCGCGACGCTGGGCCGCGAAAGCGGTGCGAACCTGGACATGGTCGCGGGCGGTGCGGCGGCCGTGCAGGCGCAGCTCGCCGCCGATGGAATCGCGACGGCGGGCCTCGTGATCGAGAACGGCTCGGGCCTGTCGCGCATCGAGCGGGTGAGCGCGCGCGCGCTCGCGGAGATCCTGCTCGCGGCGTGGCAGCGGCCCTTCATGCCGGAGTTCATGGCGGCGCTGCCGATCGCCGGCGAGGACGGCACGGCGCGCGGGCGGCTGAACGACAGCCCGGCGCGCGGCTACGCCCACATCAAGACGGGCTCGATCAACGGCGTGAAGTCCTTCGCCGGCTATGTGCTGGATCGTAACGGCCGGCGCCATGCGGTCGTGATGATCGTGAACCACGCCGAGGCCGGCGCGAGCCAGGCCGCGCAGGACGCGCTGCTGGAATGGGTGTGGGCCACCGGCGGCGCCCCGGAGAAGTGACGGGCGCCGCGGCGGTGCGTCAGGCTTCCGGCATCGGCATGACGCTGCGGTCGAGCAGGTTGAGCCAGCCGCGGATCACGCGGTAGATGATCCACAGGGTCGCACCGCCGATCAGCACAAGGGCGAAGGGGATGCCGATGAGGGTGAAAACCATCCCGGCGGCGACGAGGATCCACAGCAGCGCGAACCAGAAGGTGCGGATCTGCCAGCGGAAGTGGCTTTCCAGCCAGGTGCCGCGCACGGCGCTGCGCTTCATGTAGTTGAGCACCACGGCGAGGATCGACGGCAGGCTCGCAACGAAGCTGCCGATGACCGTCGCGGAGCCGACAATGCCGGAGATGACGGCGAAGGCGTGGAGCGCGTAGATGACGTGCGCGAGGGTGACGAGGCCGTCGAGGTCGGCGGGAACGCTGTCGCTGCGGTAGTCGGGCATGGCTCGCTCCGTGGTGATCGGGGTGTCGGGTGACGCTTACAGGCCGAGGTCGGCCCACAGCTCGTCGACGCGCTGCTTGACGGCGGCATCCATCACGATCGGGCGCCCCCATTCGCGGTTCGTCTCGCCCGGCCACTTGTTGGTCGCATCCAGCCCCATCTTGCTGCCGAGGCTCGCGACCGGGCTGGCGAAGTCGAGGTAGTCGATCGGCGTGTTGTCGACCATCACGGTGTCGCGCGTGGCGTCGACGCGCGTCGTCATCGCCCAGATCACTTCCTTCCAGTCGCGGATGTTCACGTCATCATCGACGACGATGATGAACTTCGTGTACATGAACTGGCGCAGGAAGCTCCAGATGCCGAACATCACGCGCTTGGCGTGACCGGGGTACTGCTTGCGGATGCTGACGACGGCAAGCCGGTAGGAGCAGCCTTCGGGCGGCAGGTAGAAGTCGATGATCTCGGGGAACTGCTTCTGCAGCAGCGGCACGAAGACTTCGTTGAGCGCGACGCCGAGCATCGCCGGTTCGTCGGGCGGCTTGCCGGTGTAGGTCGAGTGGTAGATCGGGTCGCGGCGCATCGTGATGCGCTCGATCGTGAAGACGGGAAAGTCCGAGACTTCGTTGTAGTAGCCGGTGTGGTCGCCGTAGGGGCCTTCGGGCGCCATGTCGTCTGGGTGGATCACGCCTTCGAGCACGATCTCGGCGGAGGCCGGCACCTGCAGGTCGGAGCCGAGGCATTGCACGAGCTCGGTCTTGGCGCCGCGCAGCAGGCCCGCGAACTGGTATTCGGACAGCGTGTCGGGCACCGGCGTGACGGCGCCGAGGATGGTCGCGGGGTCGCAGCCGAGCACGACCGCGACCTTGAAGGGCTCACCGGGGTGTGCGAGCTGGTGCTCACGGAAGTCCAGCGCGCCGCCGCGGTGGGCGAGCCAGCGCATGATGACGCGGTTGGGGCCGAGTACCTGCTGGCGGTAGATACCGAGGTTCTGGCGCTTCTTGCCGGGGCCGCGCGTGACGACCAGGCCCCAGGTGATCAGCGGCGCGACATCGCCGGGCCAGCAGTGCTGGATCGGCAGCTTCGCGAGGTCGACGTCCTTGCCTTCCCACACGACTTCCTGGCAGGGCGCGGAGCGCACCTCCTTGGGCGACATGTTGAGCACCTGGCGGAAGGCCGGGAACTTCTCCCACGCGTCCTTGAGCCCCCGGGGCGGCTCGGGCTCCTTGAGGAACGCGAGGAGCTTGCCGACTTCGCGCAGCGGCGTCTGCCAGTCGCCGTCGGTGAGTTCCTCGCCCATGCCCAGCGCAACCCGCTCGGGCGTGCCGAAGAGGTTCGCGAGCACCGGCATCGATTGCGGTACGCCGCGGGTGACGGGTTTTTCGAACAGCAGCGCGGGACCGCCGGCGCGCAGCACGCGATCGGCGATCTCGGTCATCTCGAGGTGGGTATCGACGGGAATGCTGATGCGCTTGAGCTCGCCGCGCTGTTCGAGCTGGGCGATGAAGTCGCGGAGGTCGTGGTAACGCATGAAGGGGTCTGGCTGGCTCAGCGGTGGGCGTTGATCGCGTCGCGCGTCTCGAGGGCGACGCGGCGCGCGGCTTCGGCGTAGTCCTCGCCGCTGCCGGCGTAAAGGATCGCGCGCGAGGAATTGATCATCAGGCCGGTGCCGTTCGCGGTGCGCCCCGCCTGCATCGTCGCGGCGATGTCGCCGCCCTGGGCACCGATGCCGGGCACCAGCAGCGGCATGTCGCCGGTGAGTTCGCGCACGCGGGCGATCTCGTTCGGGAAGGTCGCGCCGACGACGAGGCCGAGGTTGCCGCTCGCGTTCCACTCGTTCGCGACGAGGCGCGCGACGCGCTCGAACAGGCGCTCGCCGCCGCCGACGTCGAGGAACTGCAGGTCGCTGCCGCCGGGGTTCGAGGTGCGGCACAGCAGGATCACGCCCTTGTCGGCGTATTCCAGGTACGGCTCGACGGAGTCGCGGCCCATGTAGGGATTGACGGTGATCGCGTCGGCGCGGAAGCGCTCGAAGGCTTCCGCCGCATACTGGCTCGCGGTGCTGCCGATGTCGCCGCGCTTGGCGTCGAGGATCACCGGGATGTCGGGGTGGCGCGTGTGGATGTGGTCGATCAGCGCCTCGAGCTGGTCCTCGGCGCGCTGGGCGGCGAAGTAGGCGATCTGCGGCTTGAAGCTGCACACGAGGTCGGCGGTGGCGTCGACGATGCCCTTGCAGAATTCGAGGATCGCGTCGGGGCGGCCCTGCAGGTGGGCAGGGAAGCGCGCGGGATCGGGGTCGAGGCCGACGCACAGCAGGCTGTTGCGGCGCTGCCAGGCGGCCCGGAGGGCGGTCATGAAATGCATGGAGGCGTCCAGTTTGGTTCGGGGCGAATGATAAGCCGGATGACGCGCGTGCGCGCCCTCCCCCGCCACCTCCCCGCACAAAAACAACGGGCCGCACGATGGCGGCCCGCTGCGCCGTGATCGATGCGACTACATGATCTTGAGGATCTTCATGGCTTTCCCGAGCGTATCGACGGATTCCTGATGCTTGCCGGCCTTGTGCAGGGCCTCGCCGTCGGCACGCAGCTTCTTCACCTCGGCCATCTGCTCGGCAGACAAGGCGGGGCTCTTCGCCATCGCGTCATCGATCTTCTTCATGTCCGCGGGACAATGCATCGCGAACGCGCTGCCGGACAAAGCCATCACGAACAGGCCTGAAATAAGGCTTTTTTTCATCTTGGTCTCCTAGGGGAATATGCCGCGGTTGACCCGCGTGTTACTTCGACCGCATCGGACCCGGTCGGTTCACCCTAGCTCAGACGGCGGGAAACACAATGTAATCACCGACGATACCGGCGAAGATGCTCGCCCCGACCCAGTTGTTGTGCAGGAAGGCCTTGAAGCAGGGGGCGCGCTCGCGCCCGCGGATCAGCGTGTAGTGGTAGCCGGCGATGCCGCAGGCCCCCAACAGGCCGGCGAAGTAGAACGCGCCCCGCCCTGCGGCGAAGCCGACGGCGGCGAACAGCGTGAACGCGATCGCATAGCACAGCATCACGGCGGCGACGTCGAAGCGGCCGAAGGTGATCGCGGAGGTCTTGATGCCGATCTTGAGGTCGTCGGGGCGGTCCACCATCGCATATTCGGTGTCGTAGGCGACAGTCCAGAAGATGTTGCCGAGGAGCAACCACCAGGCGATTGCGGGCACCTCGCCCTGCACCGCGGCGAACCCCATCGGAATGCCGAAGCCGAACGCGATGCCAAGGTAGGCCTGCGGGATCGCGAAGAAGCGCTTCATGAACGGATAGCTGGCGGCTAGGAAGAGTGCCGGCAGCGACAGCCACAGGACGATCGGCCGTAGTGGCAGGATCAGCAGGAAGGAGACGAGCGAGAGGGCGGTCGCGAGCAGCAGTGCCTCGCGGGTGCCGATGGCGCGCGTGGCGAGCGGGCGGTTCTTCGTGCGCTCGACGTGGCCGTCGAAGTCGCGGTCGGCGTAATCGTTGATGACGCAGCCGGCCGAGCGCATCAGCACCGTGCCCAACGTGAAGATCGCGATCAGGTGCAGCGGCGGGAAGCCGTCGGCGGCGAGCCACAGCGCCCACAGCGTCGGCCACATGAGCAGCAGGATGCCGATCGGCTTGTCGAGGCGCATCAGCCGCAGGTAGATGGGCAGGCGGGCGGACAGGGGGAGCGGCGCAGACATCATTCGGGCAGGTCCAGGATCGTGGGCAGGAAGGCCTCGCTGACGAGCAGCGCGCGGCCATGCAGGCGGAACAGCGAACGACGCGCCCACACGCGGGGCGGCATCGCCATCGGTGCGACCGCGGCAGACGCGAGATGATAGCGCGCGTCGCGGCGGTCGAGACAGGCGCAGGTGAGCGCGCGGCGGCTGATCGCCGGGTCGGCGAAGAGCGCCGCGCCGAGCGGCCGCGCGCCCATGCCGTGGAACAGGTTCCACGCGCCGCGCACGTTCGCGCGCGGCAGCAGCGAGCGCGCGAACACGACCGGCACGCCGTCGGCGATCAGCAGGACTTCGCGCAACCATGCGACTTCGCCGCGGCGCAGGCCGAGCAGCGTCGCTTCGTCGCGGTGCGGCACGGCGAGGCGCTGGCGCAGCACGCGCACCGCGAAGGTGCCGCAACGGGCGCGGATGCGCGCGGTGAGCGAGTCCGGGTCGGTGAGCCAGGGGCGCAGCGTGCGGAAGACGGTCGCGCGCGGCGGGCGCTTCAGCCAGGTTTCTTTGTGGGGACGGGTGCGCATGGAACGCGCATGATACCGGTCGCGCAACGACTGCCCAAACCGGGTCGCGCGGCGCTCACGCGCGCAGCAGGCCCTCGCGACCGCCGAGCCAGCGCTCCATCAGCTGCGTCGCGACGCCCGGCGCCTCATGCAGCAGGCGTTCGGCGAGCGTGCGCGCCGGCTCCAGGAGATCGGCGTCGCCCTCCAGATCGGCGTAGCGCAGCAGCGGCACCCCGCTCTGGCGTGCACCGACGAACTCGCCCGGACCGCGGATGCGCAGGTCCTCGCGCGCGATCGCGAAGCCGTCGCTGTGCTCGTAGATCACCTTCAGGCGCGCGCGGCCCGTCTCCGACAGCGGGTGGGCGTAGATGAGGATGCAGGCGGATTCCTTCGTGCCGCGCCCGACGCGCCCGCGCAGCTGGTGCAGCTGGGCGAGGCCGAAGCGCTCGGCATGCTCGATCACCATCAGGCTCGCGTTGGGGACGTCGACGCCGACCTCGATCACCGTCGTCGCGACCAGCAGGTGGATGTCGCCGGCGGCGAAGGCCGCCATCGTCGCGGACTTCTCGTCGGACTTCATGCGCCCATGCACGAGGCCGATCTTCAATTCCGGCAGCGCCGCGCCGAGCGACTCGAAAGTCTCGACCGCGGTCTTCAGCTGCAGCGCCTCGGATTCCTCGATCAGCGGGCATACCCAGTAGGCTTGCGCCCCGCCGAGGCAGGCATCGCGCACGCGCGCGACGACCTGGTCGCGGCGCGATTCGGCGACGAGCTTGGTGAGAATGGGCGAGCGCCCGGGCGGCAGTTCGTCGAGCACGGTGACGTCGAGGTCGGCGTAGTAGCTCATCGCCAGCGTGCGCGGGATCGGCGTCGCCGACATCATCAGCATGTGCGGGTGCAGCGCGTCGGCGCCCTTCTCGCGCAATGCGAGGCGCTGGCGCACGCCGAAGCGGTGCTGTTCGTCGACGATCGCGAGGCCCAGGCGCGGCAGCGTCACCGGATCCTCGATCAGCGCATGCGTGCCGACTGCGAGCAGCACGTCGCCGCTCGCGAGGCGCGCGAGTTCGGCCTCGCGCTCCTTCTTCCGCCGACTCCCCGACAGCCACGCAATGCCGACACCGAGCGGCTCCAGCCACGCGGCGAGCTTCTTCCAGTGCTGCTCGGCGAGGATCTCGGTCGGCGCCATCAGCACCGACTGGAAGCCGTTTTCGGCCGCCTGCAGCATCGCGAGCGCGGCGACGATGGTCTTGCCGCTGCCGACGTCGCCCTGCAGCAGGCGCTGCATCGGGTGCGGCGCCGCGAGGTCGCCGCCGATCTGCGCGACCGCGCGCGCCTGCGCGCCGGTGAGGTCGAACGGCAGTTGCGCGCGCAGCGCGCCGGTGAGCGTGCCGTCATCGCGCAGGAGGGGTGCGCGGCGCGTGCGGCGGGCGTTGTAGGCGCGGCGCAGCGACAGCTGCTGGACCAGCAGCTCCTCGAACTTGATGCGCTGCCACGCGGGATGCGCGCGGTCTTCCAGCGCGTACGGATCGATGTCGGGCGGCGGCTGATGCAGCGTGCGCAGCGCGTCGGCGAAAGGGGGCAGTTGCAGACCGCCGGGCAGGGGCGCGGGCAGCAGTTCGGCCGGCGGCGGGCGCTGCAGTTCGCGCCCGATGAGCTTGCGCAGCGCCGACTGCGCGAGCCCCGCGGTGGTCGGGTAGACGGGCGTGAGCGCCTGCGGCAGCGGCTCGCCAGCCTCGATCGGGTGCACGCGCGGGTGCACCATCTCGTTGCCGAAGAAGCCGCCGCGCACTTCGCCGAACACGCGTACGCGGCGGCCCGGCGCGAGCTGTTTCTGCTGCGACGGGTAGAAATTGAGCCAGCGCGCGGTGAGTGTGCCGCTCGCGTCGCGGATCTGCGCGACCAGCTGGCGGCGCGGGCGCAGCACGACTTCGCAGGACACGATGTCGCCTTCGACCTGAACCGGCGCGCCGGCCCGCGCCGCGGCGATCGGCGTCAGGCGGGTTTCGTCCTCGTAGCGCAGCGGCAGGTGCAGGACGAGGTCCTGCGGCCGGCGGATGTCGAGCTTCGCCAGCCGGCCTGCGAGTTGCGGGCCGATCCCGGCCCAGCCTGGCGTGTCCTTAGCCAAGCACCAGGATGGCGTCGGCCTCGACCACGCCGCCCTTGGGCAGTTCCTTCACGCCGACGGCGGCGCGCGCCGGGAAGGGCTCGGCGAAGTAACGCGCCATCACTTCATTCACCTTCGCGAAGTTCGCGAGATCGGTGAGGTAGATCGTCACGCGCACGGCGTCGGCGAGCGAGCCGCCGGCCGCTTCGGCAACCGCCTTGAGGTTCTCGAACACGCGCACGGTCTGCGCCTCGAAGCCTTCGACCATCTGCATCGTCGCGGGGTCGAGGCCGATCTGGCCGGAGATGTAGACGGTGTCGCCGACCTTAACGGCCTGCGAGTAGGTGCCGATGGCGGCGGGAGCGTTGGGGGTCGAGATGATGCTTCGGCTCATTGTGAAACTCCTTTTCTTTTGATTACGGAAAGGCCCGGGCCGCAGGCCGAATGAAACGGGGCGCCGACAGAACGGGCGGGTTCAGCCTTCCGCGCGCAGCGTGACGTCGCAGCCCAGGCGGGTGATGATCTTCTGCAGGCCGCGGCGCTCGGCAACGTTGATCACCAGCGGCGCCATGAAGTTCGCGCGCATGCCCGCGGTCACGGGACTGCCGGCCGCACCTTCCTCCTTGCGCACGATCACGGCGACGAAGGCATCGGCGGGGTTGGCGAGCTTGAGTTGCGCGGTTTCCGCGTCGCTGAGGCTGAACTCGTAGCTGACGCCCAGGCTGTCCGGCGCGGTGATCGAGAACACCGCTTCAGGGTTGTCCAGGCTCTGCAGCAGGAACAGCGACGAAGTCGAGTCCTGTTCGTGCACCAGCGCGAAGTTCTTGCACGCTTCGAAGCCGGGCAGGCCGGCCGGGAACTCGATCACCTTCTCATCGGGGATATCGATGCTGCCGAACACCTGACTTTCGATCTTCATGGAGCTCTCCTGTGATTGATCGGCCTGCGCGCCCGGCGGGTCGCGCGCGAGGCCGGCCGGCCGCGGTTCAGCCATTCGTCCACCGCAAGGGCTACTTGCGCGGAGGCAAGATCATGCCATCCAGCTTGCGTTCGCGGCGAACTTTTTCCTGTGCGGCGATTGCCGACTGCCGGTCCGGATAGGGGCCGAGCACCACGCGCGCCTGCAGGTGGGCAGGATAGCCCTTGCGTTCGAGTTCGCGACGCATGCCCTCGGCGTTGCCGGTGTCGAGGAACACGCCGAGCTGGATCAGGTAGCCGGGCCCGGGTGGCGGTTCGGTGTGCAGATGCGGGGCGGGCGCGGCGGTAGGCGGTGGGGCTTCTGCTCTGTGGGCCGGCTGCGTCTCGGCTGCGGGCGGGCCGGCCTGCGCCTCGACGGGCGGAGCCGGTGCGACGGCGGGTGATGCGGCTGCCGGAGCGGGCGCAGGCGCCGCGGCGGCTTCGGCGCTGCCGGGCGCGGGCTCCACCGGGGCGGCCGGCGCCGTGTCTACAGGTGATCCTTGCCCCGCTGTGCCGGATGCGGATTCCGCCGGCGCTGCGGCGACGTCCACCGGTGGCTCGGCGGTGCGCGTCTCCGTCACGGCGGGGAGGGCAACCGGAGCCGGCGGAGCGGCGGGCGGCTCGGGCACGGCATCGTCCTCGTCGACGAGCGCCAGCGACGCGGTCAGCACGAGGGCGGCAACGGCGGCGAGCAAGGCCCGCTGCAGCCTCGCCTTGCGCGGGGCATCGACGCCGGGCGCCGCCCGGTCGCCTGCTGCGAGCGACGCGCTCACGCTGCCGTCCCGGCGTCGCCGGCCTGGCTGCGAGCGAGCGACTGGACGAGTTCGGCCTCGGCGACGGTGATGCCGCAACGCTCGGCGATGGTTTCCGCATCCAGCCCGCGGCGTGCGAACACGAGCGCCTCGTCGTATTCGGGCGAAGCGCCGCGCGGCGCGACACTGGCATCGGCCTGTTCCTCAGGCGCCCGGATCTGCTCGCGCAACTCGTCGAGCGCGCGGCGCAGGTCCGCCAGCTCGGTGCGTTGCTGCTCGAGTTCGCGCCGCAACTGGCGGACTTCGAGCTCGTGCTGGAAGGCATCGGGCACGGGGCTCGCGCTTGCCACGGCGGGCGGCGGAAGGTCGAAGCGGTACAGCTCGCCCGCCTCGCCGGCCTCGTCTTCGTCGACCTTGCCCTCGGCGGTCCCAGGCTCGGCAATCGTCTCGCCCGGCTCCCCGCTCGCTGCGGATGCCGGAGCCCGCGGCACGCGCGAGACGCGGTAGAGCTGGTAGCCGATGTAGACCGCAAGCAGTGCGATTGCGGCGAGGATGATTTCACGCAGTCCCATTCGGCCTCGCGCGCGGGACAGGACAAGGATGATCGTGCATGACGGAAAGCAGCCCCGGACGGGCGCGGCGACGGAATAGTCGGGGATAATACTGGCGCCCCACTATCCCGACAATGCACATGGCCTTCGACTCCACCCTCGCCCTGTTCTGGCTCAAAAAGGCGATCTCCATCGCCGTGCAGCCGCCGGTCGCTCCCCTGCTGCTGATCGCCGCCGGCCTTGTCCTGGCGGCGCAGCGGCGCCGCGTCGGTTTCGCGCTGGCATGGGCGGGCGTCGCGGCCACGCTGCTGCTGTCGACACCGATGAGCGTCGGCTGGCTGCTGGCCGGCCTGGAGACGGCGCCGGTCGTCGACGTGGCCGGACTGCACCAGGCACAGGCCATCGTCGTGCTCGGGGCCGGCAAGCGGCGCAACGCGCCGGAATACGGCGGCGAGACGGTCAATCGCCTGGCGCTGGAGCGCTTGCGCTACGCGGCCCGCCTGGCGCGCACGACCGGGCTGCCGGTGCTCGTCAGCGGCGGTGCGCCGACCGGCAACGTGCCGGAGGCGATGCTCATGCAGGCTTCGCTGGAAGAGGATTTCCGCGTGCCGGTGCGCTGGGTCGAGAAGGCCTCGCTCGATACGCAGCAGAATGCCCAGTTCTCGGCCGTGCTGCTGGGTGCCGCAGGCGTGCATCGCATCGTGCTCGTGACCCACGCGGCGCACATGCCGCGGGCGCAGGCGGCGTTCGAGGACTCGGGACTGCAGGTCATCCCGGCGCCGACCGCCTGGCTGGGCGGCACGGGGGCGGGCGACCAGGCGCTGGGCGAGTTGCCCGGCCCGACCTCCGCCTACGCCGGCTGGTACGCGGTGCACGAATGGCTGGGGCTGCTGGCTTACCGCCTGACGCGGTGAGCGGGAACTGGCCGCCGGGAGCGGGATCACATCTTTCACGTTTGCGTTTCGATACCCGCCTGCCTATAGAAAGAAACTCAGGCGCCAAAAAAAGCGCGGCGGGCCTCACCGGAGGATGCAATGACGACCGACCGCATGTCCGCAGCACTGCCCACAGTCGAAACGATTGTCGTTCCGCGCGCGAGTGACCTCGGCGGCGGTTTCAAGGTCCTGCGCGCGCTCCCCTCCGCACAGCAGCGCATGGTCGGCCCCTTCGTGTTCCTCGACCAGATGGGGCCGGTGCAGCTCGATGCCGGCAGCGGTCTCGACGTGCGCCCGCACCCGCACATCGGGCTCGCGACCGTGACCTACCTGTTCGACGGCGAGATCCTGCACCGCGACAGCCTCGGCAGCGTGCAGCCGATCCGCCCCGGCGAGCTCAACTGGATGACGGCGGGCAGCGGCATCGTGCATTCCGAGCGCACGCCGCCCGCACTGCGCGCGGCCGGTCCCCGCATCTTCGGCCTGCAGGCATGGGTCGGACTGCCGGAGCGCGACGAGGGGATGGCCCCCGCGTTCGCGCACCACGGCGCGGCCGAGCTACCCGTCATCGCCGAACCGGGCATGCGCATCCGCGTGATCGCCGGCGAGATCTTCGGCGTGCGCTCGCCGGCCGAAACCCGCTCGCCGCTGTTCTACGCCGACGTCACGCTGGTGGCGCAGCAGCGCCTGCACGTCCCGCCTGAACATGAGGAACGGGCAGCCTACGTCGTCGAGGGCGCGGTGCGCATCGACGGGCAGGCCTACCCGCCCGGCCAGCTGCTGGTGTTCGCCCGCGGCGCCGACGTGACGCTTTCTGCGCTGGGGCCGACGCGCCTGATGCTGCTCGGCGGCGAGCCGCTCGACGGCCCGCGCTTCGTCTGGTGGAATTTCGTCGCCAGCACGCGCGAACGCATCGAAGAGGCCAAGGAGGACTGGCGCGCCGAACGCTTCACGCCGGTGCCGGGCGAAACCGAACGCATCCCGCTGCCCTGACAATCACAGCCCCACTCACGAGGAAACCACGATGAGCTCGATCCTGAACGAAGAAGGCCGCGACCTGCTGTTCCGCAATGCCCGCACCCACAACGCCTGGCTCGACAAGCCCGTCAGCGACGCGACGCTGCGCGAACTGTACGACCTGCTGAAATGGGGCCCGACCAGCGTCAATTGCTGCCCCGCGCGCATCGTCTTCCTGCGCACCCCCGAAGCGAAGGCGAGGCTGCTGCCCGCGATGGCGCCGGGCAACCTCGAGAAGACGCGCAGCGCGCCGGTCACCGCGATCATCGGCTACGACGGGCGCTTCTACGACATGCTGCCGAAGCTCTTCCCGCATACCGACGCCCGCGCGTGGTTCGTCGATACGCCCGAGCTCGCCGAAGTCACGGCGCGGCGCAACAGCTCGCTGCAGGGCGCCTACTTCATCATGGCCGCGCGTGCGGTCGGCCTGGATTGCGGTCCGATGTCCGGCTTCGACCAGGCGAAGGTCGACCACGAGTTCTTCCCCGCCGCGCCGAAGGACGGCAGCGAATTCAACCAGGAGTACTTCCCGGACAGCCACGTGAAGACCAACTTCATCTGCAACCTCGGCTACGGCGACGCGACGAAGCTCTACCCGCGCAGCCCGCGGCTCGACTTCGACGAGGCCTGCAAGCTGCTCTGAGGACGCCCGCGCTCGTCAGGCGCCGCGGAATCCCGGTTTGCGCTTCTCCAGGAAGGCCGTGATGCCTTCGACGAAATCGCCGGTCGCGCTGCAGCGCGCGAAGGCTTCGGCCTCGTTCTGCAGCTGCGATTCGAGCTTGTCGTCGAGCGAGCCGGCGAGCAGGCGCTTGATTTCGGTGTAGGCGTAGCGCGGGCCGTTTTGCAGGCGCGCGACGAGGGCGGTGGTTTCGTCATCGAGTTCGGCGGCCGGCACGACGCGATTGACCAGGCCGAGGCGCTGCGCCTCGGCCGCGTCGAAGCGCTCGCCCAGCAGCAGCAGCTCGGCCGCCTTGCGGCGTCCCACGATGCGCGGCAGGAAGTAGGACATGCCGCCATCGGCGGGCAGGCCGATCGAGGAATAGGCGGTCGTGAACTTCACGTTGTCGGCGCAGATCGCAAGGTCGCAGCCCAGCATCAGCGACAGCCCGAAGCCGGCGCAGGCACCGCGCACCTTGGCGATCACCGGCTGGCGCAGCGATTGCAGGATCTCCACGGACGGATTCACGTGCTTCTCGACGATCGCGCGGAAGGCCACCTTGCGGGCTTCCGGCCCCAGGTGGAATTGCGTCGCGAAGTCCTTCAAGTCGCCGCCGGCCATGAAATGGTCGCCAGCGCCGGTGATCACGACGAGATCGACATCCTGCAGATCACGCAGCTTGCGCACCGTGGCGAACAGGTCTTCCATCATCTCCACCGACAGCGCGTTGAGCTGCGCCGGACGGTTCAGCGTGAGCGTGGCGACGCGGTTGTCTACGTCGAGCAGTACGGTGTTGGCCATTCCATATCCCCCTGGTTCTGATTATTCGCCGGGCCGGTGGGACGCACACGGCGCAGCGGCCTTCGATGTTGGCTTTACTTTTTTAGTATGCCTGCGTGGCGACGGGGATGTGACATCTGCGTTCGCTGTGATCCGGCCGGAGCGGGGGCAGAGTGCAGGCCTGAAGGTCGTGGCCTGCGGCTGCCCTCGGTCGGCGTGCCCGCCGGGGCGGCGACGCAAACTCGGCCGCTGCGCGGCCTCAAACAGGCATCGCCTTGTTTCCCCGTCGGGCACTCCGCCCTCGGCACGACCCGACAGGCCCGCACTCCGCCCCCGCTCCGGCCTCGCGTCGGGGTTTTTCGAGGGCCGTAAATTCCCGGGTCAGAATCTTTACACGCGCTCGAACACTCCCGCCGCCCCCATGCCGGTGCCGATGCACATCGAGATCATGCCGTAGCGCAGGTTCGCGTCACGGCGCATCGCGCTCATCAACGTCGCGGTGCGGATCGCGCCGGTGGCGCCGAGCGGATGGCCCAGCGCGATCGCGCCGCCGAGCGGGTTGACCTTCGCGGGGTCGAGCCCGAGCTGCCCGATCACCGCGAGCGCCTGTGCGGCGAAGGCTTCGTTGAGCTCGATCCAGTCGAGCTCGTCCTGCGCGACACCGCCCGCAGCGAGCGCGCGCGGGATGGCCTCGACCGGGCCGATGCCCATCACCTGTGGCGGCACGCCGGCGACCGCGTAGCTGACGAAGCGCGCGATCGGCGTCACGCCGTGACGCTTGACTGCCGCCTCGCTCATCAGCAGCACCGCACCGGCGCCGTCCGACATCTGCGAGCTGTTGCCGGCGGTGACCGAGCCGCGCGCGGCGAACACCGGCTTGAGCTTCGCGAGCGCTTCCAGCGAGGCGTCCGCGCGCGGCCCCTCGTCGGTGTCGGCGACGTGCTCGATGACGCGCACCACACCGCCCTCGCCGGGCACATGGGTGCGCACGTGGTACGGCGTGATCTCGTCGCGGAAGAGGCCCGCCGCGATCGCGGCGCTGGCACGCTGGTTCGAGTGCAGCGCGAAGAGGTCCTGATCCTCGCGTCCCACCTTCCACTGCTGCGCGACCATCTCGGCGGTGAGGCCCATGCCGTAGGCGATGCCGATGTTCTCGTGCCTGGCGAACACGGCCGGGTTGAGGCTCACCTTGTTGCCCATGATCTGCGGCATCGCGCTCATCGACTCGGTGCCCGCCGCGATCATCACGTCGGCCTCGCCGAGCCGGATGCGCGCCGCGGCGTCCGCGACCGCCTGCAGGCCGGAGGCGCAGAAGCGGTTGATCGTGATCCCCGGCACGGTGTCCGGCAGGCCCGCCAGCAGCAGGCCGATGCGCGCGACGTTCATGCCCTGCTCGGCTTCCGGCATCGCGCAGCCGACGATGACGTCGCCGATCTCCCTCGCGTCGAGCCCCGGCACCTTCGCGACCACCGCCGCCAGCACGTGCGCGAGCATGTCGTCCGGGCGCACGCTGCGGAACATGCCGTTCCTCTTGGCGACCGGCGTGCGCGTCGCGGCGACGATGTAGGCTTCCTGAATCTGTCTGCTCATGTCGTTTTCCCCATCCGTTTCCGAGGGTTAGTTCCTGAGGGGCTTGCCGGTTTCGAGCGTGTGCGCGATGCGCTGCTGCGTCTTCTCCTGCTTCAACAGGTCGACGAAGAGCGCGCGCTCGACGTCGAGGATCCACTGCTCGGAGACGCGCGCATTGGTCTCGACCTCGCCACCGCACAAGGCGGTCGCCGCGGCCTTCGCGACCTTGTAGTCGTAGGGCGAGATGAAGCCGCCTTCGGCCATGTTCACGAGCATCAGCTCGCAGGTCGCGATGCCATTGCGGCCCGCGACGGTCACAGCGCGCTGCACCTGCGGCGGCCGGTAGCCGGATTCCGCCAGCGCGCGCGCGCGGCGGATGCCGACGTAGAGCAGCTCCTGCGGGTGGAAGACGACATCGTCCGTCGGCTTCGCGAAGCCGAGCTGCACCGCCTCCAGCGCACTCTTCGCGACGGTCGCCATCGCGATCGTCTGGAAGCTGTTCTGGATGTACGGGAAGACGTCGCCGCCCGCGGCCTTCTGCGCTGCGTAGTGAGCCTGCAGCGCGAACTCCTTGCTGCCGCCGCCCGCCGGGATCAGGCCGACGCCCGCCTCGACGAGGCCGACGTAGCTCTCCAGCGCCAGCACGCGGTGCGCCGAATGCATCGCGAACTCGCAGCCGCCGCCCAGCGCCATGCCCTGGATCGCCGCGACCACGGGCACCTGCGCGTGCTTGAGCGTCATCGACGCGCGCAGGAACTTCGCGACGGTGCGCTCCAGCGCGTCGAAGTGCCCGGCCTTGCAGGCCGCGACGACCTGATGCAGGTTCGCGCCGACCGCGAACGGCGCGGGATGCCACAGCACCACGCCGTCGAGATCGCGTTCGGCACGCGCCATCGCCTCGAGCAGGCCGTCCAGCACCTCGTCGCCGATCGCATGCTGCTTCGACCTGAAGGACAGGATGCCGATGCGCGCGTCCTGATCCGGGCGCGTCCATAGGCGCACGCCCTCGTTCTCCCATACGGTCTCGCCGCGCTCGGCAGGCGCCTCGCCCAGCACCTGCTCGGGGTAGAGCTGGCGCCGGTACACCGCCAGCGTCGAGCGCGGCTTCAGCGCCTTCGTCGTCGCCGAATACGAACCGCCCGCCTCGTGCACGCCCTTGCGCTCGAACACCCACGCCGGCAGCGGCACTTTCGCCATCGCCCGGCCGTGATCGATGTCGAGCTGGATCGCCTTGGCGATCTCGCCCCAGTCCGCCGCCTGCCAGGTCTCGAACGGCCCCTGCGACCAGCCGAAGCCCCAGCGCATCGCGAGGTCGATGTCGCGCGCGTTGTCCGCGATGTCCCCGAGATGCACGGCGCAGTAGTGGAACACGTCGCGGAACACGGCCCACAGGAATTGCGCCTCCAGCAGCTCGCTCGCCGCCAGCAGCGCGAAGCGCTCGACCGGGTCCTTCGTCTTCAGCATCGTCTCGACCGCGGGGATCACGTCGCCCGCGCTCGGGCGGTAACCCTGCGTCTTCAGGTCCAGCACCTGGATCTGCTTGCCTTCCTTGCGATAGATGCCGGCGCGCGTCTTCTGCCCCAGCGCGCCCTGCGCGATCAACGCCTGCAGCCACTCCGGCGACTTGAAGTGCGCATGCCACGGGTCGTCGGGCAGCGTCGCCTGCATCGTGCCGATCACGTGGGCGAGCGTGTCGAGGCCGACGACGTCGGCGGTGCGGTAGGTCGCGCTCTTGGGCCGGCCGATCAGCGGCCCGGTGAGGCCGTCGACCTCGTCGAAGCCCAGCCCGAGGCGCGCCGTGTGGTGCATCACCGCGAGGATCGAGAACACGCCGACACGGTTGGCGACGAAGTTGGGCGTGTCCTTCGCGCGCACGATGGATTTCCCGAGCCGCGTCGTCAGCCAGCTCTCGAGCGCATCGAGCATCGCCGCGTCGGTGTCGCGCGTCGCGATCAGTTCGACGAGCGACATGTAACGCGGCGGGTTGAAGAAGTGGATGCCGCAGAAGCGCCCGCGCAGGGCCGCCGGCATGCCTTCGGCGAGCGCGTTGATCGACAGGCCGGAAGTGTTCGACGCGAAGATCGCATCGGGACGGATGAAAGGCGCGACCTTCGCGTAAAGGTCCACCTTCCACTCCATCTTCTCGGCGATTGCCTCGATGATGAGGTCGCACTCGCGCAGTTTTTCGAGGTCGGCGCCGTAGTTCGCGGCGTCGATGAAGGCCGCGCGGTCCTTCGTCGCGAGCGGCGCCGGGTCCAGCTTTTTCAGCCCGGCGAGCGCCTTGTCGACGATCGCGTTCGGCTTGCCGTCCTTCGCCGGCAGGTCGAACAGCAGCACCGGCACGTCGGCGTTCGCGCAGTGGGCGGCGATCTGCGCCCCCATCACGCCCGCGCCGAGCACCGCGACCTTGCGGATGATGAAATTGCTCATGCCAAATCTCCGGTCAATGCCCATGACATACCGCCGGCGCGATCGCGGCCGACGGCGAATGCTGCCTTCTTCTTTTTAGCGGATGATTGCGGCGGATGCCGCGCGAAACGGGCGGCGACCGCATGCCGCCGCCGTCCGCCGGTCAGGCGCTCAGAACGCCATCGAATACTGCGCGCCGAGGAGCCACACGCTGGAGTCGTATTCGCCGGTCACGCGGCCGCGGCCGTCCGCGGTCTGGTCGTTGTCGATCCTGGTCTTGGGCACGATCAGATAGGCCACGCCGAGGTCGAGCGCGTTGGTCTTGCTGAGCTTCCACTGCGCGCCGGCGCTCAGCCAGGTGCGGTTGTTGTCCGGCAGCGACACGAGGCGGCGCTCCTTGTCCTTCACCGGTGACTGGTCGTAGGCGACGCCGAACTTCAGCTTCCACGCGTCGTTGAGCAGGTAGTTCGCCCCGAGCGCGACGCGCCACGTGTCCTTGAACTCGGTGTGCAGGGTCTGGGCGGTCGAACCGCTCAGCACGCCGGAAGTCCGCACGATGTCGACCTGCTTGACGCTGCTCCAGCCGGTCCACGACAGGTCGCCGAGCATTTCCCAGCGGTTGTCGAGCTTCTGCGCGACGCTGACGATGAAGGTGTCGGGCAGTTCGACATCCGCTTCGGCCTTGACCGAACGCAGGGTCGGCGCAAGTCCCGCCGCCGGCCCCGCGATCTTGAGGTCGCCTTTCAGCGTGTGATCGATCTTCGAGCGGTACGACATGCCGACCTTCATCGACGGCGACAGGGTGAACAGCGCGCCGACGTTCCAGCCCCACGCGTCCGAATCGGCCTCCAGGGTCGCGGTTGTCGCGTTCAGGCCGGGCACGCGCGAGATGCTAGTCGGCAACACGGTGGCGACGCGCTTGTATTCGGCCTCGAAGCGCTGCCAGTTCAGGCCGGCGCCGATCGACACCTTGTCGTTCACGCGCCAGGCAACGGACGGGTTGATGTTGATCGACTTCAGATCGAACTTGACCGCCTGCGCGCGACCGACCCAGTCGTCGTCATACTCGGTGACGAGGCCGAAGGGGGCGCCGATCCCCACGCCGAGATACAGATCCTTGTTCAGCGCCCATGACAGGTAGGCGTTGGGAATCGCCGCCCACGAGCCCGCGTCACCTCCGCCACCGGAAGTCGGAATGCGCGGCGCGTTCAGGACGACGGAGCCCTTGTTCTCGAAGTCGAAACTCGGCCGCACCGCCGCGACACCCACCGACACTTCGCGCGCCTGCAACTGCGTCATGCCGGCCGGATTGAAGAAGATCGTGCTCGCGTTCTCGGCGACCGCAGCCGAGCCCGCATAGGCGTTGCCGATGCCGCTAGCGTTCTGTTCGAGCAGCTGGAAGCCGCCCGCCGACGCGGCGCCGGAGCCGAGCGCGAGCAGCGCGGCGGGAAGCAGGCGGGCAATCGTCGTTTTCTGCATATGTCTCATCTCCTCGGATATTGTCTGTGCAACTTCGGCGCTGCCATTTCCGGACCCGCAGCGCGGTCTTCCCGGCCATCTGCGCGGGCCCCGGCGCCGACGGGGTCGCGCGAAAATCGATCGAATGCCGCTCAGGCGGGTGGAACCGGCCGCTTGTGTCCCTGCTCGTCGAGCGCGACGTAGGTCAGCGTCGCCTCGGTGACCTTCACGACCACCGGGTTCACGACGTCGCGCTCGGCATACACCTCGACATCCACGGTGATCGAGGTGCGGCCGACGCCGACGACCTCGGCATAGAAACTCACCAGGTCACCGACCGATACGGGCTGCCTGAAGGCGAAGGAATTCACCGCAACCGTCGCGACCCGGCTGCGCGCGCGACGGTGGGCGGGGATTGCGCCGGCGATGTCGACCATCGACATGATCCAGCCGCCGAACACCTCGCCGGCGGGATTGAGATCGGCCGGCATCGGCATCACGCGCAGGGCCGGCTGCTTGTGCCCGGGCAGACGCACCGGCTCGGCTACGGCTTCGCTCATCGGAGTTTCCTCATGCTCATCCTGCGTGGACAACAGCGCCAGGCCGCCCGGCCGGAACCTCGCCGGACGACGTTCCCCCCACTTCCGGGGCATGATACAGCGGCCCGCCGGTGAAGGGGGCGAAGCCGGTCCCGAATATCACACCGGCATCGGCGAGATCCGCATCCGCGACCACGCTGGCGTCCACGCAGCGCCGCGCCGCCGCGACGAGCGGGGCGACGATGCGTCCGGCGAGCTCCGGCGGGACGGCCCCGGCCGCGCCCTTCTGAACCTTGCCGTCCGCCCAGCGGTAGTAGCCCTGCCCGCTCTTCCTGCCCAGATGGCCGGCCGCGACCAGCTCCAGCAACCTGCGCGGCGGCTCCGCGCCCTCGTCGGCGAGCGCCTTGCCGGCGGCGACGGCGATGTCGAGGCCGACCGTGTCGACGAGCTCGACCGGCCCCATCGGCATGCCGAACGCGACGAGCGCCGCATCGACCGTCTCCGGCGCGACGCCTTCCTCGACGCAGCGCAGCGCCTCCAGCATGTAGGGACCGAGCACCGCATTCACGAGGAAGCCCGGCGCGCTCTTCACCGGCAGCGGCAGCTTGTCGAGGCGCCGCACGAAGGCCGCGGCGCGGCGCAGCGCCTCGTCGTCCGATTGTTCGCCGCGCACCACTTCCACGAGCGGCATCAGCGCGACCGGGTTGAAGAAGTGGATGCCGACGAGCCGGCGCGGGTCCGTCAGTGCGCTGGCGATGTCCTCGATGCGCAGGCTCGACGTGTTCGTCGCAAGCACCGCGTCGGGTTTGGCGCGCCGCTCGATGTCGGCGAACAGCGCGCGCTTCGCGCCGAGGTTCTCGAAGATCGCCTCGATCACGAGGTCCGCACGCGCGGCGCCATGCCCTTGCGGATCGGGAATCAGGCGGTCGAGCGCAAAGCGCACCTGGCGCTTGTCGCCGCGGAACTTGCGCTCGAAGAACTTCGCCGCACGCGCGATGGCCGGCGCGATGCGCTCGACCGACTGATCCTGCAGCGTCACCGTCATGCCGGCGAAGGCGCACAGCGCGGCGATGTCGCCGCCCATCACGCCCGCGCCGACGACATGCACGTGGCGCGGCAAGAAGTCGCCGCCTTTGCCATCTTGCTTGCCGAAACCCTTCAGGCGCTCCTGCAGGAAGAACACGCGGATGAGGTTCCTCGCGGTCGGCGAGCGGAAGATCGCCTCCAGCGAGGCCGGGTCGTCCGCGGGCACCGCGAGCGCGTTGCCGCCATGTTTCTGCCAGATGTCGAGGATCGCGTACGGCGCCGGGTAATGTTCGCGCGGCGCCTTCGCGGCGACCTGCGCGCGCGCCTTGTTCGCGACGACGGCCTTCAGCGGGCCGTTGAGGAGCTTCTGCACGAGCGGCAGCGTGCGTGCGGGCTGGCCCGACAGCACCAGCAGGCGCGCGGCGTTCTCCATCACGCGCGGCGGCACGCATTCGTCCGCGAGGCCCAGCGTCTTCGCGCGGCGCGCGTCGACGCTCTTGCCGGTGAGCATCAGGTCGAGGGCCGCCGCCGGGCCGACGACTTCGGGCAGGCGCTTCATGCCGCCCCAGCCGGGCACGATGCCGAGCATCACTTCGGGCAGCGCCAGCTTCGTCGCGGGCTCGTCGACGACGACGCGGTAGCGGCACGCGAGCGCGAGCTCCAGCCCACCGCCGAGGCAGTGGCCGCGGACCAGCGCGAGCGTCGGGAACTTCAGGCGCGCGAGCCAGTTGAAGAGCTCCCAGCCGCGCTGCACCAAGTCGCGCGCGCCCTGCGCCGAGTCGATGTGCGTGAATTCCTCGATGTCGGCGCCGGCGACAAAACCGGCCGGCTTGGCCGATGCGATGACGAGGCCCTTGGGCGGATCGGCTTCGAGTTGCGCGAAAGCGGCGGCCAACTCGTCGAGCAGTTCGCGCGACAAGGTGTTCGTGCTCGCCCCGGCGCGGTCGAGATACAGCCACACGAGGCCATCTTCATCGCCCTTGCGGGCGAGGACGAGGTGCTTGAAATCGCTCATCACAGCGCCTCCACCAGCATCGCGCCGCCCTGCCCGCCGCCGATGCAGATGCTGGCGACGCCGCGTTTCAGCCCTTGGCGGCGCAACACATTCAGCAGATGCAGCACGATGCGCGCACCGCTCGCGCCGACCGGGTGCCCCTGCGCGATCGCGCCGCCATCGATGTTGAGCTTCGCTTCGTCGAGGCGCCCGAAGGCATCCGGCAGCCCCAGTTCGTCGCGACAGTAGTCGGCGTCGTCCCACGCGCGCAGGCAGGCGATCACCTGCGCGGCGAAGGCCTCGTTGATCTCCCACGCGTCGATGTCGGCCAGCCCCAGGCTGTGGCGCTGCAGGATGGGAGTGACCGCATGCACGGGGCCGAGGCCCATCTGCGCCGGATCGAGGCCCGCCCACTGGCTGTCGGCGATGCGCCCGAGCGGCACGAGACCATGACGCGCGACTGCGGCTGCCGACGCCAGCACCAGCCACGCGGCGCCGTCGGTTATCTGCGAGCTGTTGCCGGCGGTCACGCGGCCGTACTTGCGGTCGAAGAAGGGTTTCAGCTTCGCGAGGTTCTCGGGCGTCGAATCCGCGCGCACGCCGTCGTCGTCCGCATACACGGCGCCGTTGCGACCGATCAGCGGCACGAGCTCCCCCGCGCCGAAATGCCCGGCCTCGCGCGCCGCCAGCACGCGGGCGTGGCTGCGCGCGGCGAAGGCGTCCATCTCGGCGCGCGAGATGCCGAAGCGGTGGGCGAGGTTTTCCGCGGTCTGGCCCATCAGCAGGCCGACCACGGGGTCGGTGAGGCCCTTCATGATGCCGATCACCGGCGCGAGATAGCCCGGCCGGAAGCGGCGCAGCGCGGCGACCTTGTCGGCGACGGTCCTGGTCGCATACCAGTCCGACAGCCAGCGCACCATTGCGTCCGAGAGCAGCAACGGCGCACGCGACAGCGCATCGACGCCGCCCGCGAGCACCAGCTCCGAGCGCCCCGCGCGGATGTTCATGATCGCCGAATCCAGCGCCTGCATGCCGGAAGCGCAGTTCCTCATCACGGTCCAGCCCGGCACCTTCTGCCCGCAGCCCATGCGCAGCGCGACGACGCGGCCGATGTTGACTTCGTCGGGCGACGGGCTCGCGCAGCCGAGGATCACCTCGTCGAGCGCGTCCGGCGCGAAGCGCTGGCGCACGAGCAGCGCCGCACCCGCGGCGGTCGCGAGGTCGGCGGCCGCGAACGGCCCCGGCGTGTTGCGCGACTTGAGGAAGGGCGTGCGCGCGCCGTCGATGATGTAGACGTCTCTCGTCATGCCACTGCCTTGACCGCTGCGGCCGCCTGCGGCTCGATCTGCGCGAGCGCAGCGCGCAGGCCGAAGTCGTAGGGGAAGTCGTCGACGCGGATCACCTTGTCGCGCAGTTCGCCGCGGCGCCGGAGCACGGCGAACTCGTCCGCGGTGATCACGCCGGCCTCCAGCGCGCGCTGCCAGACCGCATCGACGCCGCCGCCGACCAGCAGGCCCGGGTCGAAACGGCCTTCCTTCTGCGCACGGCGCACCTTGGCCTCGACCGGCTCGGCCGCGAGCGTCGCCGCCAGGGCGGCTTCGAGCGCACCGGCCGGTTCCTCGAGATCCGTCGGCAGATACACGTCCGAGGTGAGCCGGTCGCGCGTCGCCGACGGTTCGATCAGCAGCTTCGCGACCTCGTGCCCGAGCTGGTCGGACGGCACGACATAGGGCCGGCCGAGCGGGAACACGACGATGCGGCGCAGGAGCGTCGCGAAGAGCTTGTTCGGGAAGTTCGCGATCACGCCCTCGAACGCGTTCTGCGCCTTGAACATGCAGTCCCAGATCGCCCAGTGCATCAGCGGCGCATCCGCGGCCTGCCGCCCTTCGGCCTCGTAGCGGCGCAGCACCGCCGAGGCGAGATACATCAGCGACAGGATGTCGCCGAGGCGGGCGGAGAGCTTTTCCTTGCGCTTCAAGGCCCCGCCCATCGTGCCCATCGAGATGTCCGCGAGGAAGGCGAAGGCGGCCGAGAAGCGCGTGAGCTGCTGGTAGTAGCGCCGCGTTTCCGGCGCGACGTTCGCGGGCACGCCGACGAAATGCGAGCCGGTGATGCCCATCACCAGCGCACGCGCGGCGTTCGACACCGTGTAGCCGATGTGGCCCCAGAACGCCTTGTCGAAGGCACCGAGCACGTTGGCCTGCGCCGCGTGCATCTCGTCGAGCACGTAGGGATGGCAGCGGATCGCGCCCTGTCCGAACAGGATCAGGCTGCGCGTGAGGATGTTCGCGCCCTCGACCGTGATGCCCACCGGGATCTGCTGGTAGGCGCGCCCGAGCATGTTCTGCGGGCCGAGGCAGATGCCCTTGCCGCCGATCACGTCCATGCCGTCATTGACGGTCTGGCGCGCGCGCTCGGTGACGTGGTACTTGACGATTGCCGACACGACCGACGGTTTCTCGCCGAGGTCGATCGCGCCGGCCGTCATCACGCGCGCCGCGTCACTGAGATAGGTGTTCGCGCCGATGCGCGTGAGCGCCTCCTCGACGCCCTCGAAACGGCCGATCGCGGTCTTGAACTGGTAACGCACGCGGGCATAGGCGCCGACCGCGCGCGCGGTCATCTTCTGCATGCCGGTGTTGGAGCCCGGCAGCGAGATCGAGCGGCCCGCCGCGAGGCTCTCCATCAGCATGCGCCAGCCCTGCCCGGCCATCTTCGGCCCGCCGATGATGAAATCGAGCGGCATGAAGACATCCGTTCCGCGCACCGGTCCGTTCATCCAGATGCCGCTGAGCGGGGAGTGGCGGCGGCCGGTGTCGACGCCAGGATGCGCGGCCGGCACCAGCGCGCAGGTGATACCCAGGTCCGGCTCGGTGCCGAGCAGGCCGTCCGGGTCGTACAGGCGGAACGCCAGCCCGAACACCGTGCACACCGGCGCGAGCGTGATGTAGCGCTTGTCGAAGGACACGCGCATGCCCAGCACCTCGCGCCCCTGCCACTGCCCCTTGCACACCACGCCCGCGTCGGGGATCGACGCCGCGTCCGATCCTGCCCACGGACTGGTCAGCGCGAAGGCCGGGATCTCCTGCCCCTTCGCGAGGCGCGGCAGGTAGTGCGACTTCTGCTCCGGCGTGCCGTAGTGCAGCAGCAGTTCCGCCGGCCCGAGCGAATTCGGCACCATCACCGTGATCGCCGGGGCGGAGGCGCGCGTCGACAGCTTGGTCACGACCTGCGAGTGCGCGTAGGCGGAGAAGCCCTTCCCGCCATACTCCTTCGGGATGATCATGCCGAGGAAGCCCTTGTCCTTGATGTACTGCCACACCTCGGGCGACAGGTCCTGGCGCAGGTTGTCCTGCCAGTCGTTCGTCAGACGGCACAGCTCGCTCGTCTCGTTGTCGAGGAAGGCGCGCTCCTCGGCCGTGAGTTTCGGCCACGGATAGGCGAGCAGCTTCGACCACGCCGGCGCGCCGCGAAAGAGCTCGCCTTCCCACCACACGGTGCCGGCTTCCAGCGCGTCGCGCTCGGTCTGCGACATCGACGGCAGCGCCGCGCGGAAGGCGCGGAAGATGGGCGCCGTGACGAGCCCACGGCGCACCGGCTGCAGCAGGAAGATCGCCATCACGCCCGCATACACCGCCAGCACGGCCGCGACCGCCATCAGCCCCCAGCCGCCCGCCCAGCCGGCCGCCGCCAGCCACGCGAAGCCGGCGCCCGCCCAGGCAAAAAGAGGCGCTCGCCCGTAGGCGAGTGCGATTGCCAAGGGAGGGAGCAAAGCGATGAACCACCAGATCATTGTCGTCTCCTCGATCGTCTTGCCGATCTTCATCCAGGCCCGGCCGCCTCCGCTGGCGTCGCCGCGCTCTGCGGCGCGCTCGTCCGCCGGGCCGGACCGATCAATCCTTGCGCGCCGCCGTCCTCGCGCCGCGCTTCGCCGGCCCCGCCGGCTCCTCGCCGTTGTTCTCCGCCCCCGGCAGCGGCGCGCGCAAGCCGCCGAGCAGGAAGGACATCAGCCGCGGCATCAGGCGCTCCGGGTCCGCGTCGTCGAACTGGCCGGCAAAGAGCTGCAGCGCGTCCGTGCCGGCGATCGCGTACGACATCGCCCCCATCATGAAGTGGAAGCGCCACAGGATCTCGTCCCGCGGCACGTCCGGCAGCGCGCGGTACAGCGCCGCGAGGAAGCGCTCGACCGCCTCCGCGTACTCCTCGGCGAGGAACTGGCGCACGAAGCCGTTCGGCTCGGTATAGGTTCGACCGAGCAGGCGCATGAAAGTGTGCCCGCCGTTCGTCGTGTCGGCCGCCATCTCCAGCGCCGTGCCGAAGAAGGCCTGCACGATGCGGCTCGGCTTCAGCGGCGCACCGCCCGCTTCGGCCTCCAGCCGGTCGAGCGCCGCCAGCCGCCGGCGGTTGAGCTCGGTCAGCCGTCGCCGGAACACCTCCTGGATCAGCGCGTCCTTCGTGCCGAAGTGGTAATTCACCGCGGCGATGTTGGCGCCGGCCTGCCCGGTGATCATGCGCATCGAGGTCGCCTCGAAACCGTGCTCGACGAACAGCGCCTCGGCCGCATCGAGGATGCGGTCACGGGTTTCGGGGGCAGGTTGGCGATCGGTGGGTGCTCGCATGACAGACCATGAATCAAACGATTGTTTTAATCATACGTTTCATTGATGGGAAGTCAAGAAATTCTGATCCGGCCTTGTGGCACGCCTCACCCGTGTCAGGAGCGCGAATCGGGCGCCCGTGCCGCAATTGCCGTTCAGCCCGATTGCGAGGGCATGCCACGGCGCTCGCTCCATTCGCGGGCGGTGCGTTCGAGGTGCTGCAGGAAGACCGCCGCGACCGGCGAGAGGCGCTTGCCGCGCGGATGCAGCGTGAACCAGCTCGACTGGAGCGGGAAACCGGCGACGTCGAGGATCGACAGCTGGTCGTCCGCGGGCCGGGCCGCCAGGGCGTGACGCGAGATCACGGCGAGGCCGAGACCGCCGGCGACCGCCTGCTTGATCGCCTCGTTGCTGCCGAGTTCGAGGCGCAGCGCAGGGGCGAAGGCGTTGCGCGCGAAGTGCGCGTCGCACGCGAGGCGCGTGCCGGAGCCGCGTTCGCGCAGGATGAAGCGCTCGGCGGCGAGGTCGCCGAGTTCGAGCGGCCGGCCCGCCAGCCGGTGCTCCTCCGGGGCGATCACGACGAGCGGGTTGGGCAGGAAGGCATGCCGTTCGAGGTCGAGGTTCTCGGGCGGCATCGACATGATGTACAGGTCGTCGCGGTTTTCGCGCAGGCGGGCGGCAACGCCGTCGCGGTTGAGCACTTCGAGCGAGATGTCGATGTTCGGATGGTCCGCGCAGAATCTGCCCAGCAGGCGCGGCACGAAGTACTTCGCCGTGCTCACGAGCGCCACCCGCAGCCGCCCCCGCTCCAGCCCCTTCATCGCGTCGATCGTCTGCTCGAGCGCGAGCCACTCGTCGAGCATCGCCCGCGCGGTTTCGGCGAGCGCCTCGCCGGCCGCCGTCAGATGGAGGCGCTTGCCAACCTGTTCGTAGAGCGGCAGGCCGACGGCCTCGGCGAGCTCGCGCAACTGCATCGACACGGTGGGCTGCGTGACGTGGCAGGCCGCGGCGGCGGCGGTGACGCTGCCGTGCTCGGCGAGCGCCAGGAAGAGGCGCAGCTGGCGGAAGGTGGCATTCATAGAGTTTTATCTATGCACATCATCACGAGTATCGATTATTTATTATTTTTACCTCTCGGTAACATCACGGCTAACGTCAATTGTCAGCAGCCGAGCTGCGCCCCTCCATGAAAACCCATACGTCCGAAACCCAGGCCACCGTCACCCCCGCGCTTGCGCTGCAGTTCCTCAGGGAGGGCAACGCACGCTTCGTGAACAACCTGCGCATGAGCCGCGACCTGTTGCAGCAAGCCAACGCGACACGCGACGGCCAGTGGCCGTTCGCCACCATCGTCAGCTGCATCGACAGCCGCACTTCGGCCGAGCTCATCTTCGACCAGGGCCTGGGCGACATCTTCTCCGTGCGCATCGCCGGCAACGTGATCAACACCGACATCATCGGCAGCCTCGAATTCGCGTGCCACGTGGCCGGGTCGAAGCTCATCGTGGTGCTCGGCCACACCTCGTGCGGCGCCATCAAGGGCGCGTGCGACCACGTGGAGCTGGGCAGCCTGACCGAGCTGCTGTCGAAGATCCAGCCGGCCGTGTACGAGGAGAGCCGGACCCCGGATCCGGCGCAGCGCAACTCGAAGAACATCGCGTTCGTCGAGAACGTGGCCGACCTGAACGTGCGCCGCTCGGTGCGCTCGATCGTGAACCGCAGCTACATCCTCGAGCACATGATCGGCGCCGGCAAGGTGGGCATCATCGGCGGCAAACACGACCTGGCCAGTGGCGAGGTGACGTTCTTCGACGACACCTGGTTGCACGACAACACGTCGCTGCAGTTCATCGCCGGCTAGCGCCGCCGCCGGGCTGGCCGAACGCGAGCCGTGCCGTGACCGGAAAGTGGTCGGAGGGATAAAGCCGGCCCGCGCACCACGTGTCGGCACCGGCCGCATCGGTGCGAAAGTGCGGCGAGGCAAGGATCCAGTCGACGGCCTCGCGCACCGGGGCGCGGCCGTAGTCGTGATAGGTGCCGACGGCCGTTCCCGCCTCCTCCAGCACTTCCCGCAGCGCGCCGGCGGCGGTCAGCTCGCGGAACGGGACCGAATCGCGTTCGGCGTTGAAGTCACCGGTGACGATCAGGCCCTCGTCCGGCGGCAGCGCCTGTGCCCAGTCGCGCAGCTGCCGCGCCGACTCCTCGCGCGCCGTGCCCTGGTAGTCGAAGTGCGTGTTGAGGAAGGTGAAGGGACACCCGCTGCCGTCGCGCGGTGCGAGCCGCACCCAGCTCGCGGTGCGCGGATAGGCCGCCCCCCAGGATTGGCGTCCCGGCGTTTCGGGCTCGTCGGCAAGCCAGAAGTGGCCGCGCGCGCGTTCCGCGAAGGCGGAGCGACGGTACAGCAACGGCGCCATTTCGATCGCGGAATCGCCGTCGCCCTGCCGCTGCACGCCGACGAACTCATAGTCCGGCAGCGCCGCGCGCACGTAGGCAGCCTGCTCGTCGTCGCGGCACTCCTGCAGGCCCAGCAGATCAGGGTCGAAGGCGCGGATGCGCTCGATCACGAGCGCCTTGCGCCGCGCCCACGCGTGCTCTCCGTCCGGCGCCGAGGCGCAGCGGATATTGAAGGACATCACCCTGAGTTGCATGGCCACCTCCGCGACGGTCCCGCGATGCGCATCCGGCCGGGGCCGCTTCGGGCACCTGCTGCCTGGATCACGCCTCATCGGGGTCCGATTGCGATAGTCTAGGCGCTGTCACACCACTTTCACGCGATCGAGGCGGCCAGATGATCGATGCAGCGATGCTTGCCGGCGAGGCGGCCGGGCAGCGCCCGCGCGCGGCCCCCTGTCCGCACGGCGGCGGCACGCCGATCCCGCCCGGCGCGGACCCGGCGGAAGACGACTGATGCTGCCCGCCGAACTGCCGCCGGAATCCCGGCCCGCGTCGCCGAGCCACGCGGTGCGGCAGTTCGCCCGCCTTGCGCTGCCTTACTGGAAGTCCGAGCGGCGCTGGCGCATCGGGGGCATGACCTTGCTGTTCCTGCTGCTCACGATCGGGCAGGTCGTGCTGGTGATGTGGACGAGCTACTGGAACCGCGCCTTCTTCGACGCGCTCGAAGCCCGCTCGCTCGACGCGCTGCTGCAGCAGATCCTCACCTTCACGCTGATCCTCGCGCTGACGATGGCCGTCACCGCGTGGCACATGCACGTGAAGCGCTGGCTGCAGCTCGACTGGCGGCGCTGGCTCACCGCAAACCTCGTCGACCAGTGGATGACACGCTCGCACCACTATCGCCTGCAGTTCATCAAGGGCGAACACGACAACCCCGACCAGCGCATCGCCGAGGACATCCGCATCGCCACCGAGGCGGCGGTCAGCCTTGCGCATTCGCTGACCTACTCGCTGCTCGTCGGCTGGGGCTTCATCGCGATCCTCGCGGAAGTCTCGGGCAGCGCACCGATCCCCGGCAGCGAGCTGGAGGTTCCCGGCTACATGGTGTTGCTGGCCTTCGCCTACGCGGGCGGCGGCGCGACGATCGGCTACCTGCTGGGGCGCCCGCTGGTGCGCGCGACGAACCGGCTGCAGAGCCTGGAGGCGAACCTGCGCTTCAGCCTCGCGCGGGCGCGCGAGAACGCCGAGGCGATCGCGCTGACGCACGGCGAGCGCATGGAACGGCGCGGCGCCGTGCAGCGCTTCGGCGACGTCGCACGCGGCTGGAACCGCCAGACGCTGGCCTACCTCGGCATCGTCTCGTTCTCGACCGCCTACGGCAACCTGATGCCGATCTTCCCCATCCTCGTCGCCGCACCGCAGTTCATCGCCGGCGCGCTGACGCTGGGCGGCCTGATGCAGTCGGCGCAGGCCTTCGAGCGGCTGGCCTCGGCGCTGTCGTGGCCGATCGACAAGCTGGGCGAGATCGCGATGTGGCGCACGTCCGCGGGCCGCGTCGTGAACCTGCACGAAGACATGCTGCGCCTGGACGTCATCGACGGCGCGAGCGAAACGGCGCAGGTCAGGATCGGGTATACGACGCGGCCGGAACTGCACCTGCAGGGCCTGACGCTGGTCACGCCGGGCGGCGAGCCGCTGATCCGCAACCTGGACCTGCGCGTGCGGCGCGGCGAGCGCATCCTGATCGTGGGCGACGCGCACGTGACGCTCGCGCTGTTCAAGGCGGTGGCGGGACTGTGGCCATGGGGCAGCGGCAAAATCAACCTGCCCGAAGGCCAGGAGGTGGCATTCCTGCCGCAGCGCCCCTTCCTGCCGGCCAGCACGCTGCGCACGGTGCTGTGCTACCCGCACCCGCCCGAACGCTATGCGACGCCGGATCTGTACCGCGCGCTCGAATGCGCGGGCATCGACTGGCTCGCCCCCCGGCTCGACGAGGCCGACGACTGGAACCACGTGCTGCCACTGCGCGCGCAGCAACGCCTGAGCACCGCCCGACTGTTCCTGCAGCGTCCCGCCTGGGTATTCCTCGAAGACACGACCGACGCCTTCGACCCCAAGGGCGAAGCGCGCATCATGGAAATGCTGCACCACGAGATGCCCGACATGAGCCTGCTGTCGGTGATGCGGCACAGCGGGCTGGCACATTTCTTCCACCGGCGCATCGAGCTGCACCGCGGCAGCACGGATGGCGCGGCAGAAGCGTCCCCGGTGCTCGCCCCGGCCGCCCCCTCAGCCGAACTCGGACGCTAGCCAGCCGTACTGCGACGGCAGCCAGCCGCGTTCGACACAATCGCGGAAGCACCACGCCGGCGTGGTCTCCGTCTTGTAGCTCCAGAAAAACCAGCCGAGGTACTTCTCGAAGGTCAGCAGCTGCGCCGCCGCGTAGCCGCGGTTCGCGACGTCCTGCTCGAACGCGTCCATGTGCTCCAGGGCGTGATTGAACGGCCCCTCGGCCCACAGCGACACGACGCGCAGGTCCAGCCCCAGGCTCCATTCGCCGCAGATCGCCGGCAGGCCCAGCCCGGTGATGATCGCATCGGCCTCGTCGCGCCATTCGCCGCCGGCCTTCGCCATGTGGGCGAAGATGTCCGAATCGATGTCCCGGCGGTCGAAGCACTGGTAGCGGTGCAGGTCGAACATCACGTTGCGGAACACCGGCGCCTGCAGGAAGCCGACGTACTCGCGGAAGGAGCGGAAGCCGTCGTGAACCACCACGGCGACGCGCTCGGCCGGGCAGTGCCGGCGGATGCGCGCGTAGGCCTCCGTGTAGAAGTCCTTGAGGTAATCGGTCGGCACGTCCCAGCGCGGCTCGTTGAGGCATTCGATCGCGTACAGCGCGGGATGATCGCGGTAGCGCCGCGCCATGCGTTCGAGCACCGACAGCGTGTGCTCGCGGTATTCCGCCTGCGTGTGCCACTCGCACACGTTGAGGATGCCGCCGTTGTCGAAGCCGTTCTGGCAGCCGGGCGCCGCGTGCAGGTCCAGCATCACGCGCAGCCCGAACTCGGCGGCCCAGTCCATCGCGCGGTCGAGCACGTCGATGCCGCCGTCGACGAACGGATGCGGGTTCGCGCCGTAAGCGCGGTGGTAGGGGTAATCCGGGCCGAAGATCCAGTGCCCGAACGGAATGCGCACCGCGTTGAGGCCGCGCTCGGCGATCCACGCGAAGTCCTCGCGCGTGATCCAGCGCTCCCAGTGCGCGCGCAGCCGTTCGGCGGCGGCCGGCCCCAGTTCTGCGCAGAAGCTCGTCTCGTCGGTCGCGGCCAGCCCCTCGAAGAGGCTGGGCACCATCCACCGCTCCAGCAACAACCAGCTGCCGAGATTGACGCCACGCAGTTCCGGACTCACCAGATCCATGTCTTCGCCTCCCTTCCCGGTTGTCGCGCCCCATCGCGCTGGACGTGGCGCGGGACGAGATCCCACCCTGAAACTCTAGCGCGGCCGCCCCACACCGTCCCTGCAGGATCGCACGCACTGGCGCCAACCGGCAGGTCTGGCGCACACTCCCATCATCCCATGCAGCATGGATGCCGGGGGAGCCGCGCGATGGACAGCAGGTGGTGGCAGCACGCAGTCGTCTACCAAATCTATCCGCGCAGCTTCATGGACGCGGACGGCGACGGCATCGGCGACCTGCCGGGCATCCTCGCGCGCCTCGACTACCTCGCATGGCTGGGCGTGGACGTGCTGTGGCTGTGCCCGATCTACCGCTCGCCCAACGACGACAACGGCTACGACATCTCGGACTACTGCGCGATCATGGACGAGTTCGGCACGATGGCCGACTTCGACCGCCTGCTCGCCGCAGCCCACCACCGCGGTATGCGCGTGATCCTCGACCTCGTCATCAACCATACCAGCGACGAACATCCCTGGTTCGCCGAATCGCGCAGCTCGCGCGACAACCCGAAGCGCGACTGGTACCTCTGGCGCGACGGCCGCAACGGCGGGCCGCCCAACAACTGGGAAAGCATCTTCCGCGGTCCGGCGTGGGAACACGACGCCGCGACGGAGCAGTGGTACCTGCACCTCTTCACCCGCCGCCAGCCCGACCTCGACTGGGACAACCCCGCCGTGCGTGCGGCAATCCACGCGATGATGCGCTGGTGGCTGGACAAGGGCGTCGACGGCTTCCGCATCGACGCGATCACGCACATTCGCAAGGCCCCGGGGCTGCCCGACATGCCCAACCCGCAGGGCCTCGCGCAGGTCGCCGCCTACCCGTACCACATGAACGTCGCCGGCATCCTCGACCACCTCGACGAGCTGTGCCGCGAAACGCTCGCCGGCCGCGACGCGATGACCGTCGGCGAGGCCAACGGCATCGGCCCCTTTGAGGCCGAGGAATGGGTCGGCGCGACGCGCGGCCGGCTGTCGATGATCCTGCAGTTCGAGCACTGGCACCTGTGGTCCGACGCCCCGCGCGCCGCGCTCGACGTGCGCGCCCTGAAACGCATCCTCGGCCGCTGGCAGACCGCGCTGCACGGGCGCGGCTGGAACGCGCTGTACCTCGAGAACCACGACCTGCCGCGCGTCGTCTCGCGCTGGGGCGACCCGCAGCAGCACGCGCGCGAGAGCGCGACCGCGCTCGCGACGATGTACTTCCTGATGGAAGGCACGCCCTTCCTCTACCAGGGCCAGGAACTGGGCCTCGCGAACGCCTCGTTCGCCCATCTCGACGACTTCCGCGACCGCTTCGCACACAACCGCATCGCCGAGATGCGCACCGCGGGCATCGACGACGACGCGATCCTCGACGAGCTGCGCCGCACCGGCCGCGACACCTCGCGCACGCCGATGCCCTGGGACGACGGCCCGCAGGGCGGCTTCACGACGGGCACGCCGTGGCTCGCCGTGCACCAGGACTACGCACAACTGAACGTCGCCCGCCAGCAGTCCGACCCGCATTCGGTGCTGCACCACTACCGCGCCCTGATCGCGCTGCGCCGCCGCGAGCCGGCGCTGCTCGAGGGCCGCTACGCCGCGCTCGCGCCGCGCAGCACGCGCCTCTACGCCTACACCCGCGGCGAGGGCAATGAACGCATCGCCGTGATCTGCAACCTCAGCGGCCGCCCCGCGACCTTCCGCCACGTGGGCTTCGCGCTCGACTCGCGCGGCCTGCTGCTCGCGAACCGCCCGGTCGCGCCGCACGGCCCGCGCCACACGCTGCGCCTCGCGCCGTGGGAGGCGCGCGTCTACCGCGTGGCAAACGCGCAGAGCGGCCAGGTGACGCGTCGCTGAAAACCCGAGTCGACGACATGTCCTCGAATCGTGTCGCCGCCGGCGACACGTCGCAAAAACGTGTCGCCAAAATGCGAAAACAGCGACACGTTCTCACGACGTGTTTACACTGACGACACGAGAAGGCGCACCCTAAACGGTCCACCTTCTCGTGCCAACGCGCACCGCAACAGGACCGCCTTCATGACCACACCCCTTCCCCGCTGGCAGGCGGACGTCCCGTACAACGCCCTTCCGCCGATCCCGCCGGGGGTCGAACTCGAAACGAAGGCCGTGCTCAAGCGCTGCATCGACGCACGCAGCGCGCTTGCCGAACTCAAGCAGGCAGCCGAGTTGATCCCGAACCAGACCGTGCTCATCAACACCATCCCGCTGCTCGAAGCCAAGGACAGCTCCGAGATCGAAAGCATCGTCACCACCACCGACCTGCTTTTCCGGCACGCCCAGGATGGCGACAACCAGGCCGACCCTGCGACGAAGGAGGCTTTGCGCTACCGCACGGCCCTCCATCGCGGTTTTCACTCCCTGAGCGAACGCCCCTTGTGCACCGGCACGGCAGTCGAAATCTGCCGAACGCTCAAAGGCGTCGACATGGACATTCGCCGCACCCCGGGCACCCAACTCGCAAACGACCGAAGCGGCGAGGTCATCTACACCCCGCCGGAAGGCGAAACCTGCCTGCGCGAACTCCTCGCCAACTGGGAGCGCTTCCTGCACAACGAAACCGGCCTCGACCCCCTCGTCCGCATGGCTGTCGGACACTACCAGTTCGAAGCGATCCACCCGTTTTCCGACGGCAACGGCCGCACCGGACGCGTGATCAACATCCTCTACCTGATCCACGAAGGTCTGCTCACGCTTCCCATCCTGTATCTCAGCCGCTACATCATCGCCCACAAAGCCGATTACTACCGCCTCCTGCTGGACGTGACGCGCAAACAGGCGTGGGAGCCCTGGCTGCTGTACATGCTGACAGCCGTCGAAGAGACGGCCCGCTGGACGGGTGGGAAAATCGCCGCCATCCGCGCGCTCGCCGAACACACCACGGGATTCGTGCGCGAGCGACTGCCCAAGACCTACTCGCGCGAACTGGTGGATGTGATCTTCGAGCAACCCTATTGCCGCATCGCCAACGTCGTCGACAAGCAGATCGCCCAGCGCCAGGCGGCCTCACGCTATCTCAAGGAACTCGTCGCCGTCGGCGTACTGCGCGAAGTCCAGGTCGGCAAGGAAAAACTTTTCATCCACCCCAAGCTGATGCAGTTGCTCGTCCGTGACAGCAACGATTTCAAGCCCTACGCCTGAACACCCACGGCTTGGGGCCGTTCGTCCCCTGCCGCCTCCACGATCCCCGCCGGCAACTCCTTCGCCGGCTTCACGCCCAGCTGCTTCAGCATCTCCGCCTGCCGGATGACGTTGCCGCGTCCGCTCGCGAGCTTGTTGTGCGCGGTGTGATAGGCCTTCTGCGCCTGCTCGAGGCGATTGCCGAGCGACTCCAGGTCCTCGACGAAACCGACCAGCTTGTCGTACAGCTCGGCGCCGCGCTTCGCGATGTCCTGAGCGTTGCGGTTCTGCGCCTCCTGGCGCCACAGGTGCGCGACCGTGCGCACGACGAAGAGCAGCGTCGACGGGCTCACGAGCAGCACGTTCTTCTGCCACGCATCCATGAAGAGCTCGCGGTCGTGCGTCACCGCGAGCATGAAGGCGGGCTCCACCGGCACGAACATCAGCACGAAGTCGAGCGACTTCAGGCCGTACAGGTGCTGGTAGTTGCGCTCCGACAGGCCCTTGATGTGTGCGCGCACCGAATCGAGGTGGCGCTTCGCCGCCGCGTTGCGCTCGCCTTCGTCCTCGGTGCTCACGTAGTCCTCGTAGGCCGTCAGCGACACCTTCGCGTCGACGACGAGATGGCGGTCTTCCGGCAGATGGATCACGACGTCCGGCTGCGCGCGCGAGCCGTCGTCGCGCGTGTGGCTCTCCTGCACGTCGTATTCCTCGCCCTTGCGCAGCCCCGAGGCCTCCAGCACGCGCTCGAGGATCAGCTCGCCCCAGTTGCCCTGCGCCTTGCTCGACCCCTTCAGCGCGCGCGTGAGGTTCTTCGCGTCCTGGCTCAGCGAGTGGTTGAGCTCCATCAGCTGGCGCACCTGCTCGGCGAGCGCGCTGCGGTCCTTGCCTTCCTGCACGTAGACCTGCTCGACCTTGCCCTGGAACTCCTGCAGCTTCACGCGCAGCGGATCGAGGAGCTGGCCGAGGTTGGTCTGATTCTGCTCGGTAAAACGCTTCGCCTTCTCCTCGAGAATATCGTTGGCGAGGCTCTTGAACTGGTCCGTGAGGCTCTCGCGCGCCGCCATCAGCAGCGCGAGCTTGTCGTCGGCGGCGCGCCGCTCGGCCTCGAAGCGCGTGTTCAGTTCCGCGAGTTCCGCGGTGAGGCGGTTCGCCAGCGTCTCCGCCTGCTCGCGCAACGTCCGCTCGGCCTGCAGGTCGCCGCGCAGCGCCGCGAGCACCTCGCGCTCGGCCTTCAGCTCGGCGCCCTGCTGCGAGTTGAGGCGCCCGGCGCTTTCGCGCAGGTCGGCGAACTGGCTGCGCGCCTCGCTCAGATGCCCGGCGGTCTCGGCGAGCTTCTGCTCCAGCCCGGCGACGCGCGACGCGCGCTCGGCAAGCTGCGCCCGTTCGTCGCGCGCGGCATCGAGCGCGTCGCGCCACGCGCCGGCCTCGCGCCGCAACGCCTCGAACTGCGCCAGCGTCTGCGAGCGCTCCTGCTCCAGCGCCCGCGCCCGCTCGAGCGCCGCCGCGAGCTCGACGCGCACCTCCGCGCGCCCCTGCTCGATCGCCGCCCCCGCGGCCTCGCCCGCGCGCCCGCGCAGCAGCAGCCACACCAGCAGCGCCCCGGCGAGCACCCCGCCCAGCACTGCGACCACCCACAACAACATGCCTGCCGATCCGCTTCCCATCGATTCCTGACCTTGTGGTGACGTCCGCGTCGACGACGGCGGAACGAAAGGCGAAATGGTACCGCCCGCACGTTAGAATTGCCTGATGAGACGCGCACCCGCCACCGCCCTGCCCGGCCCCGAACCCACCGAACGCCACGACTGGCAGACGATCAAGAGCCTGTTCCCCTACATCTGGGCCTACAAGGTGCGCGTGCTGTTCGCGCTGTCCTGCCTCGTCGCCGCGAAGGGCGCGAACGTCACGGTGCCGCTCGTCTTCAAGCAGCTCATCGACCGGCTGTCGCTGACGACCGAGCAGGCCTTCATCGTCGTCCCCGCCGCGCTGCTGCTCGCCTATGGCGTGCTGCGCTTCTCCACGTCCCTCTTCACCGAGCTGCGCGAGATCGTCTTCGCGCGCGTCACGCAGCAGGCCGTGCGCGAGATCGCGCTGCGCCTGTTCCGCCACCTGCACGCGCTGTCGCTGCGCTTCCACCTCGAACGCCAGACCGGCGGACTCACGCGCGACATCGAACGCGGCACACGCTCGATCGGCTCGCTGATCAGCTACACGCTGTACTCGATCCTGCCGACGCTGATCGAGATCGGGCTGGTGATCGGCATCCTGCTGGCGAAGTACGACGCGGTGTTCGCGCTGATCACGCTCGCGACGCTCACGCTCTACATCTTCTTCACGATCCGCGTCACCAACTGGCGCACGGTCCTGCGCCGCCAGGCCAACGAGCTCGACTCGGCCGCGAACGCGCGCGCGATCGACAGCCTGCTCAACTTCGAGACGGTGAAGTATTTCAACAACGAGGAGTACGAGGCCCGCCGCTACGACGAGCAGATGCGCAAATGGACCGACGCGCAGGTCACCAACCAGATGTCGCTGTCGGCGCTCAACACCGGCCAGGCGGCGATCATCGCCGTCGGCGTCACCGCGATGATGTGGCAGGCCGCGAGCCGCGTCGCCGCCGGCGCGATGACGATCGGCGACATCGTGCTGGTCAACGCCTTCCTGATCCAGCTCTACATCCCGCTCAACTTCCTCGGCGTGCTGTACCGCGAACTGCGCCAGGCGCTCACCGACATCGAGCGCATGTTCGGCCTGATGGAGGAGCATCGCGAAGTCGCCGACGCCCCCGGCGCGCTCGCGCTGCCTGCCGGGCCCGCGAACCTGCGCTTCGAGCATGTCGGCTTCGCCTACGACCCGAAGCGCGTGATCCTGCACGACGTCGACTTCGAGATCCCCGCCGGCCGCACCGTCGCCGTGGTCGGCCACTCGGGCTCGGGCAAGTCGACCCTCGCGCGCCTGCTGTTCCGCTTCTACGACGTGCAGGGCGGCGCGATCCGCGTGAACGGCCACGACCTGCGCGCGCTCACGCAGGCGAGCCTGCGCCAGGCGATCGGCATCGTGCCGCAGGATACCGTGCTCTTCAACGACACGCTCTACTACAACATCCAGTACGGCCGCCCCGACGCGGGCCGCGCGGAAGTCGAGGCCGCCGCGCGCGCCGCGCAGCTCACCGACTTCATCGCGCGCCTGCCCGAAGGCTGGGAGACGCGCGTCGGCGAGCGCGGGCTGAAGCTCTCGGGCGGCGAGAAGCAGCGCGTCGCGATCGCGCGGGCGCTGCTCAAGAACCCCGCGATCCTGATCTTCGACGAGGCCACCTCGGCGCTCGACTCCAAGACCGAGAAGGCGATCCAGGCCCAGCTCGACCTGGCCGCCGAAGGACGTACCGCGCTCGTGATCGCACACCGGCTGTCGACGATCATGAACGCCGACGAGATCATCGTGCTCGACCAGGGCCACATCGTCGAGCGCGGCACGCATGCCGAACTGCTCGCGCGCGACGGCGACTACGCACGCATGTGGGCGCTGCAGCAGCAGGAAGGCGAGGAAGCGCAGCTGGCCGACTGAAACCGGACCGGACTTCCGCCGCGGCGCGACCGGGCGCCGCGCGATCCGGTACACTGACGGCATACGCCAAACAAGATCCCTCGATGGACGCGCACGACGCTCCCGCCTTCCTCCACGAAGTCATCCTCTTCCTCGCACTCGCCGGCGTGCTGATCCCGCTGCTGCAGCGGCGCAGCATCAACCCGGTGCTCGGCTTTCTCGCCGTGGGCATGATCGTCGGCCCCTTCGGCCTCGGCCAGCACACCGACAGCGTCCCGTGGCTGAGCTATCTGACCTTCTCCCGCCAGGAGGACGTCGCGGTCTTTGCCGAGTTCGGCGTCATCTTCCTGATGTTCATGATCGGTCTGGAGATGTCCGTCGACCGCCTGTGGGCGATGCGCCGCCTCGTGTTCGGCCTCGGGGCCCTGCAGGTCGGCCTGTCGGCGCTCGTGATCGGCGGCATCGCCTACGCGTTCGGCAACACCTTCGAATCGTCCGTCGTGCTGGGTTTCGTCCTGTCCTTTTCCTCGACCGCCGTCGTGATGCAGCTCCTCACGCAGCGGCGCGAAGTCGGCACCCCGCTTGGCCAGGCGACCTTCTCGGTGCTGCTGTTCCAGGATCTCGCGGTCGTCCCGCTGCTCGTCGTCGTCAGCGTACTCGGGCAGAAATCCGGCGAAAGCGTCACCACGCTGATGGGCGTGGCGGCGCTCAAAGGCATCGCCACGGTCGCCCTGATCTACTTCATCGGCAGCCGCATCGTGCGCCCGCTCTTCCACCAGATCGCGGTGATCCGCCAGTCCGAATCCTTCATGGCCGTGACCTTGCTCACGACGCTGGGCGTCGCGGCGCTCACGCAGGCGGCGGGCCTGTCGATGGAAATGGGCGCACTCCTCGCGGGCCTCCTGATCGCCGAGACCGAGTTCCGCCACGAGGTCGAGGTCACGATCGAGCCCTTCAAGGGCCTGCTGATGGGCCTCTTCTTCATGTCGGTGGGCATGGGCATCGACGTCAGCGCGATCCTCGCCGAACCCCTGCTGCTGCCGCTCTCGGTGATCGGCGTGCTCGCGATCAAGGGGCTGATCCTGATCGTGCTGTTCCGCCTCTTCGGCCTGTCGTGGGGACGCGCCGCCGAAGGCGGCATCATGCTCGGCCAGGGCGGCGAGTTTGCCTTCATCGTCATCGGCATGGCACTGGGCCTCGGCCTGATCAGCCCGACCGTCGGCCACTTCATGCTGCTCGTCGTGGGCCTGTCGATGCTCATCACGCCGCCGCTCACGCTCCTCGGCCGCAAGCTCGGCGACGGCATCGACGCGAGGCTCGGCCGCCCGGCCACCGCGGAGGCGAGCGCCCCGCTCGACCAGATCAGCGGCCACGTGATCGTTGCCGGCTACGGCCGCGTCGGCCAGCTTATCGGCGAGCTGCTGTCCGAACAGGGCATCCCCCACCTCGCCGTCGAAACGGACGCCAAGCGGGTCAAGAAACTGCGCGCGCGCGGTGCGCCGGTGCATTTCGGCGACGCCAGCCGCCCGGAACTGCTGCGCAAGCTGCATCTCGAACGGGCGGTCGCCGTCGTGCTGACGATGGACCACACCGCCGCCGCCGTGCACGCCGTGAAAGGCATCCGCGCGAGCTCGCCCGGCGTGCGCATCGCCGCCCGCGCGCGCGACGAAGCGCACGCCCAGGCGCTGCGCGACGCCGGCGCGACGGTCGTGATCCCCGAGACGCTGGAATCCGGCCTGCAGCTCGCCGGTTCGGTATTCGATACCCTGGGCGTCCCGGGCGACGTCGCGACCCGGCTGCTCGAACAGGAACGCGCACGCCGCATCGCCGTGTTCCGCCCGGGCTGAACCAGGAACGGAGGACGCCGCCATGCCCACCCTCGCCCTCATCGCCACCGGCGGCACCATCGCCGGCGCCGCCGCGTCCGCGACCGACACCAGCGGCTACACCGCCGGCGCGCTGGGCGCCGATGCCCTGCTCGCGGCCGTGCCGCAGCTCGCCGACGTCGCGCAGATGCGCGCCGAGCAGCCCTTCAGCCTCGACAGCAAGGACATGGGGCCGGCCCACTGGCTCACCCTCGGCCGGCGCGCACAGGCGCTCCTCGACGACGCCAGCATCGACGGCATCGTCGTCACGCACGGCACCGACACGCTGGAAGAGACGGCCGCCTTCCTGCAGCTCACGCTCGCCGGCGCCAAGCCCGTCGTCCTCACCGCCGCGATGCGCCCCGCGACCGCGCTCTCCGCCGACGGCCCGATGAACCTCTACGCCGCCACCTGCGTCGCCGCCCACCCCGACAGCGCCGGCCGCGGCACGCTCGTAAGCTTCGGCGACGCGATCTTTCCCGCGCTCGGCGTGCGCAAGGGCGCGACCCACCGCCTCGACGCCTTCGCCGGCGCCACCGCCGGCGCGATCGGCCGCAACGACCCGGTGCGCTACTTCGTTCCGCCCCCGGCCACGCCCGGCCCGCTCGTCACGCTCGCCGCGGATCTCGCCGAACTGCCGCGCGTGGACGTCCTCTACGTCGGCGCCGGCACCCCGCCCGAACTCATCGACCTGCTGCGCGCAAACGGCGCGCGCGGCCTCGTCCTCGCGCTGCCCGGCAACGGCAGCCTGCCGGCCGCCTGGGAAGCGCCGGTCGCACGCGCCGTCGCTACCGGCATCCCCGTCGTCCGCGCGAGCCGCGTCGGACTCGGCGCCGTGAACCGCAAGGCGCTCGACGACCAGCTCGGCACCCTCCCCGCCGGCGAACTCCCCGCGTCGCAGGCGCGCGTCGCGCTGACGCTGGCCCTCGCCGCCGGCACTACCGCGACGCTCGACCGGCTGTTCGACGGCCGCTGACGGGCACGTCCCGGAACGTCGGCGCGGCGCGTCCCCGTCCGGGGGCCAGGGACGCCTCGAAGCCGCCAGCGAACGACCGCCGCTACATCCCGTAATCCTCGCCCCCGCCCGCCAGCGACACATCGATCATCCGCCGCGTCAGGTGCGGCGCGAACAGCTCGATGAACGCATACACATAACCGCGCAGGTAGGCGTTGCGCCGCAGCCCCACGCGCGTCGTGCTCGACTCGAAGAGGTGCGCGGCATCGGCCATCCCCAGCCCCTTGTCGCTCGCCGCATCGTAGGCCATGCGCGCGACGATGCCGATGCCGAGGTCCATCGCGACATAGGTCTTGATCACGTCGGAGTCGAGTGCCGTCAGCACCACGTTCGGCCGCAGCCCACGCCCGAGGAAAGCCTTGTTGATCAGGCTGCGCCCGGTGAAGGCGTCGTCGTAGGTGATCACCGGATAGCGCGCGATCGCCTCCAGCGTCAGCGGATGCTCCTTCAGGATCGGATGGCGCGGCGCCGCGACGACGCAGCGGTTCCACTGGTAGCAGGGCAGCATCACCATCTCGTCGTACTCGGCGATCGCCTCGGTCGCGATCGCGATGTCCGCCTCGCCCGACATCACCATGTCGCACACCTGGCGCGGACTGCCCTGATGCAGCGACAGCTTCACCTGCGGAAAGCGCTGCATGAAGCTGCGGATCACGCGCGGCAGCACGTAGCGCGCCTGCGTGTGCGTCGTCGCGATCGAGAAGTCCCCTGCGACCTCGTTCGTGAACTCGTCCCCGACCTGCCGCAGGTTGTCCGCATCGCGCAGCATGCGCTCGGCGATTGCCAGCACCTGCCGGCCCGGCTGCGTCACATCGACCAGGCGCTTGCCGTGGCGCACGAAGATATCGACCCCCAGCTCCGCCTCGAACTGCCGGATCTGCTTCGACACCCCCGGCTGCGACGTGAACAGCGCCTCCGCCGCCTCGGACACGTTCAGCCCGCGACGCGCGACTTCGTGGATGTAGCGCAGCTGCTGGAGGTTCATGGCCACCCCTTATATAACCAAAACTTCTTAAAGTTTAACGCAAACCATCTTTCTGATCCCGAACCTCCCACATACGATGCACCGCACCATACAAGGGGAACGTATTCATGGACTTTGCCTACACAGTCGCCGGGTTCGCGGTCGGCGCCGTCGTCGGATTGACCGGCGTCGGCGGCGGATCGCTGATGACGCCTCTGCTCGTGCTGCTGTTCGGCATCCATCCCTCGGTCGCGGTCGGCACCGACCTGCTCTACGCCGCGATCACCAAAGCCGGCGGCACGCTCGCCCACGGCAGGAAGGGCACGGTCGACTGGGCCGTGACAAGACGCCTCGCCACCGGTAGCATCCCCGCCGCTGCGCTGACGCTGGTGCTGGTCGGCAAGTTCGCCCCCGGCGGCATCGGCGGCGCCACCAGCCTCATCAAGGTGGCGCTGGGGATCGCGCTGTTGCTGACGGCGGTCGCACTCATCTTCCGCAAGCAGATCCAGGCCTATGCCGCAAGACGCTTCGGCGGCCAGCCGAACCCGGTGCGCACGGCCCGCCTCACGGTCCTGACCGGTGCGATCCTGGGCGTGCTGGTGTCGATCTCCTCGGTCGGCGCCGGCGCACTCGGCGTGACCGCGCTGTTCCTGCTGTACCCCGGGATGTCGGCCCTGCGCATCGTCGGCTCGGATATCGCCCACGCGGTGCCGCTGACGCTGGTCGCCGGCATCGGCCACTGGATGCTGGGCAGCGTCGACTGGCTGCTGCTCGGCAGCCTGATCGTCGGCTCGCTGCCGGGCATCTGGATCGGCAGCCACATTTCGACGAAGGTGCCCGAACGGGTGCTGCGCCCGATGCTCGCGACGATGCTGGTGCTCGTCGGCGCGAAGATGATCGGACACTGAAACGGCAGGATTTGAAGGACTCAACGAGAGAGTACGCAATGTACCAATACGACGAATACGACCAGCAGCTTCTCGACGAACGCGTCGCGCAGTTCCGCGACCAGATGCGGCGTCACCTCGCCGGCGAGCTGACCGACGACGAGTTCCGTCCGGTGCGTCTGCAGAACGGCCTGTACATCCAGCGCCACGCGCCGATGTTCCGCATCTCCGTGCCCTACGGCCATCTCGCCAGCCGCCAGCTGCGCAAGCTCGCGCACCTCGCGCGCACCTACGACCGCGGCTATGCGCACTTCACGACGCGCACCAACGTCCAGTTCAACTGGTCGCCGCTGGAAGTGATCCCCGACATGCTCGCCGAGCTCGCGACCGTGCAGATGCACGCGAACCAGACCTCGGGCAACGACATCCGCAACATCACCGCCGACCCCTTCGCCGGCGTCGCAGCCGACGAGATCGTCGATCCGCGTCCGTGGGCCGAGCTCCTGCGCCAGTGGGCGACCTACAACCCCGAATTCGCCTACCTGCCGCGCAAGTTCAAGATCGCCGTGAATGGCGCCATCGAAGACCGCGTCGTGCTGCGCGTCTACGACATCGGCCTCGACTTCAAGCGCGATGCCGCAGGCAACATCGGTTTCCGCGTGCTGGTCGGCGGCGGCCTGGGCCGCACGCCGATCCTCGGCGAGGAGATCGAGAGCTTCGTGCCGTGGCAGCACCTGATCACCTATTGCGAAGCGATCCTGCGCGTCTATAACCGCTACGGCCGGCGCGACAACATCTGGAAGGCGCGCATCAAGATCCTCGTCAAGGCGCTCGGCGTCGAGGAGTTCCGCTGGCAGGTGCGCGAGGAATGGGCGCATGCGAAGGACGGCCCGAACACCCTCACGGAAGCCGAAGTCGCGCGCGTCGCGGCGCACTTTGTCGATCCGCAGTACGAAGACCTGCCGGCCGACGACAAGCCGCACCATCATCACATCGTCGAAAACCTCGCCTTCGCCGCGTGGGTCAAGCGCAACGTGCGCGCCCACAAGAAGCCGGGCTACGCCTCCGTGACGCTGTCGCTGAAGAAGACCGGCATCGCGCCGGGCGACATCAGCGCCGATCAGATGGACCTCGTCGCCGACTGGGCGGACCGTTTCAGCTTCGGCGAGGCGCGCATGACCCACGAGCAGAACGTCGTGCTGGCCGACGTGAAGCTGTCGGACCTGTATACGCTGTGGCAGCTTGCCAGCAAGGCGGGCCTCGCGACGCCGAACATCGGCCTGCTGACCGACATCATCTGCTGCCCCGGCGGCGACTTCTGCAGCCTCGCGAACGCGAAGTCGATCCCGATCGCGCAGGCGATCCAGGAGCGCTTCGACGATCTCGACTACCTGTACGACATCGGCGACATCGACATCAACATCTCGGGCTGCATGAACTCCTGCGGCCACCACCACGTCGGCCACATCGGCATCCTCGGTGTCGATAAGAACGGCGAGGAGTGGTACCAGGTCACGATCGGCGGCACGCAGGGCAACGACACCGCGCTCGGCAAGGTCATCGGCCCGTCGTTTGCGCGCGCGCAGATGGCCGACGTCGTCGAGAAGCTGATCGAAACCTATATCGAACACCGGCACCCCGACGAGCGCTTCGTCGACACGGTGCACCGCCTCGGCATCGAACCGTTCAAGCAGCGGGTCTATGGCGGCGAACAACACACGCAAAGGAAGGTGGCGAATGCCTAAGCTGATCAAGAACGGCCGGGTCGTCGCGGACGACTGGCAGCTCGTCCTGCTCGCCGAGGGCGAAGCCCCCGCGGACGTCGCGGTGCCCGCCGGGCGCACGCTCGTGCCGCTCGCCGTGTGGCAGGCCCGCCGCGACGAACTCGCGGCCCGCGCCGAGAGCGGCGAACTGGGCGTGTGGCTCGACGCCGGCGAAGGCCCCGAGGACATCGCCGACGACGTCAAGCGCCTTGCCGTCATCGCGGTGAACTTCCCCAAGTTCACCGACGGACGCGGCTACTCGACCGCCACGCTGCTGCGCACGCGCTACGGCTACACCGGCGAGCTGCGCGCGATCGGCGACGTGCTGCGCGACCAGTTCAACTACATGACGCGCAGCGGCTTCGATGCGCTGCAGCCGCGAGCGGACCGCTACACCGACGAGCAGCTCGCAGCGGCCGTCGCGAACGTCAGCGACTTCACGCAGCCCTACCAGGCCTCGGCCACCCACCCGCAGCCGCTGTTCCGCCGCGTCGCCCGTCCGACCCAGGCGCAGGTGAAGTCGTGAACAGCGCCGTGACGCTGCTGCGCCCGGCCGCCACCAACCCCGCCACGCGCCCCGAGCTCACGCCGGCGCTGGTCGACGCCGTCGGCGCCAAGACCGACGCCGCCCTCGAACTGCTGCGCGCGGCGGTCGCCGAGTTCGGCAGTGCCGGCGAAATCACCTTCGCGAACAGCTTCGGCGCCGAGGACATGGTCCTCACCGACCTGATCCTGCGCGAAGGGCAGCCGATCGAGATCTTCTCGCTCGACACCGGGCGCCTGCCGGCCGAGACCTACACGCTGATGGGCGAGGTCGAGCAGCGCTACGGCACGAAGCTGAAGGTCTTCTTCCCGAAGTCCGATGCAGTCGAAACCTACGTCCGCAGCCACGGCATCAACGCCTTCTACGAATCCGTCGAGCTGCGCAAGGCTTGCTGCCACATGCGCAAGGTCGAGCCGCTGCAGCGTGCGCTGGCCGGCAAGAAGGCGTGGATCACCGGCCTGCGCGCCGCCCAATCGACGACGCGCAGCGGCCTGCCGACGCGCGAATTCGATCAGGGCAACGGCCTCGTGAAGCTCAATCCGCTGTCGGACTGGTCCGAGACCGAAGTGTGGGCCTACATCCGCATGCACGAGGTGCCCTACAACGCCCTGCACGAGCAGTTCTACCCCAGCATCGGCTGTGCCCCCTGCACGCGCGCGATCGCCGTCGGCGAGGACGTCCGCGCCGGCCGCTGGTGGTGGGAGGACCCGCAGAGCAAGGAATGCGGCCTGCACGTCAAGAAAGGCTGACATTCGCCCGAACACGCACCGAGAACACAAGTAACCGAGAACCAAGATGTCCACGCTGACTCGTCAAACCCTGACCCACCTCGACTGGCTCGAAGCCGAGGCGATCCACATCATGCGCGAGGTCGCCGGCCAGTGCTCGAACCCCGTGCTGCTGTTCTCCGGCGGCAAGGATTCGATCTGCATGCTGCGCATCGCCGAGAAGGCATTCCGCCCGGGCAAGTTCCCCTTCCCCCTGATGCACATCGACACCGGCCACAACTACAAGGAAGTGGTCGAGTTCCGCGACAAGCGCGCAGCCGAACTGGGCGAGCGGCTGATCGTCCGCTCGGTGGAAGACTCCATGAAGCGCGGCACCGTCGTGCTGAAGCACGAGAACGAGTCGCGCAACAAGCACCAGTCGGTGACGCTGCTCGAGGCGATCGAGGAGTTCGGTTTCGACGCCTGCATCGGCGGGGCCCGCCGCGATGAGGAGAAGGCGCGCGCGAAGGAGCGGATCATGAGCTTCCGCGACGAGTTCGGCCAGTGGGACCCGAAGAACCAGCGCCCCGAGCTGTGGAACCTGTACAACGCGCGCAGCCACAAGGGCGAGAACATTCGCGCCTTCCCCATCAGCAACTGGACTGAAATGGACGTGTGGCAGTACATCGAGCGCGAGAAGCTCGAACTGCCGTCGATCTACTTCGCCCATCAGCGTTCGGTGGTCATCCGCCAGGGCGCCATCGTTCCGGTCAACGTGCCGCTGATGAGCGGCGAACTGACCAACCTGCCCAAGGCCGGGGAGGAAATCGTCGAACTGCAGGTGCGTTTCCGTACCGTCGGCGACATCTCCTGCACGGCGCCGGTGGAGTCGGACGCCGACACCGTGGAGAAGATCGTGATTGAAACTGCCACAACCACCATCACCGAGCGCGGCGCCACCCGTCTGGACGACCAGACCTCTGAAGCGTCGATGGAGCAGCGGAAGAAGGAAGGGTATTTCTAAGAGCGTTGTCGGGGTAACCGGAGGTGCGGGGCGCTAAGCGAGCCGGGCGGGGAATTTGCTCCGTCGGCTGCGGAACTCGCAGTACAGCGCGCTTCCGCGCTGTCTGCTCAGACAGTCCTCGCCGCTCCGCAAACACCCCGCCCGGCTCTTGCTGTGTGCAGATGGAACGTTAAAGGCAAAGGCGTCTTGAACCCGGCCCTTCGCCCACCCCGAACGTAGCCGGGGACGTGCGGGGTGTTCGCGGCGCGGCGAGGACTGTCTGAGCGCAGGCGCGGAAGCGCGCCGCTGCGCGAGTTCCGCAGCCGCAGAGCGAATACCCCGCGCGGCGCCGGCGAATTAGCAGCACGGCAACCCAAACGAACAGCAGCAACCAGAATTCTCGAAAGATCTGAAGGAAACAAAACCATGTCCGCCATCGAAAACCTGCCCGACACCGACCACGGCCTCCTGCGCTTCCTCACCTGCGGCAGCGTCGACGACGGCAAGAGCACGCTGATCGGCCGCCTGCTGTTCGACACCAAGACCATCCTCGCCGACACCCTCAACGCCATCGAGAAGACCTCGGCCAAGCGCGGCATGAGCGCGGTCGACCTGTCGCTGCTCACCGACGGCCTGCAGGCCGAGCGCGAACAGGGCATCACGATCGACGTCGCCTATCGCTACTTCTCCACCGGCACGCGCAAATACATCATCGCCGACGCCCCGGGCCACGAGCAGTACACCCGCAACATGGTCACGGCCGCCTCGACCGCCAACCTCGCGATCATCCTCGTCGATGCGCGCAAGGGCGTCCTCACGCAGACCCGCCGCCACTCCTACCTCGCGAGCCTGGTCGGCATCCCGCATCTTCTCGTCGCGGTGAACAAGATGGACCTCGTCGACTACGACCAGGCCACCTTCGAACGCATCAAGGCCGACTACCTCGCCTTCGCCGACAAGGTCGGCATCAAGGACGTGCGCTTCATTCCGCTGTCCGCGCTCAACGGCGACATGATCGTCGACCGCGGCGACCGCCTCGGCTGGTACGACGGCCCCACGCTGCTCGACATCCTCGAAACGGCCCCCGCCGCCCACACCGAACAGGCCGAGAACTTCCGCTTCCCGGTGCAGTTCGTCTGCCGTCCGCAGGACTCGGCGAACCCCGAACTGCACGACTTCCGCGGCTTCATGGGGCGCGTCGAATCCGGCGAGGTTGCCGTCGGCGACGCCGTCACCGTGCTGCCGTCGGGACGCACCAGCACCGTCAAGGACATCCAGATCGGCGGCGCCAGCATCGAACGCGCGATCCACGAACAGTCGGTCACGCTGCTGCTCGCGGACGAGATCGACATCTCGCGCGGCGACATGATCGTCAAGAGCAGCGAACAGCCCGAACAACTGAAGCAGATCGATGCGACCCTGTGCTGGCTGTCCGAGACGCCGCTGTCGCCCGCCCGCACCTACGTGCTGCGCCACACCACGCGCGAAGTGAAGGCCAAGGTCGCGAAGATCGAGTGCCTGCTGAACGTGAACACGCTGGAACGCGAACCCGCCAGCGCGCTGGCGATGAACGATATCGCGCGCCTGACGCTCAAACTCGCGCAACCGATCTTTGCCGACCCTTACGTGGAGAACCGCGCCACCGGCGCCTTCATCATCATCGACGAAAGCACCAACAACACCGTCGGTGCCGGCATGATCGGCTGACCGGCGCGCCCGCTGAAGCGAGATTCGGCCCCGGCCGCCGCCCCGGCGCCCGGGGCGCGATGTTTTCCCCTGAAGGCCCGGGTGTGGGAGAATCGCGCCTTGCCGATTTGTCTGCTGGCCGGCACAGCAACGCAATATAGAAGACACACATGAAATGTCTCGATGATTTCCGCCTGCGGTTCGGGAGCAGGGAATACGTACCGATCATGATTGGCGGGATGGGCGTAGACATCTCGACGTCCGACCTGTCGCTCGAAGCAGCGCGCCTCGGCGGCATTGGCCACATCTCCGACGCGATGATCCCGACGGTGAGCGACCGCCGCTACGACACCAAGTACGTGCGCGACAAGCTCAAGCAGTACAAGTACAACGTCGCCAACGCCAACAAGTCGGAAGTGCAGTTCGACCTCGGCCTGCTCGAGGAAGCCCAGAAGACGCACGTCACGCGCACCATGGAACGCAAGCGCGGCGACGGGCTGATCTTCATGAACTGCATGGAAAAACTCACGATGAACGGCCCCAAGGAGACGCTGCGTGTGCGCCTGCGTGCCGCGATGGATGCCGGCATCGACGGCATCACACTCGCTGCCGGCCTGCACCTGGGCTCGTTCGGCCTGATCGAGGACCACCCGCGCTTCCGCGACGTGAAGCTCGGCATCATCGTCTCCTCCCTGCGCGCGCTCGTGCTGTTCCTGCGCAAGTCCGCGCGCACCAACCGCCTGCCCGACTACGTCGTCGTCGAGGGTCCGCTCGCCGGCGGCCACCTCGGTTTCGGCATGGACTGGGCACAGTACGACCTGCACACCATCGTCGCCGAAATCCGCGAGTATCTCGCCGCGGAGAAGCTCGACATCCCGCTGATCCCGGCCGGCGGCATCTTCACCGGCAGCGACGGCGTGTCCTTCCTCGAAGCCGGCGCCGCCGCGATCCAGGTCGCCACGCGCTTCACCGTGTCGCACGAATGCGGCCTGCCGCCGGACGTGCAGCAGCACTACTTCGGCGCCAACGAAAACGACATCGAGGTCAACAACACCTCGCCCACCGGCTACCCGATGCGCATGCTCAAGAGCAGCCCGTCGATCGGCGCCGGCATTCGCCCGAATTGCGAAGCCTACGGCTACCTGCTCGACGGCAACGGCAACTGCGCCTACATCACCGCCTACAACCGCGAACTCGCACTGCACCCCGACGCAAAGCGGCTGTCGGTGATGGACAAGACCTGCCTGTGCACGCACATGCGCAACTTCGACTGCTGGACCTGCGGCCACTACACCTACCGGCTCAAGGACACCACGCACCGGCGCGCCGACGGCAGCTACCAGATCCTCAGCGCCGAGCACATCTTCCACGACTACCAGTACAGCAAGGACAACAAGATCGCGCTGCCGCCGGTCGAGACCTGCGAACCGGCCAAGCCGGCCTGATCCCGCCGGCTGACCGGCAAGCACACGAAGGGCGTGCCCGCGACACTCGCGGCCACGCCCTTCTTGCGTCCGCCCCCCCCGATCCGGCTGCCCGACGCTCCGGACGTCGCCGCGGGAACGCTTGCGGCCGCCCGCACTCATACGATCGGATGCTTCATGCATGCCGCAAGCCGGATGCGTTCCGGTGCGAGGAATGCGTATGCGCAGAACGATCTGGGCGCTGCTCGCGCTCGCACTGCTGATCCTCGGTTTCCTCCTGCACAACCGTCCGGCCGCCGCGCCCGCCGGTGGCGAGGTCGTCGTGCTGCGCATCGACGGCGTGATCGGACCGGCGACCTCGGATTTCTTCGCGCGCGAGCTCGCCCGGGCGCACAAGCGGCAGGCGGGTCTCGTGGTGCTGGCGATGGACACCCCGGGCGGCCTCGACACCTCGATGCGCGCCATCATCAAGGACATCCTCGCCGCACCGCTCCCCATCGCCACCTGGGTCGGCCCGGAGGGCGCGCGCGCCGCGAGCGCCGGCACCTACATCCTGTACGCCAGCCACATCGCCGCGATGGCCCCCGCCACCAACCTCGGCGCGGCGACGCCGGTGGCGATCGGCATGCCGGGCGGCAAACCCGACGGCGTCACGCCGCGCAAGGACAAGAAGGACGACAAGTCGGCCGAAAGCCCCGCAGCGGTCGGCGATGCGATGATGGAAAAGGTGCGCAACGACGCCGCGGCCTACCTGCGCAGCCTGGCGCAGTTGCGCGGGCGCAGCGGTGACTTCGCCGAACGCGCGGTGCGCGAGGCCGCCAGCCTGTCGGCCGACGAAGCGCTCGCCGCGGGCGTCATCGACGTGATCGCCGCCGATCTGCCCGAACTGATGGCGAAGCTCGACGGCCGCGAGGTGAAACTCAACGGCGGACGCATGCAACGCCTCGCGACCGCCGCCGCGGCCATCACCGAAATCGCACCCGACTGGCGCATGCGCGTGCTCGCCATCGTGTCCAACCCGCAGCTCGCGCTGATGCTGATGATGATCGGCATCTACGCGCTGTTCTTCGAATTCACCAACCCGGGCTTCGGCGTGCCGGGCGTCGCGGGCGCGATCTGCCTGCTGGTGGCGCTGTACGCCTTCCACCTCCTGCCCGTAAACTGGGCCGGCGTCGCGCTGGTCGCGCTCGGCGCGATCCTGATGCTCGCCGAAGCCTTCCTGCCGAGCTTCGGCGCGCTCGGCGTCGGCGGCATCGTCGCCTTCGTCGTCGGCGGCCTCTTCCTCATGGACACCGAAGCGCCCGGCTTCGGCATCCCGCTGCCCTTCCTGGTCGGCCTCGCGGTCACCAGCGCGCTCCTGATCGGAGCCGTCGGCAGCTTCGCCGCCCGCACCCGGAGCCGGCCCGTCGTCAGCGGCCGCGAGCAGCTGAGCGGCGCGATCGCGACGGTCAGCACCGTGACCGCGGACGGCGCATGGGCCCTCGTCCAGGGCGAATCCTGGCGCGTGGCGAGCGACTCGCCGCTCGCGCCGGGCGACCGCGTGCGTGTTACCCGACTCGACGGCCTCACCCTGCACGTCGAGCCACTGCCCCCCGAACCGCCCCATCGCCCCGGAGGAAGCCCGCCATGATCTTCGACCTCAATCTCGGGCTGGGCACGGTCCTGATCATCCTCGTCGCGCTGGTCGCATCCGCGCTGCGGATCCTGCGCGAATACGAACGCGGCGTCGTCTTCATGCTCGGCCGCTTCTGGCGGGTCAAGGGACCGGGCCTCGTCATCGTGATTCCCGGCATCCAGCAGATGGTCAAGGTCGACCTGCGCGTCGTCACCCTCGACGTGCCGAGCCAGGACGTGATCTCGCGCGACAACGTGTCGGTGAAGGTGAACGCGATCGTGTTCTTCCGCGTCATCGACCCGCAGAAGGCCATCATCCAGGTCGAGAACTACCTCGTCGCCACCAGCCAGCTCGCGCAGACCACGCTGCGCGCGGTGCTGGGCAAGCACGAGCTCGACGAGATGCTCGCCGAACGCGAGAAGCTCAATCTCGACGTGCAGCAGATCCTCGACGCCCAGACCGATGCGTGGGGCATCAAGGTCGCCAATGTCGAGATCAAGCACATCGACCTCAACGAAAGCATGATCCGCGCGATCGCCCGCCAGGCCGAGGCCGAGCGCGAGCGGCGCGCCAAGGTGATCCATGCCGAAGGCGAGAAACAGGCGGCGGAGAGCCTGATGGCCGCGGCCGCGACGCTCGCGCGCGAACCCGCCGCGATGCAGCTGCGCTACCTCCAGACCCTCACCCAGATCGCCGGCGACAAGGCCGCGACGATCGTGTTCCCGGTGCCGGTCGACCTGTTGAAGGGGCTCGTCGCCGAGGCATCGCGGAAAATACCCTCCGAATGAGGGAGAAAGCGTGGCGCCGGCGCGGAACCGGGCGCCATCACCTTACAGGACGTAGCGTGCCAGATCCTCGCGCTGGGCCAGCACGTCGAGCCGGGCATCGACATAGGCCGCGTCGATCAGCACCTTGTCGAGGCCGCTCTTGCCGGCATCGAAGGACACCTCCTCGAGCAGCCGCTCCATCACCGTGTACAGGCGGCGCGCACCGATGTTCTCGGTCTTCTCGTTCACCTGGAAGGCGATCTCGGCGAGGCGGCGGATGCCCGCATCGACGAACTCCAGCGCCACGCCATCGGTCGCAAGCAGCGCCTGGTACTGGCGCACGAGGCACGCGTCGGTCTGCGTCAGGATGCGCTCGAAGTCGTCCACCGACAGGCTTTCCAGTTCGACGCGGATCGGGAAGCGCCCCTGCAGCTCGGGGATCAGGTCGCTCGGCTTGGACAGGTGAAAGGCGCCACTGGCGATGAACAGGATGTGATCGGTCTTGATCATGCCGTATTTGGTCGACACCGTCGTGCCCTCGACCAGCGGCAGCAGGTCGCGCTGCACGCCCTGGCGCGACACGTCGGCGCCGTGCACGTCCGAGCGCGCGGCGATCTTGTCGATCTCGTCGAGGAACACGATGCCGTTCTGCTCGACCGCGCGGATCGCCTCCCCCTTCACTTCCTCGTCGTTGATCAGGCGCACCGCCTCCTCGTCCGCGAGCGCCTTCAGCGCTTCGGCGATCTTCATCTTGCGCAGCTTCTTCTTGCCGCCGCCGAGGTTCTGGAACATGCCCTGGATCTGCTGCGTCAGCTCCTCCATGCCGGGCGGCGCGAAGATTTCGGCCGTCATCGCGTGCGTGGCGACCTCGATCTCGATCTCCTTGTCGTCGAGCTCGCCCTCGCGCAGCTTCTTGCGGAATTTCTGCCGCGTCGCCGTATCCTGCGCTTCCGGCTCGGCCGCGAAACCGACCGGCCGCGCCGCCGGCAGCAGCGCATCGAGCACGCGGTCCTCGGCGGCATCCATCGCCCGGTCGCGCACCGTCTTCATTGCGCGCTCGCGCCCGTCCTTGATCGCGATCTCCGCCAAGTCGCGGATGATCGTCTCGACATCGCGACCCACATAGCCGACTTCGGTGAACTTCGTCGCCTCGATCTTGATGAACGGTGCATTCGCCAGGCGCGCCAGGCGCCGCGCGATCTCGGTCTTGCCGACGCCGGTCGGCCCGATCATCAGGATGTTCTTGGGGGTGATCTCGCTGCGCAGCGGCTCCTCGACCTGCGCACGCCGCCAGCGGTTGCGCAAGGCAATCGCCACGGCCTTCTTCGCCTTGCTCTGGCCGACAATGTGCTTGTCGAGTTCGGAGACGATCTCCGGCGGGGTCATCTGGGTCATCCCTCGAGCACCTCGATCACGTGACTCTGGTTCGTGTAAATGCACAGGTCGCCCGCGATCTGCAGCGATTTGCGCACGATGTCCTCGGGCGGCAGGTCGGTATTCTCCAGCAGCGCACGCGCCGCCGACTGTGCGTACGCGCCGCCGCTGCCGATCGCGACGATGCCCTGCTCGGGCTCCAGCACGTCGCCGTTGCCGGTGATCACGAGCGAATTGTCGCGGTCCGCAACCGCCAGCATCGCCTCCAGCCGGCGCAGGATGCGGTCGGTGCGCCAGTCCTTCGCCAGCTCCACCGCGCTGCGCAGCAGGTTGCCCTGATGCTTCTCCAGTTTCGCCTCGAAGCGCTCGATCAGCGTGAACGCGTCGGCCGTACCCCCGGCAAAACCCGCGAGGATCTTGCCCTGGTAGATCGGCCGCACCTTGCGCGCGGTCGCCTTGATCACGATATTGCCCAGCGTGACCTGGCCGTCCCCGCCCAGCGCGACGCGGTTACCGCGGCGCACCGAGAGGATCGTGGTGCCGTGATACTGTTCCATGTGGATATTCCTTGTGTCCGAGGGGCGGACGCGGGGCGGCCTCAGCTGCGCAACAGCACCACCGCAACCTGATCGACACCCATCATCCGCAGCAGTGCCGCAACCATCGCATTGACGTTGCGCAGCACGACCTTCTTACCCTGCGCCTGCAGGGTGGCGAGAATATTGAATAGCGTCCCGGCGCTGACGAAGTCGATGCGCCGCAACTGGCCGCAATCGACTTCGACGTTCTGCAGACTGCTCGCATGCGCGGCCAGCTTGCGGATCTTCTCGACCGCCGTACTGGTGATTTCCCCGTCGAGGACGAAATCGCTGCTCGGCGGCGCGTCCAGATCGAGCGCCACCTCCTGCACCGAAGTCGACGACGCCGCCTGTTCGACGCGCGGCTCCCACGAGGGCGGGGACTCCTCGAAGGTGATCGCATAATCGACCGCCAGGTCCTCGAAGCGCTCCTGCTCGCCGGTGTGCTGAAGCATCTCCAGCAGCAGCAGCCAGATGTCGCGGCCGCTCGGCTCGCCGGCACGCACCTGGCCCGCGAGCATCTCGGCGAGCTGCCCGCAATTCAGCAGCGACACTTTCACCCGCTCGGCAGCAAACTCGCGCAACACCCCGCGGAACAGCGTGCAGCCGGTTTCATCGACCGAGCGCAGGCGCCCCAGATCGATGCGGATCGCGCCGCTCTTCTTGCCGATGATCCCCATCTGCTGGAACTGCGCCGCCACCTGGCCCGACAGGCCGCCCGACATGTTCACCATCGGCGCCACATTGGAGCGGACGTGCTCCGGCGCACTCGACAGATCCGACCACGGCGGCGGCGACCGCTCGAAGCGCGTCGCATAGTCCAGCACCCGCTGCTCGAAGCGCTGGCGCTGTCCCGTCAGCCGGTACAAATCGAGCAGCATCATCCACAGCCCCTCGCCCGCGTGGCTGGCCTGGGCATCCAGCACCCCGTTGAGCGCCGCCTCGGCCTCCGCCGTATTGCCGTTGGCGTACAGCACGGCCGCCTCCTCGTAGGCGGGGCCGATGCCGGCCGCCATCTCCTGCACTTCGACCTGGCCGGCACAGTGCGCGAGCGCGTGCGTCGGATCGCCGACCGAAAAATCCAGCTTGGACAGTTCGGGCGGCTCTGCCGAAGGCGCCGCGGCCGTCGGCGTGGCGGGCGATGGCGTTCCGGGAGCGGGCTTCTTGCCGAAGAATGGAAGAACCACGTTGCGACCTGTGCGAACGGAATGGCTGTGGGGATTGCGGAAGGATAGCACTTTCGAACCCGGCTCTTGCGCTTCTCGCGCCGCATCCGCGCCGGCACGGGGAAAACCGCGGGGTCACCGACACCTTACCTTTTGCAATACAGTCCGGGCGGCACAGATGTAACAGAAGGCGTACCGTCGGCTAGAATGTTGCGATGCACACACCCCGTCCGCCGTCGAGCCCCGTGGAAGAAAGCGTGTTTTCGCTGCCGATTCGCGTCTATTACGAGGATACCGACGCAGCCGGCGTGATCTACTACGCCAACTACCTGCGCTACTGCGAGCGTGCGCGCACCGAATGGCTGCGCGCGGCAGGCTTCGAGCAGCAGGCCCTGCTGACCGAACAGCGCATGGGTTTCGTCGTTCGTTCCGTGAATGGCGATTATCTGTCACCCGGAATGCTCGATGATGCGTTACATGTCACGACGGGGGTCGAAACGCTCCGCGGAGCAAGCCTGGTGTTCGTGCAGAAGGTGATGCGCGGCGACGAGATCCTGTTCCGCGGCCGTTTCGTCATCGCGTGCGTCGACCTCGACCGGAAACGCCCCACCCCCCTCCCCGCAGACATGCGCACAAAACTGGAAAAAATCGTACAAGCATGACCGTCACCAACGATCTCTCGATCATCAGCCTCATCAGCCAGGCCAGCGTGCTGGCCCAGCTCGTCATGGCCCTGCTCGCGGGCCTGTCGCTCGTGTCCTGGTACTGGATCTTCCGCAAGTCCTTCCAGATCCGCTCCGCCCGCAACAAGACCAACGGCTTCGAGCGCGACTTCTGGAGCGGCGGCGACCTCAACGCGCTGTTCCAGTCGGCCGCCGCCGCACGCCACGACACGGGCGGCATGGAGCGCATCTTCGAGTCCGGCTACCGCGAGTTCACCAAGCTGCGCAGCAAGAACCACGACCAGGCTTCGATCATCGACGGCGCGCGCCGCGCGATGCGGGCAACCTACCAGCGCGAAGTCGACGACCTCGAAGCCCATCTCGCCTTCCTCGCCTCGGTCGGTTCGGTGTCGCCCTACATCGGCCTCTTCGGCACCGTGTGGGGGATCATGAACGCCTTCCGCGGCCTGTCGAACGTCCACTCGGCGACACTCGCCAACGTCGCGCCGGGCATCGCCGAGGCGCTGGTCGCCACCGCGATCGGCCTCTTTGCCGCGATCCCCGCCGTGGTCGCCTACAACCGCTTCGCGCACGACATCGACCGCATCAGCATCCGCTTCGAGAGCTTCATGGAAGAGTTCTCGAACATCCTGCAGCGCCAGCTGCGCTGAGCGGGAGGACGCACCGATGCGCCAGCGCCGCCTGATGAACCAGATCAACGTCGTCCCCTACATCGACGTGATGCTGGTGCTGCTCGTGATCTTCATGGTCACGGCGCCGATGATCCAGACCGGCAGCGTCGACCTCCCGACCGTGGGCGGGGTGCCGCAGCCGCCAGCCGAAGCGATGGTCGTCTCCGTGAAGAAGGATGGCTCCCTGACCTTCAAGCTCACGGGCGGCTCGACCGAACAGAAGATGAGCAGCACCGAACTGCTGCGCGAGCTCCATGGCGTCATTCAGCGCAACCCGCAGCAACCAATCCTGGTCGCCGCGGACAAACAGGTGTCGTACGAGCGCGTGATGGACACCCTCGACAGCATCCGCAAGGCGGGCTTCCAGAAAGTCGGCCTGCAGACGAACACCAGCAGCACCCGATGAAAGACACGCATCTTGACCTGCAGCGCGATCAGCCCGGCAAGTGGGCATCGGCAGCGCTGACGGTCGTCGTCCACCTCGGCCTCATCGCCTTCCTCGTGTTCGGCATCCGCTGGCAGAGCAGTCCGCCCGCGTCGCTCGAGGTCGAGCTCGTCGCCGCACCGTCGGCCCACCCCGCGCCGGAGCCCCCGCCAC
>NZ_WTVN01000060.1 GCF_012910905.1 Aromatoleum toluvorans
CCCCCTCCCACCCCCCGCGCGGGGCTGCGGTACTCCCGCTACGACTCCTGCGGCGGCTCGCGGAAATGCTCTTCGGCGAACTGCGCCGCGACCGTCCACAAGGCCGGCGCCCCGCCTTCGATCGGCGGACGGCAGCGCGACTTCACCTGTTCGAGCGTGACCTCGCACTCGACCCAGGTGCCGCCGTCGGTCGCAGCGTTGTGCAGCATCGGCTGGAAACGGTCGAGTGCCTTCGCGAACTTCGCATCGTCGCTCTCGGCCGCCTCAAACTCGAACCACAGGTCGCGGAACTCGGCGGCCTGAGCGTCGGGCAACAGGCCGAAGATGCGCTCGGCGGCGAGCCGCTCGCGTTCGGCCTGCCCGGCGTGCGTCGAAGGCACATGGAAAGGCACGTCGCCCGCGTCGATCTCGACGATGTCGTGGATCAGCAGCATCTTCACCACGCGCAGCACGTCGACCGTCCCGGCGGCATGCCCGGCCAGCACCAGCGCGTACAGCGCGAGGTGCCACGAATGCTCGGCGCTGTTCTCGCGCCGCGAGCGATCGATCAGCGGCGTGAGACGCACGATGCCCTTGAGGCGGTCGATTTCCCGGAGGAAAGCGAGCTGACGTTCGAGGTCGGACGGGTTCACGGTGCTGCGGACTCCGGAAAGCTGCGGGGGGACGAGTCTAGCAGAGCGGCGGGCGGTCTCACGGCGCGCCGACGAGCTGGTCCGGGCCGAAGACTTCGTAGTGGATCCGGTCGGCCGGCACGCCCCAGGCGAGCAGCGCGTCGCGCTGCTTCAGCATGAAGGGCAACGGGCCGCACAGATAGTAGTCGGCCTCGGCGAGCTCGACGCGATCGCGCACGCGCTCGAGATCGACGACGCCGTCGAAGTGGTAGTCGCGCCCGGCGACATCCGTGGCGTCCGGCGCGTCGTAGAACACGACATGCTCGACGTGCGCATGCTCGGCGGCGAGCTGCTCGACGTGCCCCTTGAGCGCATGGACGCGGCCGTTGCGCGCGCCATGGACGAAGATCGCGCGCCGCTGCGTCTGCGCCAGCGCGTTGAGCATGCTGATCATCGGCGTCAGGCCGACGCCGCCGCTGACGAGCACCACCGGCGTATCGCGCGCCTCGTCGAGATAAAAATCGCCGTAAGGCGGCGACAGGCGGATGCGGTCGCCGACGCTCACCGCGTCGTGCAGGCGGTTCGACACCGCCCCTTGCGGATCCTGCCCCTCGCGCTTCACGGAGATGCGGAAGTAGCCGGTGTTCGGCGCGTCGGACAGGCTGTACTGGCGGATCTGCTCGTGGCCGAGTTCGGGGATGGGCAGCACGAGGCTCACGAACTGCCCCGGCACGAAGGGCGGCAGCGCGCCGCCGTCGGCCGGGCGCAGGTAGAAGGACGTGATCAGCTCGCTCTCGCGTTCCTTGCGCTCGACGACGAACTCGCGCCAGCCGCTCCAGCCGCCGGGGGTCGCCGCCGACGCGCGGTACAGCTCCGCCTCGGCGGCGATCAGCACGTCGGCGAGTTCGCCGTAGGCCTCGCCCCACGCGGCGATGATCTCGTCGGTGGCGGCGGCGCCGAGGACTTCGCGGATCGACGCGAGCAGGTGGCGGCCGACGATCGGATAATGCTCGGCGCGGATGCCGATGCTCGCATGCTTGTGCGCGATGCGCGAGGCGACCGGCGCGAGCGCGGCCGGGTTCTCGATGTGCTGCGCATAGGCGAGCACCGCCTGTGCCAAGGCCTGTTGCTGCTGTCCGCCGGCCTGGTTGCCCAGGTTGAAGATGTTCTTCAGTTCGGGCTCGTGCGCGAACAGCCGCGCGTAGAAATGCGTCGTCAGCGCCAGGCCGTGCGCCTGCAGTGCGGGAACGGTTGCGTGGACGAGTTCGATGGTGCGTGGTGAAGCCATTGGGGGGAAAATCCTATAAGATTCATTTTATAGTCTGCTTTCGCAGCGCGAGAGTACACGCTTGCCCCTGCGGCAGCAAGCGGGCAAGACGGTCGTATCCCTCCCAACGAACCGGGGACTCCGAATGGAAGACAAGACCCAGGAAACGCTACCGCTGGCGGAGCGGATCCTCGACGAGATGGCCGAGGCGCTCATCTACGCCGACCGCGACGGCATCATCCGGCGCTGGAACCGCGCCGCGGAAACGATGTTCGGATACCCCGCGGGGCACGCGCTCGGCCAGTCGCTCGACCTCATCATTCCCGAGAATCTGCGAGCGGCACACTGGCGCGGTTTCAATGCGGCGATGCTGAGCGGCGCGACCCGCCTGCACGGCCGGCCGACGCTGACGCGTGCATCGCACCGCTCCGGCAGCCGGCTTTACGTCGAAATGAGCTTCGCCCTCGTCGCCGACGAAAGCGGTACGGCGGTGGGTTCGGTCGCGGTCGCCCGCGACGTCACCGAGCGCGTCGAACGCGAGAAGGCCGAGGCGCGACGCACGGCAAATCCCTGAGCGCGCACCTCGGCCCGTCGATCGACGAGCGCCCGCGTGGCGCGGCGCTCAGAACTCCCAGGCGAATCCGGCCTGGCCGAAACTGCGGCCGTCGCCGCGCCCGATGGCGCCCGACACCTTGAGGCCGGGCCGGATCTCGTAGCGCAGGCCGACTGCCCGGTCGGGGCGGGCGTGCTCGGCACCGAAGGTCTCGAGGGTAAGCTGCAGGCGGTCGGCGAGGGGGAATTCGTAACCGATGCCCCAGGTACCCGCGGTGCTGCCGTTGCCGTCGGCGCGAACGCGCTCCGCACCCAGGTTGAGGTGCAGGACCTGGTCGTTCTCGAAGCGATAGGATGCGAGCCCGGTCAGGGCGTAGCGGCGTTCGGTGAATTGCTCGGGGGTCTCGGGATCGACGCGGGTGCGGCCGAAATCGAGGCGAGCGCCGAGCGACCAGCCCTTCTCGTTCTGGAACGGCACCCACTTTGCGCCAAATCCGTTGCTCTGCAAGTGCGTTTCGCGGTGGGTACCGCCCTCGCGCTCGCGGCCCGCGCCGACTTCGAGTTCGAGCGCGTCGATGGGGCTGAAGCCGAAGACGAGTTCGCCGCCGTGCGTGCGCCCGTCCCGGGTCCAGGCGCCTTCGATCTTCGCGCCGCCGCGGTCGAGGGTGCCGGCGTCATCGACGTTCATCGGCGCTTCGGCGTGCGCGAGTGATGCCGCCAGCAGGCCGGCAGCCAGCGGCGAAATGGATGCGAACGAAAGGAAACGGTGTTGCTTGGCTTGCATGATCAGACTCCACGGTCGGACCATCCGCTTTGCGAAGACGACGAGCCATGCCCGCAGGCCACAAGCCTTGCCGCCCCTGCACCCCGCAGATGGTCTGTTGCAAACGCCATCGGCCAGGGGCCGACGACCTCATGCAACAGGCCGGTCTCCGGGCTTGCAAGCGGAGTCTGGAGACAGGCTCCCGGGGCATCGCCTTCCCGGATCGTCCGCGCGCGTCTCGCGACGCCACGTGGCGGTCCAGTGGCTGGCCGTTCGGGCTGAACGGCCGTGATGCACCTTTGCTTGCTTACCGTTGCGGGGGCAGCCAGGGCTTTGCGGCAATGCCGCGCACCCTGTTCCCGTTTAACCCGAACCGCCGACGCGGCCCGGGCACCTGTTGCGTCCCGATCGGGGCAGTCATTCTGCCAACACGACCGGGGAGCGGCATTCTAGCAGGCTTGTTGCGAATCATTTCCTTGATTGAAATGCGGCAACGAGACCGCGACCGCTCGCATGCATGCCATCGGCACAGGCTCAGCGCGCAATCGCCAGCAGCGCGCGCGCATCGTCCGGCGTCGCGACCGGCCGCTCCATCTCGCGGGCGATGCGCGCGATGCGCGCGACGAGCTGGGCGTTGCTCGCCGCGAGCTCGCCCTTGCGGTACCACACGTTGTCCTCGAAGCCCACGCGCACGTGCCCGCCGAGCGCGATCGCCATCGCCCCGAGCGGCAACTGCGCCGCGCCGATGCTGGCGACCGTCCACGTCGCCTCCGCCGGCATTTGCGAGCGCAGGAACATCAGCGACTCGGGCGTGCCGGCCATCGCGCCCGGCACGCCGAGCACGAAGTCGACATGCACCGGGCCATTGACGATGCCCTTCTTCAGCCAGCGCTGCAGGCTGTGCAGCATGCCGGCGTCGAAGATCTCGAACTCGGGTTTGACGCGCAGTTCCTGCATCGTGCGGAGGAAGTGCGCCATCTCGGCCGGCGGGTTCAGGAACACGTCGTCGCCGAAGTTCACGGAGCCCATAGACAGCGTCGCCATCTCGGGGCGCAGCTCGACCGGCGCCAACCGTTCGGCGGCGCTCATGCCGACGGCGCCGCCGGTCGACACTTGCACGATCACGTCACAGCGCGCACGGATCTTGTCGATGATCTCGGCGTAGATCGCCTTGTCCTGCGTCGGGGTGCCGTCGGGCCTCCGCGCGTGGACATGCACGATGGCCGCGCCCGCCGCGGCGCACTCCTCGGCGGCAAGCGCGATCTCGTCGGGCGTGATCGGTAGCGCGGGCTGCTGTTCGCGCGTGACTTCGGCGCCGGTCAGCGCCGCGGTGATGATGAGTTTTTCCATGGCGTGCTCAACGCACGTTGCGCTGGCACTCCGCCGGCACCACGCAGGTGCCGGACGCGCGACAGACGACGATCGGTTCGGCCAGCACGTCGCAGGCCGATGGCTGGCTCGCGATGCCGGCCGGGACGATGACCTTGCGCGCCTCGAACTCCATCTTGCGCGAGGTCTTGCCCATAGCCACGATGCGGCCGGTGGCTTCGATGAAATCGCCCGCGCGCACCGGGGCGAGGAATTCGACGCTGTCGTAGGCGACGAAGAGGCCCTCGTCACCGTCGCTGCGGATCAGCAGTTCGGTCGCGACGTCGCCGAAGAGCTGCAGCATCCTGGCGCCGTCCACGAGCTCGCCCGCGTAGTGGGCGTCGTGGGCGCTGATGCGCAGGCGGATGAGGCTGGTAATGTCAGTCATGGTGTCTCCTTGTAGGGCGGAAAAGCCGAAGGCGCCTTCCGCCGTATGTGCTTGAATAACCGCTGCGTGGCGGGATGCGCTGCGCTTTCCCGCCCTACGTTCCATTGCGCTTGATCCATTCGTTGATCGCGAAGGACGCGACATCTTCGGCATACGACTTGGTGCCGAAACCGGCGTCGTAGCCCAGCTCCTTCGCGAGTTCGTGCGAGATGCGCGGGCCGCCGACGACGAGGATCACGCGGTCGCGGATGCCCTCGGCTTCGAGCAGGTCCGACAGGCGCGTGAGGTTGTCGAGGTGGATGTTCTTCTGCGTGACGACCTGCGACACGAGGATCACGTCGGCCTGTTCCTCGATCGCGCGCGCGACGAGCTCCTCGGAGTCGACCTGCGCCCCCATGTTGATCGCACGCACTTCGTGGTAGCTCTCCAGCCCCTTGTGGCCGTTGTAGCCCTTCATGTTCATGATCGCGTCGATGCCGACGGTGTGCGCATCGGTCTCGATGCAGGCGCCGAGGAAGACCATCTTGCGGCCCATCTTGTCGGCGATCAGCGCGTTGATCGCGTCCTTGTCGAGCGTCTCGAACTCGGGCTTCGCGACCTTGATGCGCGAGAGGTCGACGCGGTGCTTGCACTGGCCGTACAGCACGTAGAACGAGAAGCCCTGCCCCATGTCCTCGGCGTGCACGACGGCAGGCTCGTCGAGCCCCATCTCCAGCGCGAGCTGGCGCGCGGCTTCCTTGGCGTTCTCGTCGAGCGCGACCGGCAGCGTGAAGGAAAGCTGCACGCGGCCGTCGTTCATCGTGTCGCCGTAGGGTTTCACCCAGTTTTCGGTGGTCGTTTGGCTCATCTCAGTTCGCTCCCGCCAGCATCAGGTCCGGGAAGGGGTTGTAGTAGTCGGCAGCCTTTGCGATCACGCCGTCGAGACCCTTGCCGCCGTCCATCGTGCGCGAGATGTCGGCGAAGGTGCCGCGACCGATCGCCGCGGGCAGGCCGATCTTCTCGATCTCGGCGAGGATGCCGACGGTCTCGGCGAGCACTTCCTGCGCACGGGACTCGATACGCCCACCGGCCCTGAATTCAACTTCTTCATGCAGGTCGCGCATCGTGCCGAACACGTACTTCGCGTTCTGGATCGCGAGGAAGCGGTCCTGGATGAAGGGCGTGTGGATCGCCTCGGTCATCATCCCGAGGAGGTGGATGTTCTGCCCGGTGAGCGTGCTGACGACGTTGAACAGCGCGTCCTGGATGTGGCCCTTGAAGACGTTGCCAGTCATGTGCTTCGTCGGCGGCATGTACTTGAGGCAGGCTTCGGGGAAGACCTGGCGCACGAGCTGGGCGTGGGCGACTTCCCACAGGAAGCCGTTCTCGAGATCCGGGTTGATCTCGAAGGCGTGGCCGAGGCCCATCTGATCGGGCTTCAGGCCCGAGATGTAGGCGAACTGCTCGTTGATGAGTTGGGACGCGAGCACGGTGTGTGCGGCATCGAACGCGTCGGCGGTGGTCAGGTAATTGTCCTCGCCGGTGTTGATGATGATGCCGGCGTAGGCATTGACCATGCGCGAGAAGAACTGGTCGATGAAGGTGCGCTTCATGTTGATGTCGCGGAAGATGATTCCGTACATCGAGTCGTTGAGCATCATGTCGAGACGCTCCATCGCGCCCATCGCCGCGATCTCGGGCATGCACAGGCCCGAGCAATAGTTCGTCAGGCGGATGTAGCGGCCGATCTTCGCCCCGACCTCGTCGAGCGCGGCGCGCATCAGGCGGAAGTTCTCCTGCGTCGCGTAGGTGCCACCGAAACCTTCGGTGGTCGCGCCGTAAGGGACGTAATCGAGCAGGCTCTGGCCGGTCGAGCGGATCACGGCGACGATGTCGGCGCCCTGCTCCGCAGCCGCTCGGGCCTGGACGATGTCCTCGAAGATGTTGCCGGTCGCGACGATGAGGTAGAGCCAGGGTGTGTGCGCCTCGCCGACCTTTTCGATCTGCTGCGCACGCACGGTGCGTTGGGTGGCGATGTGGTCGCACATCTTTGCAGCGATCGCTTCGGCGGATTTGCGCGCGGTCTTGTCGTTCTTCGGCGCGGCGAGCACGAGCTTGCCGGCGGCGACCGCTTCGGCGACCTGCTGCGCGGTGAGGCCGTGCTCGTCCATCGCTCCTGCAACGACGGCGGCTGCGCCGTGCGGAAGCAGGCTCTGTTCCTGCAAGTGCGCGACGAGGCGGTTCGGCAGCGGGATCTGGTTGTCGTCCACGCCATCGACGCCCATCAGGCGCAGCGTCGCGCGTTCGACGGTGGTCGTCGTGAACTGGCTCATGTCGTCGAACACGCGATGCGCGATGCGGCGCGCCGACTCGCGCGCGCGATCGATCTGGCCCTGGTCGAGGTTCAATTGGGTCATTGGAGAACTCCTTCCTGCATCATCAAGGCGGCAAAAAATATGCGAGGCTTGCTGGGGCACCGTGTTCCTCCCCCTTCAAGGGGGAGGCTAGGAGGGGGATGGGTTTCCGTCGAAACTCACCGAGGCTTGTACGAGCCCCGTCCGAAACCCATCCCCACCCCAGCCCTCCCCTTGAAGGGGAGGGAGCGACCGTGCTGCACTCAAGCTGACTTCACGTAATTGACTGCCGTGTTAATAGGTGCTCCTCACGCATCACGTCGGCGACGACGTGATCGGGGAAGGCCCGGCGTGCCGCGTCGAGGAAGTCCCCGGCGTCGAAGCTGCCGCCGAGCGGCGAAAACGGGTTGAGGGTGATGCCGGCGATGCGGATGCGTCGGAAAGCCGCGAGCCGCGCGCCCGTCGCGGTGAAGCCCGCGACGTCGTTCGCATCGACGAAAAGCTTGGTGCCGTCGGCGACTACAACCGTCAGGCCGGGATGGCGCGCGGCGAGAGCCTTCAGCGCGTGCCATAGCGCACGGCCGACCGCCCCGCTGAGGGCGATCGTCGCGGGTTCGGGCAAACCGAGCAGCGTCGGCGCGGCATTCAGCGTCGGGATGCGAGCGTCGAACACCGTCTCGCCCGCGCGGTTCCACACGCCGATCCCGCCGTGCCCGAAGACATGCTCGCAACGCGCGGCCAGCGCGTCATCCGCGGCCGGAATGCCGAGGATCGCGAGCCGGTCGCGCGTCTTGCGGATCACGTCAGCGATGCCGCCGCCGATCGCCGCCCCCGTCGCAAGCACCACGCCGTCAGCGATCGCGGGCGACGCGTGATGGCTGCGCCCGAGTGCGCCGTCGAGCAGCACCAGCGCGCAGCCGCAGCCCTTCAGAATCGCGATCACCTTCTGCTGATCGGAGCTGCGCGACGCGCCGGCGATCTCCATCTCGCCGTGGTCGAGCGCACGCACGATCAGGATCTCGCCCATCGGGCTGTCGATGGCAGTCGCGCCGATCTGCTTCCAGCGCACCTTCGCGCGCAGCAGCGTGTCACGCGCCGTCGCGACGAGGCTGCCGGGCCACACGAGCACCGGCGGCTTCGGGATCGAGAACACCTGGTCGCGATCCTCACCGTCACGGCCGATGGACGTGATGCCGACGCTCGTGCCCTGGGCGTGCGCCTGCGCGAGGAGATGATTCAGGCACACCGTCTTGCCGGTGTTCTTCGTCATCCCCATCACCGCCAGCGTCGTCATGCCGGCGGCGCGGATCTCGCGCCACAGCGCGCTCCCGGTCATGGCGGCGGCCTCAGACATAGAGCGTCTCGAAGAGATGCCGCAGCGCCGGCGATTCACGCAGCAGTTCGAGCGCGAGCACCGCATGGCCCTTCGCGTAGCCGTTGCCGACGATCATCTCGACGTCCTTGCCGACGCCTTCGGCGCCGAGCGCGGCGGCGGTGAAGCTCGTCGCCATCGAGAAGAAGTAGATCTTCCCGCCGTCCTTCGTCGCGAGGATGCTGCCCATCTCGGTGTTCGGGATGTTCACGCAGTTGATGACCACGTCCGCCATGCGTCCGCCAGTGAGCTCGGAGACGGCCTCCATCATCGCCACCGCGTCGGTCGCATCCGCCCGCAGCGCATGATCGACCCAGCCGAGCTCGCTCATGCGCCGGCAATCCTTCTCGAAGGGGGACACGCCGATCACGCAGCCGGTCGGTCCGGCGCGCTTCTTCGCTTCATAGACGCACAGCGTGCCGGACTTGCCGCCCCCGCCGACGACCACGACGGTGTCGCCGGGACGCACCAGACGCGCGGTCTGCGCCGGCGCACCGGCCACGTCCAGGATCGCCAGCGCGACCTTCTCCGGGATGTCGTCGGGCAGCTTCGCGTACAGGCCGGTCTCAAACAGGATCGCCTGTCCGTCGATCTCGATCTGGTCCTTGTCGGCATGCACTGCGCGGACTGCATCGATGCGCAGCGGCGTCAACGACAGCGACACCAGCGTCGCGATCCGGTCGCCCACCTTCAGGTCGATCTTGCCGACAAGCTTCGGCCCGATCGCCGCGACGCGCCCGATCAGCATCCCGCCCGAACCCGTCACCGGGTTGTGCATCTTGCCGCGCTGGCCGACGATGTCGCGCACGATCGCGGAGATGCGGCCCGTGTCGCCGCCCGCCTCGGTCTTGATCTGCGTAAAGCTCGCGGCATCGACGTTGAGCGCAGAGACGTCGATCAGGATCTCGTTGTCGCAAATCTCCATCGCGTTGTCGATCTTCCACGCGCCTTGCGGCAGCACGTCTTGCGGCTCGACGACGCGGTGCGTGCCGTAGGGGGAACCGTGCTTCATGGCCCCTCCTTACGCGCGGCTTTGCGACGGAACGCGGAAGTCCAGCCCGAGGCCCGGCATCTCGACGGTGTCGCCCTTGTAATTGCGGCACTTGATCGTCGTGCCCTGGCCGTCGCGCCGGATTTCCTCGGTGACGTAGGTCGGGATGATCGGCAGCTTACCGAGACCGCCCAGGCCATCGACGACGAAGGTCGGCACCGCCGGACCGCTGATCCAGCCGCGGATGCCTTCGTACAGTTCCAGCATGCGGTGGTAAGGCACGATGAAGTGGTGCGCGCCCTCGACCATGTCGGTCGAATAGACGTAGTACGGCCGCACGCCCATCTCGATCGCCTGCATGAAGAGCTCGCGCAGCACGTCGACGTCGTCGTTCACGCCCTTCAGGCACACCGTCTGCAAGCCCATCATGATCCCGGCCTTCTGGATCAGCTTGACCCGCTCGCGCAACAGCGGCGTGATTTCCTTCGGGTGGTTGATGTGGATATTCGCCATCTGCACGCGATGCTTTTCCAGGATCGCGCATAGCTCCGGCGTCACACGGGTCGGCAACTGCACGACCATGCGCGAACCGATGCGCAGGAAGCGCACGTGCGGCGCGCGTTCGCGGATCGCGCCGAGGATGTAGTCGAGGCGCTCGTCGTCGAAGGTCAGCGGATCGCCGCCCGAGAGCAGCACGTCGTCGATGTCCTTGTTGCTCGCGATGTAGTCGATCGAGCGCTCGATCTCCTCCTTATGCACCGAGCCGGCCGGCTGCGACACCATGCGCTTGCGGGTGCAGAAGCGGCACAACGTCGAGCAGGTGTTGGACACGAGGAAAAGCACGCGGCGCGGGTAGCGATGCACGACGCTCGTGCCCGGGACGGTGTCACCCTCCTCGCCCAGTTCGTCGAGCAGGGTGTCGAAGCCCGGCTTCTGCTCCTCGTGGCGCGAGGGGAGGTACTGCAGGCGGATCGGGCAGTTCGGATCATGCGGATCCATCAACTGCGCCATGTAGGGCGTGATGGACACCGCGAACTTCTCGTACACGGTCCCGTTCACGTCCTCCATGTTGTTCAGGACGTCCTTCAGTTCGGAATGATGGGTGTAGCGGCGGGCGAACTGCTTCTGCCAGGACTCGGAAGCCGGGTCGTAGGCTTCCAGTTCGGCGCGGGTGCGCAGCACGCGCGGGGAGATCGCGACTTTTTGCAGCATTTTCCTGTCCCTTTGTTCGTCGTTATGAATGGCCGCAGGGGCCTGACGAAGACGAGTTTAGGGACGGGCTGCGCCGGCCTGAACAGGCAGAGTGCCTTTGAATATGCCGTCAAATCAGTCAAAATGACCGTCAATCAGTCAAAGTGACTTATGCGGAAAAAACCATGGACGAACTCGACCGCCAGCTCATCGAACTGCTCAAGGTGAACGCCCGCCTGCCCGTCGTGAAGATCGCGCAGGCGCTCGGCTGCGCGCGCAGCACGGTGCAGTTGCGCCTGAAGGCGCTGGAAGACTCGGGAACGATCAGCGGCTACACGGTCAGCGTGACGAAGCCGCAATCGACACGTTCGATCCAGGCGATGGTGCTGATCTCGATCGAATCGAAGAACGAGCCCGACGTCGTGCGCGCGCTGCGCAAACGCCACGAGATCACCAAGCTCTACTCGATCAGCGGCCGCTACGACCTGTGCGGCATGCTGGAAACGGAAACCACGCACGAACTCGACGCGGTGATCGACCGCGTGCGGGCGATCCGGGGCGTGGTGGACACCTTCTCGACCATCCTGCTGTCGACGAAGCTCGACCGGCCGGGCTGAAGCGAGCCTCCCGCATTGTCGCGCTATATTTGACATCAATTCAGATGTCTTTTTAGTCGAGATTCCTGATGGACAAGATCATCGCCAACATGACCGTGAGCGTGACCGAGCTCAAACGCAACTTCGCCGGCATTCTCAGGGAAGCCGAAGACTGTCCCGTCGCGGTTCTGAACCACAACCGGCCCGAAGCCTATCTGCTCTCGGCCGCACATTACGAGCGGCTGATGGCTTACCTCGAAGACCTCGAAGACGCCCGCCTGGTGCGCGAACGCGCCGACGGACCGTTCGTCGAGGTCGGCCTCGATGACCTATAGGCTGCGCTTTCACGAACTCGCGCTGCAAGAGTGGAAAAAGCTCGACGGCAGTCTGCGCGCGCAGTTCAAGAAGAAACTGGAAGAACGCCTGAACAACCCGCGCGGGGCGTCTGCGGCGCTCTCGGGCATGGTGGACTGTTACAACATCAAGCTGAGAAGCGCCGGTTACCGGCTCGTCTATCGCGTCGACGAGGATGTCGTCTTCGTGACCGTGATTGCCGTCGGGCGACGGGACCGGAGCCAGGTCTATTCGGACGCAACGAAGCGGCTCGAACACGAGTAAGGGCACGGGAACAAGGGCAGAAAACGAAGTTTCGGCGCGGCCAAAAGCGTAGCGCCTACCTCCGTATATGCGAGCCGGAGTCGGCCTCCGGCCCATCCACCCCGCGTTCCTCAGCACCAGGCCTCGTGCACCGGAAAATCCCGCAGGCCGATGAAACGGTCTTCCGAACTGAACGCGCAGCGCGCATAGGCGTCCTGGCAGTCGGCCAGATCATGGGGTCAGGAATTCCATTGATGCACCGGCGACGCCATACGCCTCTGTTCAAAAGGCGATCTGCTGAATGTCCCGGGCATGGTGTAGTACGCGTAGCACCGTAATGCCTCCACGGTCGGCAAGATAGAACAGGATGTAAGGCGTCGCGGTTGGCCAGGAACGGACTCCGGCAGCAAGTTCTGGGCGTAGACGCCCCATCAGCGGATTCGACAACAAGGAGCTGGCCTCCTGCTCGATAGCATCGAGCACGCGGTCGGCCGCGACCGGGTTCTCTTCGGCAATGAACAGCCAGGCTTCCAGCAGATCGGCCTGCGCGCTCGCGGTGTAAAGCACGCGCACCGTCAATCCCTCGCCTTCGCCTTAAGAGCAGCCCGGCCGCGGGCCTTGATCGCGTTCATGTCGACGGCACCGACGCGGCCGGCATCGACGTCGGCCATGCCTCGGGCAATATCCGTCTTGAGGGCGGCGAGACTCACGGCCTGCACCGATTGATACGCTTCGAAAAGGCGCAAGGCCTCGCGGATGACCTCGCTCGCGGAGCCGTACAAGCCGGAAGCCACATGCTCGCGCACGCGGTTTTCGAGTTCGGGGGGAAGGGAGACGTTGAGGGACATGGCTACCTCCGTGATGTCAGACTTTGCCATTTTGTGCCACTGCAAACGCATTGTCACCCCTGCAGCCGGTACGCCTCGCCCTCGCGCTGCACCATACCCAGCTCTTCCAGCGCCTCGACCACCGCGAGCACCGCCGCTTTTGGCGAGCGTTTGAACTGCGCGGCGATCGCCTCCGCGGGCAGGCTCTGGCGGGCGAGCGCGGCGCGCACGGCGGCGACCTGTTCGCGCATGTTCTTCGGCCACGTGGCCTTGCCGTTCAAGGCGGCGGGGACGGCTTCGGCGGCGGCGGCCTCTTCCACGAGTTCGGCTTCGAACTGCTGCGGCGCGGCGGCTGCGCCGGGGTTCTGGTAGTCCGGGCGCAGCCAGCGCACCAGGCCGCGCGCTTCCTCGGCGGCGCGCCGGGCGTTGAGCTCGACGAGGCGGCGCAGGAGTTCTTCCTCGGCTTCCGCTTGCGCCTCCGGCTTGTCCGGCAGCGGGGTCGTCGCGCCGGGGCGGCCGACGAGCACCTCGGCGAGGTCGTTCCAGCCGTAGGCGTCGAACACCGCGGCGTCGAGCGCGTCGTGCAGCTCGCGCAGCACCGACACCAAGCCCTGTTCGTGGATCGTTTTGTCCTTGGCGCCCAAGGGCTCGCCGCTGCGCAGCTTTTCGAGGACGTTGTACATGCCGGTCAGTGTGAGATCCGGGTGCTGCGCCTGCTGGCGCTTGCGGTGGGCGTCGAGCTGTTCGGCAAGGTCGCGGATGCGGGCTTGCTGGGCGGGGG
>NZ_WTVN01000061.1 GCF_012910905.1 Aromatoleum toluvorans
GAGGCGGCACTGATCGGGGGGCGCCCGGGCGGGCGATGTTGATCGCGCGTTTCTTCCCTTCCTTGTCGAGTCCGATCTCGAAGGACAGAACCTCCCCGACTTGCGGGCGGCGGCCGTCGCGGGGGAAGGCGGAGATGTGGGCGAAGACTTCCGGGCCGCCGTCCTTCGGGGTAATGAAGCCGAAGCCGCGGTCGTCGTTCCATTTGCCGAGCGTGCCGTCTATGCGCATGGGGAGGCCGGATATCATCGTGATGCGAGCATGATACGGGCTGCCGGCCTGGTCGCGGCCGCTCTGCTCGCTAGAATGAGGCTTTGCGGTCGTCGAGGGCGCCGGGCCATGCAGCATTGCTTTACCTACGGTTCGCTGATGTGCGAGGACATCATGTCCGCGGTGAGCGGCGCGCGCTGCCGCTTCGTCGCGGCGTCGCTGGACGGGTATCGGCGGCAGCCGGTGCTCGGGCAGGCGTATCCGGGGATGGTGCCGGCGGTGGGGGCGTGCGTATCGGGGGTGTTGTATCTGGATCTGCCGGCGTCGGCGTGGCCGCGGCTGGACCGTTTCGAGGGCGAGGAGTACGCACGCCGGCAGGTCGTCGTGCGGCTGCAGGACGGGCGGCTGGAGACGGCGTGGACCTATGTCTTCCGACCAGAGTACGCGGCGCGGCTCGTGGACGGGGAATGGGATTTCGAGCGCTTCCTGCACACCGGCAAGGCGCGCTTCACGGCGCAGTATGTCGGTTTCGACGCGTTGGAGGGCGATGGCCTGGCGTGACGGGAGGGGCGCCGCGCGCTATCGCTCCATCTGCCGCTCGTTCCCGCCGTGCCTGCCGCGCTCTTCTTCCTGCGGCGGCTGTTTGCGTCCCCGCGGCTGCGTGCTGCCGCCCCGGTCCTGTGGGGCGCGCTCGTCCATGCGCGGGCCGCCCGTCGGGCGATCACGCATCTCCCTTTCGCGCATCCGGTGGTCGCGCCCGGCTTCCATCTGGCGCGGGTCCATCTGTCGGGCTTCCCTCTGGCGCGGTTCCATCTGCATGGGTTCCGCCCGCCGATGAATCGGGCTGCCCTGTCGCGATTCCGCGTCGGGGCCGAAACGCTGGCGATCCTGCTCCATCGTGCGAGGAGGGCGCTCGCGGCGTGCGGCTTCGCGTTCATCCCGATCCGGTCCGCGCACGCTCGGGGGCGCCGGCGGGGGCAGGAGCTCGCGGGCTGCGGTTTCGCGCGGCCGGTAGCGGTAATGCTGGCCGCTCAGGTCGCGCTGTTCGCGGATGTCGCGCGGATAGCGGTCGCCCGAGTATCTCCGCTGGTAAATCGGCAACGGCGCTGGCGGCGGCACGGCGCGGCGGTCCCAGTGGTCCCAGCCGCGGCGGTGTTCCGCCCAGTCGTCGCCCCAGTGCTCGCGCCAGCGCGGCGGCGCCTCGCGGCGCCAGGTGCGGAAATAGATCGGTGGGTCGCGGTAGTAGCGCACCGGAATGCGCAGGATGAACACGGGCACGGCGAGTGGTGCGACGAGCGTCCACGGGCCGTTGTACCAGGAGCTCACGTACCAGTCGTCGTCGTAGAACACCCAGTACAGGCCGTCATAGAAGAAGAAATTCCCGGCCACCCGTGGCGCGTAATACACCGGGTAGCCGGGCACCCGCACGAGCTGCGGATACACCGGCAGGTTGATGCCGATGAATACCTGCACGGAGGCCGTTGCCGGCGTGACCGCGGCCAACAGCAGCCACAACACGATCAAGAACTTGCGCATGCGCATTTCCCCCTCGGGAGTGCCCTGCGAGCGGCGTTTGCTCGCTCCTGTATCTTTATAGATCCTGGATGCGGCGGCGCCCGTGACCGTCTACTGGCCGCGCATGAAGAAGCGGTCGAGCTCGCCCATCGTCAGCTGCGTCCAGGTCGGGCGGCCGTGGTTGCACTGGTCGGCGCGCTCGGTCGCTTCCATGTCGCGCAATAGCGCGTTCATCTCGGGCAGCGTCAGGCTGCGATGCGCGCGCACCGCGCCGTGGCAGGCCATCGTCGCGAGCAGCTCGTTGCGGCGTGCGGTGACGACTTCCGAGGCCGGGTATTCGCGCAGTTCTTCGAGGAGCTTGCGCATCAGCTCCGCGACCGGCGCGCTCGCGAGGAGCGCCGGCACGCTGCGCACCGCGAGTTCCTGCGGTCCGGCCGGTGCAACCTCGAAGCCCATGCCGGCGAGCACTTCGGCGCATTCCTCGGCGGCGGCCATGTCCTTCGCGCTCACCGAGAACACCGCCGGGATCAGCAGGCGCTGCACCGAGGGCGTGCCGTCGAGCACCGTCTTCAGCTTCTCGTACAGGATGCGCTCGTGCGCGGCGTGCATGTCGACGAGCACGAGGCCCTTTGCGTTCTGCGCCAGGATGTAGATGCCGTGCAGCTGGCCCAGTGCATAGCCGAGCGGGGCGGAGTCGTCGGCATGCTGCGGCAGCGCGGGCGCGACCGTCGTTGCCGGCCGGCCGGCGGTGGGGGCGAAGACGGTCGGGCGGAACTCCTGTGCCGGTGCAGTCGCCGTCGGTGTCGGCGCCGACATTGTGGCCGCATCGGGGGCGCGCGCGGTGCCGACGAAATCGAAGTAGCTGCGGCTCGCCGATTCCATCGCCAGGCGCCCCTGTACCGGCGGCGCGTTGCCGTAGCCGCCGAAGGGGCGCGGGCGCTCGCCCTGTGCCGGTGCGTCGGCGCCTGCTGGCTCGCCGGCGGTCGCGGCTACCGCCGGCTCGTCGCGCGCCGCGAGGTTCGCGCCCGATTCGGCGAGCGTGCGCGACAGCGCATGGAACACGAACTGATGGATCGCGCGCGATTCGCGGAAGCGCACCTCGATCTTGGCGGGATGCACGTTCACATCCACCCCCGCCGGATCGAGCTCGAGGAACAGCACGTAGGCCGGATGCCGCGCGCCGTGCAGGATGTCCGCGTAGGCCTGGCGCACCGCGTGCGTGAGCAGCTTGTCGCGCACGAAGCGGCCATTGACGAAGAAGTACTGCGCATCGCGGCTCGCGCGCGAATACGCCGGCAGCGACGCGAAGCCGGACAGGCGCAGCGGCCCGGCGTCGGCATCGAGCGCGCGTGCCTGCGCGAGGAAATCGTCGCCCATCAGCGCCGCGACGCGCCGGGCCTGGTCCGTCACGGGCAGGCGGTGCACGACGCGGCCGTTGTGTGCGAACTGCAGGCCGATGTCGGGGCGTGCCAGCGCGACGCGGCGGAACATCTCGTCGCAGTGCGCGTATTCGGTGCCTTCCGACTTCAGGAACTTGCGCCGCGCCGGGGTGTTGTAATAGAGGTCTGCGACATCGACGACGGTGCCCGCGCCGAGCGCCGCGGGCGCGACGCTGCGCTCCGTGCCGTCGATGCGCCACGCGTGCGCGCTGCCTTCGGCGCGGCTCGTCAGCGTGGTGCGTGCGACCGCCGCGATCGCCGCCAGCGCTTCGCCGCGGAAGCCCATCGTGCCGACGCGTTCGAGGTCGTCGAGATTCGCGATCTTGCTTGTCGCGTGGCGTTCGAGCGCCAGTGCGAGCTCGTCCCGGGCGATGCCGCAGCCGTCGTCGGCGACGCGGATGCGCCGCACGCCGCCCTGTTCGAGCTGCACGTCGATCGCGCGCGAGCCCGCGTCGACGGCGTTCTCCAGCACCTCCTTGAGCACCGATGCGGGGCGTTCGACGACCTCGCCGGCGGCGATCTGGTTGATGAGGAGGTCGGAGAGCAGGTGGATCGAGGGCATGAAGCGAGTGCGAGGGGGAGCGAGGGGCAATTATACGGAGTCCGACGGCCCCGGTCGCCGTGCCGCGGCCGGCACATTTCGGGGGGAGGGCGCCCTTCCGGTATCATTGGCGGAAATCCGCCCGCCGCATGCGGGCCTGCGTCCGGCTGCGGAACAAGTCCGGCCGGCTCCTGTCCCATTCCCCCGACGCGCCGCTGTGCGTCCGAACCGAACACCAAGAAGCCCGCATGAAGTCCATCGTCATCCTCATTTCCGGTCGTGGCAGCAACATGGAAGCCATCGTGAACGCGGCCATCCCCGGCGCGCGCATCGCCGCGGTGATCAGCAACCGTGCCGACGCCAAGGGGCTCGAATTCGCCGCGGCGCACGGCATCCGGACCGCCGTCGTCGACCACAAGGCCTTCGCCGCGCGCGAAGCCTTCGACGCCGCGCTTGCCGAGACGATCGACGCACACGGCGCCGACCTCGTCGTGCTGGCGGGCTTCATGCGCGTGCTGACGGACGGTTTTGTGCGCCGCTACGAGGGGCGTCTCCTGAACATCCACCCCTCGCTGCTGCCATCCTTCCCCGGCCTGCACACGCACCGGCGTGCGATCGAGGCGGGCGTGCGGGTGCATGGCGCGACGGTGCATTTCGTGACGCCGGAGCTCGATTGCGGGCCGGTCGTGATCCAGGCCGTCGTGCCGGTGCTGCCCGGCGATGACGAAGCCAGCCTGTCGGCGCGCGTGCTCAGGCTGGAGCACCGCATCTACCCGCAGGCCGTGCGCTGGTTCGTCGAGGACCGGCTGACGATCACCGCGCAGGGCCAAGTGCGCGTGCGTGAAGAAGCGGTCGATGAGGCCGGGTGGACGATCCCTTCGCTGGATCGCGGCCTCGGGGACGGAGCGTGCGACAGCCGGCAATCCTGACGCTCGCCGCGACCGCCTCGGTGCTCGCGCACGCGCTCGTGCTGAGCCTGCCGGGCTGGTCGGCGCACGTCGCCACGGAGCCGCCGGTCCTGCATGCGACGCTCGTGATTCCCGAGCCGCAGCCGGTGACGGACCTGGCGCCTGTCGTGATGCCCGCGCCTCCGCCGCCGGTCGTGCCGGAGCAGCCGAAGCCGCGGCCCAAACCGGCGAAGCCCAAGCCCGCCCCCGAAGCGCCGGCGCCGGCCGCGCTCCCGCTGACGGCCCCGGCAGGCGAGGGCGGCGAGGTCGCGCTCGCGTCGCCGGCCGTGGCCGCGGCACCGCCCGCGGTCGAGCCGCCTGTGGCCGCCGAGGCTGCGCCCGTCGCCCAGGCGGCGCCGCAGCAGGTCGCCGCCGGCGACCTCAAGGGCTTCAGCATCGCCGGCTGGCCCGAGCGCGGCAGCATCCGCTTCAGCGTGCATATGGGCGAGGGCGGGTTTGCCGTCGGTGAGGCGCAGCACGAGTGGTCGCACGACGACAAGCGCTACAGCATGTCCGTCGCGGTGCGCACGACCGGTGTCGTCGGCATCTTTCGCCGCTTCCAGTATGTACAGCGCAGCGAAGGCAGCGTGGGGGCGGGCGGCCTGCAGCCGGAGCGCTTCAGCGTCGAGCAGACGCGCAAGACGCCGACGAACGCCCGCTTCGACTGGGGGACGCGGCAGGTGACGATGACGCGCGGCGAAAAGGAGCGTGTCGCGGAGCTGCGGCCGGGCGACCAGGACGTGCTGAGCCTGTGGCACCAGATCGGCATCGTCGGCGCGGTCAGCGGCTCGAACGAGCTCAACGTGATCACCGGACGCGAGGCGACGCCCTCGACGGTCGAAGTCATGGGGCCCGAGAAGCAGGCGCTGCCGATCGGCTTGCTCGACACGCTGCGCGTGCGTGCCGAAGCGCGCAACGGCAGCCTCACCATCGACATCTGGCTCGCGCGCAACTACGGCATGCTGCCGGTGCGCATCCGTATCGTCGACGACAAGGGCGAAGTCCTCGACCAGCAGGCCATCGAACTGCGCCTGTCCCCACCGGGCCCGGCCGCCGGCGATGCGGCCGTGGCCGGAACCGGCGCGGGCCACGGCGCCGAAGACGACATGATCGAACTGCGGGCGCAGGACAATGCCTTCGCCCATCCAACCATCGGAAACTGAAGAACAAACATGGCAAGACACGAAGAGGCCGCCTCGCGCGGCCTGCTGATCCACGCAGCCCAGGTCCTCGGCGCGGTCCTCACCTTCGAACATCCGGCCGACGTCGTGCTGTCGCGGCACTTCCGCGAGAACCGCGAGATCGGCCACCGCGACCGCGGCTTCATCGCCGAGGCCGTGTACGGCATCGTCCGGCGCCTGCGCTGGCTGCGCCGCCTCGTCGGTGACGACGCCCGTCCGCGCGCGCTGCTGCTCGCATGGCTCGCACGCGGCGAAGGCTGGCCGATGCGCCACTTCGAAGGGCTCGCGTCGGCCACCGAGCGTGACTGGATCACCGAAATCAAGGCCAGGGAGCTCGACGAAGGCTCGCTCGGCGAACGTGCCGACATGCCCGACTGGCTCGCCGAACGCCTGCTCGCGACGCAGGACGAGGCCGCGCTGCTCGAACTCGCGCACAGCCTCAACCGCCCGGCGCCGCTCGACCTGCGCGTCAACGTGCTGAAGAGCGACCGCGACAAGGTCCTCGACGCGTTCAAGGTGAACGGCATCGAGGCCGTCCCCTGCCCGTACTCGCCGCAAGGCATCCGCCTCGCCGGCAAGCCCGCGCTGCAGAAGCACCCGCTGTTCCTCGACGGCTCCTTCGAAGTGCAGGACGAAGGCAGCCAGCTGCTGGGCTTTCTCGTGCAGCCCAAGCGCGGCGAACTGGTCGTCGACTTCTGCGCCGGCGCCGGCGGCAAGACGCTGCAGCTGGGAGCGCTGATGCGCTCGACCGGGCGCCTGTACGCCTTCGACGTGTCCGAAAAGCGCCTCGCCAAGCTCAAGCCGCGCTTCGCGCGCGCGGGGCTGTCGAACGTGCACCCGGTGCTGATCGCCCACGAGCGCGACGCCAAGGTCAAGCGCCTCGCCGGCAAGGCCGACCGCGTGCTGGTCGATGCGCCGTGCAGCGGCCTCGGCACGCTGCGCCGCAACCCGGACCTCAAGTGGCGCCAGACCCCCGAGTCAGTCGCCGAGATGGTCGCGAAGCAGGGCGCGATCCTCGACTCGGCCGCGCGCCTCGTCAAGCCGGGCGGCCGCCTCGTGTATGCGACCTGCAGCCTGCTCGCCGAGGAGAACGACGCCATCGTCGATGCCTTCCTCGCCGCACACCCCGAGTTCCGCCAGGTGAGCGCCGCCGAGGTGCTCGGCAAGCAGGGCATCGCGCTCGATACCGGCGAGCGCCTGCGCCTGTCACCGCGCGTGCATGACACCGACGGCTTCTTCGCGGCCGTGCTGGAGCGGGTGAATGACGCCGCGTGACGGACTGGCTCGGCTGCTCGCGCTCGTCGCGGCGGCCGTGCTGGCGGGCGTTGCGGCCCCTGCCGCCGCGAGCCAGCGCCTACCCGCGCGCGGGTCGGTCGAAGTGGCGTTCTCGCCGGCCGACCGCCCGGAGGAACTCCTGATCGACGTTATCGACCACGCCCGCAGCACGCTGCACGTGCAGGCCTATGCCTTCACGAGCAAGCCGATCGCCCGCGCGCTGATCGAGGCGCATCGCCGCGGCGTGCGCGTCGAGGTGCTCGCCGACGCGAAGATGAACAAGCGCGGCAAGGGCAACGTCCTGCCCGAGCTCCTGCAGGCCGGCATCCCGGTGGCGCTCGAAACGCGCTACGCCGCCGCCCACAACAAGGTCATGATCGCCGACGCGGCAGGCCCCGCGTGCGCGCTGGCCACCGGCTCCTTCAATTTCACCGCGTCGGCCGTCAAGCGCAACGCCGAAAACCTCCTCGTGCTGCGCGACAACTGCACGCTGACGCAGATCTACCTCGACAACTGGCGCCGCCACCGCGCGGACGCCACCGCAATCACCCGTCTGCCCTGGAAACCCGGAACGTGAAAGAAGAACTTCGTTTCGCTGCCATGCTCACGGATACATGGAGCGACCTGCAGAGCCCCTCGATCCTCTGGCAACTCGCCGCGCTCGCCGGCTGCCTCGCGCTTGCCTGGCTGATCGGGCGCGCGATGCTCGAGCGCGTCAGGCGCCGCGGCGAAACCGAAACCGCCGCCCAGCGCTTCGGCCGCAGCGGCCTGCGCCGCGTGCTCTTCCCGCTGCTCGCCCTGATCTTCGTGTTCGCCGCGCGCGCGGTGCTCGGCAGGTACCAGAGCGTGAATCTCCTCAACCTCGCGGTGCCGCTGCTGACCTCGTTCGCGCTGATCCGCATCGTGGTGTTCACAGTGCGGCAGGGCATGGGCCGTTCGAACTGGCTGGGCAGTTTCGAACGCATCTTCGCTTCCGTCGTGTGGGCGGTGGTCGCACTGCACATCCTGGGCTGGCTCCCGGAAGTGATCGACGCGCTGGAAAGCGTGTCCTTCAGGGTAGGCAGCCAGAAGCTCTCGCTCTGGACGCTCCTGCAGGGCGCCGGCATGGTGGTCGTCACGCTGCTCATCGCGCTGTGGGTGGCGGGGGTGCTGGAACGGCGCCTGAGCGCTGCGCCAGGGCTGGACGACAGCATGCGGCTCGTCCTGATGCGGGTCGCCAAGGCGGTGCTGATCGTCGTCGCCGTGCTCGTCGCGCTGCCCATGGTCGGCATCGACCTCACGACGCTGTCGGTCTTCGGCGGGGCGCTGGGCGTCGGCCTGGGCTTCGGCTTGCAGAAGATCGCGGCGAACTACGTGTCGGGCTTCATCATCCTGCTCGACCGTTCGCTACGCATCGGCAACCTGATCTCGGTCGGCACCGAGCGCGGCATTGTCACGCAGATCAACACCCGCTACACCGTCCTGCGCGCAGGGAGCGGCGTCGAATCGCTGGTGCCGAACGAGACCCTCATCGGCTCGGTCGTGCAGAACGAAACCTACAGCGACACGCGCATCGTCGTGCCGATCAACATCCAGGTGGGTTACGACACCGATCTCGAACGTGCGATGGCTATCCTCGTCGAGGCCGCCCGCACGCACGAGCGCGTCATCGCCGATCCGGCGCCCAAGGCCTTCCTCGTCGCCTTCGGCGAGAGCGGCATCGACCTGCGCCTGCTGATCTGGATCGCCGACCCGCAGGAAGGCTCGCTGGGGGTGATCTCGCACATCAACCTGGAGGTGTGGAAGCGCTTCCGTGCCGAAGGCATCGCGATCCCCTTCCCGCAGCGGGAAGTGCGCGTGGTCCACGACGAAGCCGCGCTGACGCAGGCGGTCGCCGCCGCGGCGGGGGGCTGATCAGGCGAGACGGCGACTCACAGGCCGGCGTCGCCGCGCACGGCGTCGGCCCAGCAGTTGGGCGTCTCGTACAGGCGCACGCGCTCGAGGCGCAGATGATTGCCGTAGCTGTCGTGATAGCGCGGATCGAGGATGCGGAAGGCCTCGCGCGCGAGGTTCTCCGCCGTCGGCACGCAATCGAGCACGACCGTCTTGTGGCCCGGCATCGCCGCGAGGAACTGCATGACCTGTGTATCGCCGCGGAAGACCAGGAAGGCATGATCCCAGACGTCGACGATATGCGCCTTCGCGATCGTCTTCACCTCGCCGAAGTCCATCACCATGCCATTGACCGGCTGTCCGGCGGCCTCGATGATCGCGCCCGACAGCGTGATCTCGATCGCGTAGCGATGGCCGTGCAGGTGGCGGCATTGGCTGGCATGGTCCGGAATCCGGTGTCCTGCGTCGAATTCCAGGCGGCGGGTGATGCGCATGATTGACCTCGGGAGTGCAGGGCGCGGATTATAGCACCCGACCCCGAACGCCCATTCCGGGCGACCCCTTGCTGACTTCGACCGCGATCCGCGGCATCTGCACCCATGGCCTCCAGCGACCGGCAACTCACCACCCGCAACCACGACCGCGACCTCGCGGGGCTCACCTACGTCTACCCGGTGCTCTCGCGCCGCGCCGGCGGTGTTTCAGTCGGCATCAACCTGAATCCCAACAACGCCTGCAACTGGCATTGCGTCTACTGCCAGGTCCCCGACCTCGTGCGCGGCAGCGCGCCGCGCATCGATCTCGCGCAGCTCGAGGCCGAGCTCGCGGATTTCCTCGATGCGCTCGTGCATGGCGACTACCTCGAACGGCATGTCCCCGAGGGCCTGCGCCAGGTGCGCGACATCGCCTTTTCCGGCAACGGCGAACCGACCAGCGCCGCCGAATTCGCCGACGCGGTCGAGATCGCGGTGCGCCTGCGCGCGCAGTTCGGATTCGGCGAAGAGGTGCCGCTGCGCCTCATCACCAACGGCAGCCTGATGGGGCAGGCGGTGGTGCGCGAAGGCGTGCGCCGGCTCGGCGAAGCGGGCGGGGAAGTGTGGTTCAAGGTGGACGCCGGCACGCGGGCCGCGATGCGCCGCATCAACGGCGTCGGTCCCGACCCCGACGCGGTCGTGCGCCGTCTGCAGGCAAGCGCCGAGCGCTGCACGACCTGGGTGCAGACCTGCATGTTCCGCTGGGACGGGCAGGCGCCGTCGGACGCGGATATCGCTGCCTATCTGGCGGTGCTGGAAAAGGCCGGCGTGGAACGCCTCGCCGGGGTGCTGCTCTACGGGATCGCGCGCCCCTCGATGCAGCCCGAGGCGCCGCGGCTGTCGCCACTCGGCGAAGCCGAGCTCGAAGCGATCGGCGAGCGCATAAGAAAAACGGGGCTGACGGTTCGCGTCAGCCCCTGATGGCCATGTGATACCCCGCCCGGGTTAGCGCGACGTGCGTTCCTTGCGCTTCGCACGGGCTTCCTTCTTCAGCGTCTTGAACAGTTCCGGGTTCGAAGACTTCAGGAACTCGGCCACTTCGACGTCTTCCTTCTTTACCTTGTTGATGTCGATCTGCTCGATGTGAACGAGGCGCAGCAGCGCCTGCACGGGGCGGGGGATGTTGCGGCCGCTCTCGTAGCGCGAACCCCCACTTTGGGTGACGCCGATCTTCGACCAGAATTGCGACTGGTTCAGGCCGAGCTTGCGGCGGATCTCACGAACATCAATGGTTTCAGTGCTTTTCATCTCTTGGGCCTCTGTTGTGCAGTCAATTGTGCTATGAGGATTAGCTGCGCGCTAACGCGATCATACGACTTAAGTCATATGGTACCTAAAGTATAGATTACTATTCCGGGCAAATACAACGGCAAAATCAAAAGTCCTAGGGCTAACCGTAATCCATAAGTGCCCAAACTGGGTTTTGGGGTGTGGACGACGTCGGCCTGCAAAGTGAACGGGCTTTCGCTAGAATCACGTGTTTTATCCACAGTTACTTGGATACGACGATGGCACTGATAGTTCAGAAGTACGGCGGCACTTCCGTTGGCAATCCGGAGCGCATCAAGAACGTCGCCAGAAAGGTCGCGAAGTTCCAGGCTCAGGGCCACCAGGTGGTGGTCGTGGTGTCGGCGATCAGCGGGGAAACGAACCGCCTGATCGCGCTCGCCAAGGAAGTTGCAGCCACGCCCGATCCGCGCGAACTGGACGTCGTCGTGTCCACCGGAGAGCAGGTCACGATCGGCCTGCTGTGCATGGCGCTGCACGACATCGGCGTCAAGGCGAAAAGCTACACCGGCGGCCAGGTGCGCATCCTCACCGACAGCGCGCATACCAAGGCGCGCATCCTCAACATCGACGAGGCCCCGATCAAGAAGGATCTCGATGAAGGCAACATCGTCGTCGTCGCCGGCTTCCAGGGTGTGGACGAGCACGGCGCCATCACCACGCTCGGCCGCGGCGGTTCGGATACCACCGGCGTTGCGCTCGCTGCCGCGCTGAAGGCCGACGAGTGCCAGATCTACACCGACGTCGACGGCGTCTACACGACCGACCCGCGTGTCGTGCCCGAAGCGCGCAAGCTCGACACCATCACCTTCGAGGAGATGCTCGAGCTCGCCAGTCTCGGCTCCAAGGTGCTGCAGATCCGCTCGGTGGAATTCGCCGGCAAGTACAAGGTCAAGTTGCGCGTCCTGTCCAGCTTCCAGGAGGAAGGCGAGGGCACGCTCATCACTGTTGAGGAAGATCAGAACATGGAACAACCCGTCATCTCCGGTATCGCCTTCAACCGCGACGAAGCCAAGCTCACGGTGCTCGGCGTGCCCGACAAGCCGGGTATCGCCTACCAGATCCTCGGGCCGGTCGCCGATGCCAACATCGAAGTCGACATGATCATCCAGAACGTGAGCAAGGACGGCACGACCGATTTCTCGTTCACCGTCGCGCGCGGCGAACTCGACAAGGCCGTGGCCGTGCTCGAAGCTGTCAAGGAGCATATCGGCGCGCGCTCGATCGTCACCGACCGGACCATGGCCAAGGTGTCCATCGTCGGCGTGGGCATGCGCTCGCACGCCGGCGTCGCCTCGCAGATGTTCCGCACGCTGGCCGAAGAGGGCATCAACATCCAGATGATTTCGACATCCGAAATCAAGATCTCGGTCGCGATCGAGGAGAAGTACCTGGAGCTGGCCGTGCGCGTGCTGCACAAGGCTTTCGGCCTCGACGTCGCTGCATAATTAAGTTTGACCTGCAGTCCCGGGATCGCTATGATGCCGGGCTCGAAGGTTGGAGAGTTGGCCGAGAGGTCGAAGGCACTCCCCTGCTAAGGGAGCATACGGGCTAAAACTCGTATCGAGGGTTCGAATCCCTCACTCTCCGCCAGCCATACAGTAAAGACGCGCCTTTCGGCGCGTTTTTGCTTTCTAGCCGCCATCTGACGCGCCATCCCTCACGGCTTCCGCTTCTGCGGTGTACCGTCACGGGATTTCGGTATGCGTAGCGTGTACTGTCAAAAGTGACGGGGTGGGGTGGCTCTCCTCGCCGCCGCATGACACAACAAAAAACCCGCAAAGCCTTGAGCCGTGCGGGTTTTTGCTATTGCTTGCCACCCGGTGAACCATGTGGAATGGTCCCCCCGACAGGAATCGAACCTGTATCTAGCGCTTAGGAGGCGCTCGTTCTATCCATTGAACTACGGAGAGCGGCGCGCAATTCTATCCGGTTGCGCGCCGCGCACCAAGCCTGCCGAGCCGACGGAGAGGGATGGTTCAGGGCTCGAGCGCGTTGTTCTCCTTCGGGGCGTCGCGTCGCTCCGGGGGGAGGTCGGCGCGTTCGTTGCGGG
>NZ_WTVN01000062.1 GCF_012910905.1 Aromatoleum toluvorans
ACTTATGCTCCACGCTTCCTTCCCACGCTCGGTCGCCCTCGCGCAGTTGCGCTTCACTTCGTTCGCTGTGATCAACTTACGGTGGGACTTGCACCCACAGGAGTGCGCCCATGCTGGGCGCACAAAACAAGAGGCCCGGCGCCATCCGGCACCGGGCCTCCAAATCACTTCCTTGCGCGACGGCGGGATCAGCCGTTGACGGCGCCCTTCAGCGTCGCGCCGGCCGAAAACTTCGGCACGCGCGAAGCGGCGATCTTGATCGAGGCACCGGTCTGCGGGTTGCGGCCGGTACGCTCGGCACGCTCGGACACCTCGAAGGAGCCGAAGCCCGTGAACGACACTTTCTCGCCGGCGGCCATGCGCTCGGCGATGATGTCCAGCACGGCGGACAGGGCACGGTCGGCCTGGGCGCGCGAGACGTCCAGACGGTCAGCCAGGGCTTCGACGAATTCACCTTTGTTCATGCTTTACCTCGATTGGTGTGTGAGTTGTTCGGTGCTGCACATCTAACGGCCGGATTCTAGCATTGTCGCGGCTTGCAGGGCATTTATCGGCAGCGGCGATACAAATTCCGGAGCATGTTTCGATGCCATGGACACATTTTCGGGTGTCCTGCGGCCGATCGGGAATAAGGGCAAATACGCAGGCGGGAAAAAACCGTCCGCCCACAGCTCCCGCGCGATTGGCGTTTTCGCCGTGGAAACCGGCCGAAATCCGCCTCGGAGCGGCCGTTTCAGGCACCGGATGGCGCTTTCGGGGCATGCAGGGCGACGAGAATCTCCACGAAACGCCGCGCAACGCGCCCCGGAGGGGGCGTGCGCGCCGTCGACGCCTGCCATTCGCACGCATAGCGCAGGGTTTCGGACGGGATGCGCACGATCTCGCCGCGCGCCTCGAAGGCCTGCGCGTAGTGGTCCGGCAGGAAGCCGACGTAACGGCCCGAGCGGATCAGCAGCACGCTCGCCTCCTGCTCGAAGGCGCGCGCCGCCGGTTGCAGGCCCAGGCGCCAGAAGTGCTCCATGTTGGGCGAGTGGTAGCCGAGCCCGACGAAGGCCGCGCGGCGCAGTTCCTCGTCGCACGGCAGGCGCCCGCCGGCGAGCAGCGGGTGGTGCGGCGCGGCGTAGAGCGGCAGGAACTCGTCGAAGAGGCGCACCGAGGTGAAGCTGTCGCTGGCGCGGTGGAAAGGATGGACGGCGACGTGGAAGCGCCCTTCGAGGAGGCCCTTCTCGATCTCGCTGCTGCCGGCGACGAAGACGTTGAGCGTCACCGCGGGCGCCTCGGCGCCGAAGGCCGCGATCGCGTCGGCGAGCCGGCAACCGGGGTTGGACACGATCTTGTCGAACATCACGAGGTTGAGTTCGCCACGCATGCCGGCGTGCAGCTCGGCGACCTCGCCGCGGAACGCCTCGATCTGCGCGAGGAGCCGGCGCGCCGCGCCGAGCACCACCTGCCCTTCCTCGGTGAGCGCGAAGCCGGCGCGGCCGCGCTCGCACAGGCGCACGCCGAGGCGTACTTCGAGGTCCTTGAGGTGGCGGCTGATCACCGAGCGGCTGATGTTGAGCCGCAGCTCGGCCGCGGCGAGGCCGCCGGACTCGGCGATCGCGATGAAGACGCGCAGCAGGCGCAGGTCGGCTTCGGCGAGGCTGGCAAGGAGGGCACGCGGTTTCATGGGCGCATTGTTTCATTTATTCGAAACCTTGCGTACGCATGTTGCTGTTTTATGCACCCAAGGAGCTCGGTAGGATGACTGCGACCCCACAAGGAGTTCCGCATGTCCCACGATCAGGCCTTCTGGCTGCCCTTCACCGCGAACCGCGCGTTCTGGAAATCGCCCCGCGTCATCACCGGCGCACGCGGCCACTACTACACCACCGACGACGGCCGGCAGCTGCTCGACGGTTTCTCGGGGCTGTGGACCTCGGGCCTCGGCCATTGCCATCCGCAGATCGTCGCTGCCGTGCAGGAGCAGGTCGCCACCCTCGACTACGCGATGAGCTTCCAGGTGTCGAACGACAAGGCGATCGCGCTGGCACGCGAAGTCGCGGCGCTGGCGCCGGCGGGCATGGGCAAGGTGTTCTTCACGAACTCGGGCTCGGAGTCGGTCGACACCGCGCTGAAAATCGCGCTCGCTTACCACCGCGCGCGCGGCGAAGGCCAGCGCACGCGGCTGATCGGGCGCGAGCGCGGCTACCACGGCGTGAACTTCGGCGGCCTGTCGGTGGGCGGCATCCCCGGCAACCGCAAGGTGTTCAGTACGGCGCTGCTGCCCGGCGTCGATCACCTGCGCCACACGTACAGCGCCGCGGACATGGCGTTCTCGAAGGGCCAGCCGGCGTGGGGCGCGCAGCTCGCGGACGACCTCGAACGCCTCGCCGCGCTGCACGACGCGTCGAACATCGCCGCGGTGATCGTCGAGCCGGTCGCGGGCTCGACCGGCATCCTCGTGCCGCCGATCGGCTACCTCGCCCGCCTGCGCGAACTCTGCGACCGGTACGGCATCCTGCTGATCTTCGACGAGGTGATCACCGCCTTCGGCCGCGTCGGCGCGCCTTTCGCCTCGACGCGTTTCGGCGTGACGCCGGACCTCATCACGACCGCGAAGGGGCTGACGAACGGCGTCGTGCCGATGGGCGCGGTGATCGTGCGCGACACGATCTACGACGCGCTGATGCAGGGGCCGGAGCACGTCGTCGAGCTCTTCCACGGCTACACCTATTCCGGCCATCCCCTCGCCGCCGCCGCGGGCCTGGCGACGCTCGCCGCCTACCGCGAAGAGGACAGCTTCGCGCGCGCACGCGGCGTGGAACCTGTGTTCGAGGAAATGATCCATTCCTTGCGCGGGGAGCCGAACGTCGTCGATATCCGCAACTTCGGCCTGATGGGCGGCATCGAGCTCGCGCCGCGCGACGGTGCGCCGGGGGCGCGCGGCTTCGACGTGTTCCTGAAATGCTTCGAGGCGGGGGTCGTGATCCGCAATGGCGGCGACATCCTGCAGTTTTCCCCCTTCCTCGATTCGACGCCCGACGAGCTTGGACGCATCTTCGACACCGTGCGCCAGGCGATCCGCAGCGTCGCCTGACCCCCAACCCTGACGAGAGACAAGCATGGAAACCCTCGGACACTACATCGCCGGCACCCGCGTCGCCGACGACACCCGCGCGCAACCCGTTCATAACCCCGCCCTCGGCGAGCCCGTGCGCCGGGTCGCGATGGCCTCGCAGGCGACCGTCGAACAGGCGATCGCCGCCGCTGCCGCCGCCTTCCCGGCGTGGCGCAAGACGCCGCCGCTGAAGCGCGCGCGCGTCCTGTTCAAGTTCAAGGAGCTCCTCGAGCGCAACGCCGACCGCATCGTCGCGGCGATCGTCGAGGAGCACGGCAAGGTGTGGGAGGACGCGCACGGCGAGCTCGCACGCGGCATCGAGGTCGTCGAGTACGCCTGCGGCGCGCCCGAATTCCTGAAGGGCGAGCACAGCCGCGACGTCGGGCCGGACATCGACTCGTGGTCGGAATTCCCGCCGCTGGGGGTGGTCGCCGGCATCACGCCGTTCAACTTTCCCGCGATGGTGCCGATGTGGATGTTCCCGATGGCGATCGCCTGCGGCAACACCTTCGTGCTCAAGCCCTCGGAGAAGGATCCGTCGACCGCGGTGATCCTTGCCGAACTGCTGACCGAGGCGGGCCTGCCGGCGGGCGTGTTCAACGTCGTCAATGGCGACAAGGAGGCGGTCGACACGCTGCTCACCGATCCGCGCGTGCAGGCGGTGAGTTTCGTCGGCTCGACGCCGATCGCCGAATACATCTACCGGACCGGCACCGCGCACGGCAAGCGCGTGCAGGCGCTCGGCGGCGCGAAGAACCACGCCGTGGTGATGCCCGACGCCGACCTCGACAGCGCGGTCAACGCGATCATGGGCGCGGCCTACGGCTCCTGCGGCGAGCGCTGCATGGCGATCTCGGTGGTCGTCGCGGTCGGCGACGAGGTCGGCGACGAGCTGGTCGCGCGGCTCAAGCCCCGCGTGCAGGAATTGCGCATCGGCAACGGCAGGGAGCGCGGCCTCGACATGGGGCCGCTGGTGACCGGACCGCAGCGCGACAAGGTGAAGGCCTACATCGACCTCGGTGCCGAGGAAGGGGCGCAGCTGGTCGTCGACGGGCGCGCGCTGACAGTGCCCGGCCACGAGCAGGGCTTCTTCCTCGGCGGCACGCTCTTCGACCACGTCCAGCCGTCGATGCGCATCTATCGCGAGGAAATCTTCGGGCCGGTGCTCGCGGTGCTGCGGGTGCGGAGCCTCGAAGAGGCGATCCGCCTGATCGACGCGCACGAGTTCGGCAACGGCACCTGCGTGTTCACGCGCGACGGCGCGGTCGCGCGGCATTTCACCGACACCGTGCAGGTCGGCATGGTCGGCGTGAACGTGCCGCTGCCGGTGCCGGTCGCGTGCCAGAGCTTCGGCGGCTGGAAGCGCTCGCTGTTCGGCGACCTGTACGCCTACGGCCCGGACGCGGTGCGCTTCTACACGCGGCGCAAGACGATGACGCAGCGCTGGGCGGTGTCGGGCATCGAGAAGGCGCAGTTCGCGTTCCCGAGCCACGGCTGAGCGCGTCTGCGCCTGCGCGGCTGCTAAGCTGGGAGTTGGGAACAGGGCGTGCTCCCTGCGCGCCCTTCCCCTTTTCCCGGAGGCATCCGCCATGACCGCAAGGCTCCGCACCCTTCAGGCCGACATCACGACGCTGCCCGTCGATGCGATCGTCAATGCCGCGAATTCCTCGCTGCTGGGCGGGGGCGGCGTGGATGGCGCAATCCACCGCGCGGCCGGCCCCGAGTTGCTGCAGGAATGCCGCGGCCTGGGCGGCTGCCCGACGGGCGAGGCGAAGCTGACGCGGGGCTACCGCCTGCCGGCGCGCTTCGTGATCCACACCGTGGGCCCGGTGTGGCACGGCGGCACGCGCGGCGAGGCGGCGCTGCTGGCGTCATGCTACCGGCGTTCGCTCGAAGTGGCGGCGGCGAACGGCGCGGCGACGGTCGCGTTTCCGGGCATCAGCACCGGCGTGTATGGCTACCCGAAGGACGAGGCCGCGCGCATCGCGGTGGCGACCGTGCGCGAATGCGTCGCGGCCCTGCCGGCGATCGCGGAAGTCATCTTCTGCTGCTTTTCGGCGGGCGACCTCGCGCTGTACGAGACGCTGCTCGGCGCAGCGCCCGCCTGACGCGCAGCCCGCCTACAGCAGCTGGAAGGCGATGATCGCGACCAGGGTCGACGGCAGCGCGGCGAGCAGCAGGCCGAGCGGGTGGATGGCCTCGTCGGGGAAGTTTCCGCGCAGGATCGCGAAGCCGGCCGGGTTGGGCGCGTTGGCGATGACCGTGAGGCCGCCGCCGGTGACCGCGCCGGCGACCAGCGCGTACTTGAATTCGGGCGACAGGCCCTGCACCAGCGAGCCGAGGTAGGTCAGCGCGGCGTTGTCGGTGACGGCCGTGAGCGCGGTGGCGCCGAAGTACACGGTGGTCGCGTCCATGCCGGTGAGCAGCGGCTGCAGCCACCACGACTGCTGCCCGCCGAGCACGACCAGCCCGGCGAGGAAGAACGCGACGAGCAGGCCTTCGCGCAGGATCAGGCGATCCTGGTAGCGCTCGTAAGCGGCCGCGAAGCCGAGGAAGAACAGCAACAGGCCCATGAACACGGCCGGATGGTGCGCGAACGCGACGACGCCGGCGAGGAACAGCAGATGCGCGACGACGATGGGCATCGGCATGCGCGCCTCGCCCCGCTTCGCGCCGCTCGAGTCGAGCGCGGCGAGTTCGCGGCGGAACGCCATCGTCACGAGGATGCCGTTGACGACGACCGCGAGCAGCGCCTTCCAGCCGAAGTTCGCGATCATGAACGCGGTATCCCAGCCCCAGGTGCCGGCGACCATCAGCACCGGCGGCGCGGCGAAGGGGGTGAGCGTGCCGCCGATCGAGACATTCACGAACAGCGTGCCGATCGTCGCGTACTTGAGGCGGGTGGAGATGCGGTCGGCGAAGTACCTGTCGCGCAGGATCAGCGCCGCGAGCGTCATCGCCGCCGGCTCGGTGATGAAGGAGCCGAGCAGCGGCACCAGCGCCAGCGTGATGAAGTAGAACGCGACGCTGGCGGGCAGCGGCAACAGCGCCGCCGCCATGCGCACGAGCGCCAGTGCGAAACGCAGGATGGGCCGGCTGCCGGCGATCACCATGATCGCGAACACGAACATCGGCTCGGTGAAGTTGCGGCTTTCGAGGTAGGCGATCGCCTCGCCGCGGCCGGCGAGCACGCCCATCGCGACGATCAGCACCATCGCCCAGAAGCCGAACACGACTTCGACCTCGCCGAGCAGGTGGAACACCCCTCCGTGCGCCGGATGGCGATGCGCAAGCTGCTCGAAGAACTTGGTCGAGAAGGTGTGGATGATGGCCAGTGCAAACAGGCCGGCCGCGAGCATCTGTACGGTCGTCGCCTCAGTCATTGTTCGGGTTTTTCCTTGTTGGTGTTCGATGCGGCATTCCCGCGCGATCGGGCCGTCCCGCGACCGTCGGGGGAACGCGTGCCGCCCGCCACGCGACGGCCGGCGGGGTGCCGCAAACGGGGGAGTATCTCAGTCCCGGCCGTGCGCGATCAACTCCGCCAGCGCGCGCACCGTCGGCCCCGGCGCGCCGCTGCGGTGGATCAGCACCGTGCGCACCTGTGCGAACCGGGGCGGCAGCGGGTGGATCGAGACGCTGTCGTCCAGCGCCATCTTCACCAGCAGGCTACGCGGAGCGAGCGCGACGCCCATGCCTGACGCGACGCAGCCGATCATCGCGTGATAGGACGCGATCTCGACGACGCGCTCGGGCACGACCTCGCCCGAATCGAGCCAGGCCTGCAGGCGCTGGCGGTAGGCACAGCCGGCCTCGAAGGTCAGCAGCGCGCGCGCGCGCAGGTCGCGCGGCGAGGTGATCGTCGGGTGGCCCACCGGCGCAACGAGCACGAGTTCCTCGTCGAAGGCGGGCAGGCTCGCAAGGCGCACGTCGTCGACCGGGCCGCTGACGAGCGCACATTCGAGTTGGCCGTCGATGACTTCGGCGATCAGCGTGCCGGTCGGGCCCGTGCGCAATTCCAGTTGCACGTCGGGGTACTGCGCGTGGAAGCGCGCCAGGAGCGGCGGCAGGCGCGCGGCCGCGGTGCTCAGCATCGAACCGCAGCGCAGGCTGCCGCGCGGCGCGCCGTCGCTGACCGCGGTGCGCGCCTCGTCGGCAAGCGCGAGCAGGCGGTCGGCGTAGTCGAGCAGCACGCGCCCGGACGGCGACACGATGAGGCGCCGGCCTTCGCGGATGAAGAGCTCGACGCCCAGCTTGTCCTCGAGCTGACGGATGCGCGTCGTGACGTTGGATTGCACGCGATGCAGCTTCTCGGCCGCGCGCGTGATGCCGCCCTCGCGGACGACGGTGCGGAAGATGGTCAGGTCGTCGAGATCCATCGTTCTCTCACAGGAATGCGTTGAATCAGAATTATTCATTGTACGCGAACGATGTCCAACGATATCGTTGCAGCCGTACCAACAGCACTCGGGAGCAACACATGAGCACCGGACGGGACCAGACCATCGGCTATCTCTCCGCAGCGGGCACGGTGGCGATCTGGACGGGCTTCATCCTCATCTCGCGCCTGGGCGGCAAGAGCGCGCTGACGGGCCACGACATCCTCGCGCTGCGCCTGGGCGTCGCCGCCCTGCTGCTGCTGCCGTTCGCCGGCAGCCTGCCGCGCGGGGCGTGGCGCGACATGCGCCTGTGGACGCTGGGCATGCTCGGCGGCCTGCTGTACGGCGTGCTCGTGTATGCGGGCTTCAAGCTCGTGCCGGCCGCGCACGGCGGCATCCTGCTGCCCGGCATGCAGCCCTTCCTCGTCGCGGGGGTGGCGTGGCTGCTGACGCGCCAGCGCATGCCGCGCGAACGGGCGTTCGGCCTCGCCTTCATCGCGCTGGGGGTCGGCTTCGCCGCACAGTCCTACATGGCAGGCAGTGCGTGGTCGGCGGCAATGCTCGCGGGCGACGCGCTGATCCTTTCCTCCGCGCTCGCGTGGGCCTTCTACAGCGTGCTCGCGAAGCGCTGGGGCTTCCATCCGTGGCTGCTAACGCGCTTCGTCGCCTTCAGCTCGGCGCTGGTCTACCTGCCGGTGTACCTGCTGTGGCTGCCCAAGCAGCTCGACGCGGTGCCGATGTCCACGCTGGTGCTGCAAGGGCTGTATCAGGGCCTCGGCGCCACCATCGTCGCGATGCTGCTATTCCTGAAGGCGGTCGAGAAGCTCGGCGCCGAGCGCGTCGGCGCGCTGATCGCGCTGGTGCCGGTGCTCGCGGGCGTTGCCGCGGCGCCACTGCTCGACGAGGCGCTGACCGGCTGGCTGCTCGCAGGGCTGGTGTGCGTGTCGCTCGGCGCCTTCGTCGCGGCACGCCCCATCGCGCGCCTGGTCCCGGCTGCCGTCCCGGCACCACGCTGAGGCCGGGCGCACGTCACACATCGGCGGCGGGCGGGGGCGCATGCGGCTAGAATAGTCCGCTGCACTCCCGCCGGGGCCGGATCGCGCGCGGGAAATCCACTCCCGCACGAGCCGATGAAGAAGAAAGCCATTTCCGCGAGCCAGCTGGCGCGACTCCACGAAGCGATCGCGCTGCAGAACCAGGGGCGCCTCGACGACGCCGACGCGATCTACGCCGACTTCCTGCGCAAGGTGCCCGGGCATCCGGACGCGCTGCACCTGCGTGCGCTGATCTGCCACACGCGCGGCCGCCACGCGGATGCCGCGCGTTTCGCGGAAGCCGCGATCGCCGCAGCCCCGGATGTCGCCAACTTCCACAACACCGCCGGCGAAGCCTGGCGCCAGCTCGGCGACCTCGCACGCGCACGCCGGCACTTCAACAGCGCGGTGCGCCTCGCGCCGGGCCTCGCGATGGCGCACCACAACCTGTCGCTGGTGCTCGCTGCGGACGGCCTCGCGGCGGAGGCGCTCGCCGCCTCGCAGCGCGCCGTCGCACTCGATGCGCGCTACGTCGAAGCGCTGGCGCTGAGCCTGGAGCTCGCGCGCCAACTCGGAAACGGCGACGTCGTCGAGCGCGCGCGCGCGCAGCTGCGGACCTGCGACAACGCACTCGCGCGCAACGCGATCGCCCGCTTCCACACGCTGGCGGCGCGCGACCATGTGCAGGCGCTGCGCTTTGCCGACGGCGCCGCCGAGGCGGAAAAGGCGATCGCCGCCAGCCCGGGCTTCTGGGGCGGCTGGTCGCTGCTCGGCGAAGCCTGCAACGAGGTCCAGGACCTCGCGCGCGCCGAACTGTACGACACGATCGCCGCGAACCTCGCACCGGACAACGAGAACGCCCGCCTGAACCTCGCGCACCTGCTGAAGGAACAGCAGCGCATCGGCGAAGCCGAAAGCCACTACCGCGCCTGGCTCGCCCGTCACCCCGACAATGCCGAGGCACGCTTCGGCCTCGCCGGCGCGCTGCTGATGCGCGGCGCCTACGCCGAAGGCTGGCCGCTGTTCGAGGCGCGCTGGGACCTGCCCTACCACGGCGGCGCGAAATACGCCGCGGCCCCGCAGTGGACGGGCGAAAGCACCGGCCGGCTGCTGCTCTACGCCGAACAGGGGCTGGGCGACACGCTGCAGATGCTGCGCTTCCTCCCCGCAGCGGTGCGCCGCGCCGGCGCCGCGGTGACGCTGCTCCTGCCGCCGCCGCTCGCGCGCATCGCCCGGCGCGCACCGGGTGCGGAAGCGCTGGAGATCGTGACCTCAATCCCGGAAGACCGCACGTTCGACGCGGCCTGCGGCCTGATGAGCCTGCCGGGCATCCTCGGCCTCGCGGCGCCCGCGGACGCCGCGACATCCAGCCCCTACCTCGGGCACAACGCAGCCCGCGCCGCGCATTTCGCGTCGCGCCTCGCCGCCCACCCCGGCCGCAAGCTCGGCATCGTGTGGCTGGGCGGCCAGGCCGGCTCGGCGAACCGCCGGCGCCGCCTGCCCGAGGACGCCCTGCTGCCGCTGCTGACGATGCCGGGCTGGACCGCGGTCTCGCTGCAGTTCGGCGTCGCGCAGCCCGAGATCGCCGGCCAGGCGCTCGTCGATCTCTCCGACGACATCGCCGACTTCGACGACCTCGCCGCCGCGATGACGGCCGTCGACGCGGTCGTGTCGCTCGACTCCGGGCCGGCGCACCTTGCCGGCGCACTGGGCGTGCCGACCTGGATCCTCGTGCCGTGGCTGCACGACTGGCGCTGGGGCCTCGGCGGCGAGCGCTGCGACTGGTATCCCGCGGCCACGCTGGTGCGTCAGCCGGTGGGCGGCCGCTGGGACGCGCCGATCGCCGGACTCGTCGCGCGCCTCGGCGGCGATGCCGATGCCCCGCTGTCCGGGAACACCGCCGTCGACACTGCGGGAATCATCCTGCGCAACGAGTTTCCGCTCGTGCAGGCACGCTGCCGCGACGGCATCGTCACGCTGCCGCTCTTCGACCGCTACATCACGCTGTCGCTGCTGCTGTATGGCGAATATTCGCCGCGCGAGGCGGCCGTGCTCGCCGCGTGGCTGCGGCCTGGCGACACCGCGATCGACGTCGGCGCGAACCTCGGTGCGCTGACGCTGGCGATGGCGCACGCCGTGGGCGAGGACGGACGGGTCATCGCCTTCGAGCCGCAGGCCGCGATCCACGCGTGCCTCGCGCAGACGCTCGCCGACAGCGCACTCACGCAAGTGGAATTGCAGCGCCGCGCGGTCGACGCAAGCACGGGGCACGCGCGCATTCCGCGCCTGGATCCCGCCAGTGCGGCGAACTTCGGCGGCGTGAGCCTCGCCGACGACGGGGAAGGCGATGAGGTCGAGCTCGTGCGCCTCGACGACCTGGACGTCGCCGCCTGCCGCCTCCTCAAGATCGACGTGGAAGGACGCGAGCTCGACGTGCTGCGCGGCGCCGTGGCACTGATTGCCCGCTGCCGCCCGGTGATCCACGTCGAATGCGACCGCCCGGACCGGCTCGCCCCGCTGCTCGCCTTCCTGCGCGAGCAGGGCTACCGCGTGGTCCGCCACGAACCGCCGCTCTTCGACGCCGCGAACTTCCGCAACTGCCCGCACGACGCCTTCCCGCGCATCGTGTCGGGCAACCTGATCGCGCTGCCGCCGGGCGAGGAGCCCCCGCCCGACGCCCGGCCGGCCTGAGCCTCAAACTCAGACTCAGCCTCAGCCTCAGACTCAGACTCAGACTCAGCCCGCCAGCTTGTCCTGGTGCTTGCCGCCCAGGCCCAGATACGACTCGATCACGCGCGGATCGTCGGCGAGCTGCTTGGCCGGCCCTTCCATCGAGATCTCGCCCGTCTCCAGCACATAGGCGTAGTCGGCGACCTGCAGCGCCGCGCGCGCGTTCTGCTCCACGAGCAGGATCGACACGCCGCGCCGGCGCAGCTCGCTGATGATGCGGAAGATCTCCCGCACGATGAGCGGCGCGAGGCCCAGGCTCGGCTCGTCGAGCATCAGCAGCTTCGGTTTCGCCATCAGCGCCCGCCCCACCGCGAGCATCTGGCGCTCGCCGCCCGAGAGCGTGCCGGCCATCTGCGCCTTGCGCTCCTTCAGGCGCGGGAAGAGGCCATACACCTCCTCCATCGTCTCGCCGTGGTCGCGCTTGCCCATGCGGTAGCGCTGGAAGGCGCCCAAGAGCAGGTTGTCCTCGACGCTCATCTCGGCGAAGAGTTCGCGCTTCTCCGGCACGAGGTTCATGCCGCGCGCCACCATGCGCTCGACGCGCGGCACATACTCGGCCTCGCCGTCGAAGCTGACCTGGCCGCGCGAATCGAGCAGGCCCATGATCGCGGAGAGCATCGTCGTCTTGCCCGCGCCGTTGGGGCCGATCACGGTGACGATCTGGCCTTCGCCGACGCGCAGGTTGGCGTTCGACAGCGCCTCGACCTTGCCGTAGGCGACGCACAGGTCGCGCACTTCGAGCACCGCGCGGGGCAGACCGGGCGCGGACTCGACCACCGGGGCGATTGCACTCATTTCCACGCTCATGCCGTTCATTCCACACCTCCGAGGTAGGCTTCGAGCACCGCCGGATTCTGCTGCACTTCCTCGGGCAGGCCTTCGGCGATCTTCTGGCCGAACTCCATCACGACGATGCGATCGACCAGGCCCATGACGAAGTCCATGTCGTGCTCGACCAGCAGGATGCCCATGCCTTCGCTCCGGAGCTTTTTCAGCAGTTCGCCGAGCGCCTGCTTCTCCTTGAAGCGCAGGCCCGCGGCCGGCTCGTCGAGCAGCAAGAGGCACGGGTCGGCGGCGAGCGCGCGGGCGATCTCGAGGATGCGCTGCTGGCCGAGCGCGAGGCTGCCGGCGGCGTCGAACATGTGCTCGGCCAGGCCCACGCGCTCGATCTGGCGCGCCGCTTCGTTGAGGAGCCGCGCCTCCTCGCCGCGATCGAGGCGCCACGCGGCCGGGAACACGCCCTTGCCACCCCGCAGATGCGCGCCGATGGCGACGTTCTCGAGCACGCTCATCGTCGGCAGCAGCTTCACGTGCTGGAAGGTGCGGCTCATGCCCATGC
>NZ_WTVN01000063.1 GCF_012910905.1 Aromatoleum toluvorans
CCCCAGCCCCCTTCCCTGCCCACCTCGTGGCCCGCACGCTGCTCCAGCGCGTGCTCGCGGCTCAGGTAGTGATGCACGCCGGCCGCGATGCCCGGCAGGGACGGCGCGATCAGGTAGCCCTCGGTCGGATGCAGGTTCCCGCTCGACGGGTTGCAGCGCAGCGCCCAGCGCGAACCGGCGAACTCCTTCCACGCCGACAGCGCCAGCGACAGCTCGAACAGGATGCCCAGATGCGCGCGATCGAACGGCGCGGGCGGCGTCAGCTCGCCGCGTCGCAGCGCGGCATGGCGCGTCGCGAGGCCGTCCGCCGCGAGCGGCAGGGCCGTGCGCGGCGCTCCGTCCCAGGTGCGCCACGGGTCCGGCTGGTTCGCCCAGTCGAGCCTGCCGGGGCCCGGCGCATAGCGCTCCGGCCGGTGCTTGCTGCGCTCATGGTAGGCGCGAACGGCCTCCGCGGCCGCGGACGGCATGACCGGCTCCCTCGCATCCGCATTCACGATCCTCGCCCCCCTCGTCGTCCCCACCCGGCGCGCCCGCACAGCCCGGCGCGTCGCCACCGGCCTCACACCCGGCCGCCTTGCCTTTTCCGCCATGTTCTCCGCCAACTCACCCGCAGCATCTTTCATCGACCCCGGCCGGCCGATCGCGTTCCGGCGCCGGCGATTCCGCATGCAGCCGTGCCCCCCGATCTACCCTCGCCTTCTCTTATAACCAACTGATTACTACATATTTCTCCCCGCGCTGCATTGCAGCAGTACAATTCACGCCTTCCGCCCAAAACCCGAACAAGCAGCCATGGCAGCATTCATCACCGAAAAGATCGTCAGCGTGCATCACTGGAACGACACGCTGTTCTCCTTCACCACGACACGCGACCGCGCGCTGCGCTACGAGAACGGCCAGTTCGTCATGATCGGGCTGGAAGTCGACGGCCGCCCGCTGATGCGCGCCTACTCGATCGCGAGTGCGAACTACGAGGAAAACCTCGAATTCTTCAGCATCAAGGTGCCCGACGGCCCGCTGACCTCGCGCCTGCAGAAGGTCCAGCCCGGCGACGACATCCTGATCTCGCGCAAGCCCACCGGCACGCTGGTGCTGCACGACCTGCTGCCCGGCAAGCACCTGTACCTGTTCTCGACCGGCACCGGCCTCGCGCCCTTCATGAGCGTGATCCGCGACCTCGACGTGTATGAACGCTTCGAGAAGGTGGTCCTGATCCACGGCGTGCGCTACGTCAGCGAAGTCGCCTACGAGCACTACATCACGCACGAACTGCCGCAGCACGAATTCCTCGGCGAAGCGGTGCGCGAGAAGCTGATCTACTACCCGACCGTGACGCGCGAGCCCTTCCGCAACCAGGGCCGCTTCACCGACCTGATCGAAAGCGGCAAGCTCTTCGAGGACATCGGCCTGCCCCCGCTCGACCGCGCCGTCGACCGCGTGATGATCTGCGGCAGCGCCGCGATGCTCAAGAGCTCGCGCGAACTCCTCGACAAGCGCGGCTTCCACATGTCCAAGCGCATCGGCGAACCGGGCGACTACGTGATCGAGCACGCCTTCGTCGAAAAGTAAGCGCAGCCCGCTCACAAATGAAATGCCGGTCCTTGGGCCGGCATTTTTCGTTTACGCCCCGATCCGTCGCGGATGGCCGTCCTGCGGACCTCCGATCAATGTCATCAGCATATATCGGTTTTCTGTAAAAAACCTTTGCATATTAATAACATCCCGCCATCAAATGGCTAAAGTTCGGGGCAGTTTTGCCGTAAACTGCACATACGGTCGGCGCACACTCCCGACCGTCCTGAAAAGGGCAAACCCGTCGAAAGGCGGGGACGCAAAGTCACCGGTCCAAAAGGCTTCGGCCTCATGACAGCGGGACTGCCAGGTTACGAGTCCCGGTGGATCGAGAGATCCCGCCACGTCGCCTGTCCGCCGCGCCAATGCGCGGAGTCCGCAGTACTCCCTGTCGCTGTTGTAAGTTTTACAGGGAGTACTGCAATGAAATCGAACACCAACGCGATGCGGCGCCGCGCAACCCACCTTGCGCGCCTCGCCTGCGTCGGCCTCTTCACGGCGCTGCTCGCGTTTTCATCCGCAACGACGGTTTCGGCCGCACCATCAACGGCGGCTGACGGCGGCGAAGCCCCTCTCGGCGCCACCCTGACCTCCAAGGCAGCGCGCGCCGAGCAACTGACCCAGTCCCTCGCGGACCTGCACGCCCAGTACCGCGTCGCGCCCACCCATCAGCAGCCCGCACGGCTCGATGAACTGGCCGCCGCGATTACGGAACGCAAGGCCCTCCTCGCCGAACTCATCAGGAACGACCCCGCCTCCGCGCTGCGACTCGCCCTTTCACCCAGCGCTCGCGCGGACATGCCCGCCCAGGTGCGGAACGCCCTCGAACAGCATGTGGACCTCACGGGCGAACTCGAGGTGTTCTACGAAGAGTATCCAAACAAGAAGGCGCGGCTGGTTCATTACCTGCGCACACCGCAGGGCCAGCGCATTTCCCTGCACTTCAGGACCCAGCCGCCAGGCCTGCTCACCGGCACCGAGGTGCGCGCCAAGGGCGTCCGGCTGGACAGCTCGATGGCCCTCGAGTCGGGCGAAACCAGCCTGACCCTGGCCGCCAGGGGTGGCGCAAACGGCGGCAGCAACGGCGGGACGTCAGCACCGAGCACCACGGCGCTGGGCGAGCACAAGACGCTGGTCATTCTGGTCAACTTCCAGGACAACCCGATCCAGCCCTACACCCCCGATTTCGCGAAATCCGTACTGACGACGACCAACGACTTCTTTCTCGAGAACTCGCACCAGCAGATGTGGCTGAACACGGATGTCACGAACTGGTTCACGATCGCCAACAGTTCCAGCGTGTGCGATACCTCGGCGATTGCCACGCAGGCCCAGGCCGCTGCGACGGCGGCGGGATACAACCTGTCCGCATACACCCACCTCGTCTACGCGTTCCCGCAGATCGCCTGCGGCTGGTGGGGACTGTCGTCGGTGGGTGGTAGCCCGTCGAACTCGTGGATCACCGGCGAACTCAAGATCGGCGTGACGGCGCACGAACTCGGACACGCCATCGGCCTGTTCCACGCGCACTCGAATGACTGCGGCGCCGACACCCTCGGTGCGAGCTGCACCACCATCGAGTATGGCGACCAGTTCGACATGATGGGCTCTTCGAGCACCGGCCACTACAGTGCCTTCCAGAAGGAACGCCTGGGATGGCTGAACACGGCCGCATCGGCGCCGATCACCACCGTCACGAGCGACGGCGTCTTCACCCTTGAACCGTACGCCGCCAGCGGAACGGGTCCGAAAGCCCTGAAGATCCCGAAAGGCATCGACCCGCTAACCGGACAGCAAGCGTGGTACTACGTCGAGTTTCGCCAGGCCGCGGGATTCGATAGCGTCCTCGCCGGCAACACCAACGTGCTCAACGGCGTGCTGATCCATACCGCCACCACCTCCAACGGCAACAGCGCCAGCCTCCTCGATATGACGCCGAACAGCGGAACCACCCTGTACCTGGACTGGAAAGACCCGGCGCTGACGGCAGGCGGGACGTTCACGGATCCGGCTACCGGCGTGAGCATCACGACTGATACGGTGTCCGCGACGATCGCTCTGGTCACGGTGCGGTTCGGCGCGGGAGGCTCCGCGTCCTCCGCTCTGCTCACCGCAACCGGCTCGACCAGCCAGGCGAGCTACCTCCGCGGCCAGACTGTCAGCCTGACAGCCAGCGTCAATGCCGGCGGCGTGCCGGTGGCGGGTGCCGCGGTGTCCTTCACGATCACGAAGGCCAACGGTACGCAGGTAAAGGGCAGCGCAACCACCGGAAGCGACGGCAAGGCCCTGTACCAGCTCCAGCTCAAGAAGCCCGACCCCGTCGGGACGTACCAGACCGGCATGGTCGCGACCTTCAACGGACAATCTGCGAGCACTGCCGTGTCCTTCAACGTCCAGTAAGCTTCGCGATCGCTTCCGGTCGATCTCTACTGCTTGCTCTCCACCAGCAGCTTGTCGAGTTCCTGCTTGAGGAGCGTGTAGGCCTGGGCTCCGCGCATGATGCGCACGTTCTTCATGCTGCCGTCGGCGCTCATCCCCAGCAGCAAGGTCGGCGTGCCGGTCACGGTCAGCTTGCGCCCCTCGGCGATATCGACGCGAATGCGTTCAGCGTACTTGCCACCATCCAGGCATTGCTTGAACGGCGCGGCGTCAAGCTGCAAGGACGCAGCATGGTCCATCAAGCGTTCGACGGCGAGTGCCTGCTGGTTGGCGAAGAGGCGGTCGTGCATGTCCCAGTACCGCCCTTGCTCGCCCGCGCAGTGCGCTGCCTCGGCCGCCTTGAAAGCCTGCGGATGGATGGACTCCAAGGGAAAGTCGCGGAATACGTAACGCACCTTGCCCGTGGCAATATAGTCCTTGTCGATCTGCGGCAGCGAATTGTCCGCATGGCGCTTGCAGAAGGGGCACTGGTAATCGGAAAACTCCATCACCGTGAGTTGCGCGTCGCGCACGCCCTTCACCGGGGCGTCGCCGATCGCAACGACGGCTTCGATGGATTGCACGAGAGGCGGCGGCGGTGGTGGCATGCGCGCCTGGAGCTGCTTCTTGAGTTCGTCGAGATCCTTGCGCAGGGCATCCTGGCTCTGCTGCATGGCTTCCACGTCACGCCGCAACTGTTCCATCTCCCCTGTCTTCTGCGCCAAGGCCGGCGCAGGCAAACCGGCAAGGGACAAGCCCGTTATCGCCGCGCATAAGCTCATTCTGTTCATGGCATACCTTCCATGTGCGTGATCAAGCGGCCTGAACTGCTGGTTGTGCGAACCCCCTCGACCAGTTACCCGATCAAGGGGGCCCGAACTTTCTTCCATTGATCGGGTTGCCCCGCGGGGATCCTCATGGCCTCTCCCGGGTTTGAGGAGAGGACCGTCGGGTCACCCCCGATCGGGGCAGTGCGTGCAACCGTTACGGGATCGTCACGCTGATGTTGACGGTCGCAGTGTCGGTAAAGTCCGGCGCATTAGCTGGACGCGGCGGGGAAGCGCGCGGATAGGTAACGCCATCCTCGTCCGATGCCGTCGCGGAGGCCGTGTTGACGTGCTGGCCGTTGATGACACTGGTGATCCTGCCGACGAACGTGCACGTGTAACTGCCGCCCGGCGGAATTGTCACCGGCAATTGGGTCACCGGCGATGCTCCCCCCCTCAACTGAAGGCAGTCGGTACTCAAAATACTGCTGCTCGTCGCGGAGAGATTGCCGAACTTGTCGTCGCTGAGCGAACTCAGCGTCAGCGTATCGACCGCGGAGTTGTTGGTCGCCGTAACGCTGTACTGCACGTCAACCTGAACCGCCTGCACTGCGTGCGCCGTCTTCAACAGCGCCGGATCAGTCGCCACGTCGATATAGGTCACCGAGGCCGGATCATCGTCGCAAAGATTCGAGTGCCCAAACTGGTCGGTTCCACACACTGTGACGATGTCCGTCACGACCGCATCCTTGTTGCCACCTCCCATCGCCACCGTAAAGGTGCAAATGTAGGGGTTCGCACTGTTCGGCGGCGGTTGGTCGTTGCTTTCGGCCGGGATCGTCGTTTCCGCCGCGCAGGTTGTGGCGGTAATTCCGTTGTGACCGGTCGTCGTGATGTCGCCGTACAGGTTGTCCGTCAGGGTATCCAGCGTCACGTTCGACAGTTGCGCGTTGTTGGTCACCGAAACGGTGTACGTTACGGACCCGCCCGTTTCCAGCACGGTTGTCGGCGACGCCGTCTTATCCACGGTGATGCTCGCCGTCTCGAGGAAGACGTCAATGTTGAGGTTGCCGCAATTGCACTTCGACGGCGATCCCGGGTAGGCATCAAAGCCGCCTGCGGTCGTAAACGTGCCCGAGTCGCAAACCTCGTTCGAACCCGGCTGACGCCAACTCGTACACCACGGCAGATTCACCTTGCCGTCGCCATTGGTGTCGGTACACACGGTGGTGATGGACTGGTGGATGACCTGCGGATTGTGGGTGTCGTCGATGTCGCCGCAAATATCAGAGCCCGCATCCTTGTTGTGAAAGGTCGCCGAATTCGCTGCGGTGACCACATTCGGCGTGCACTGTCCCGTCAAGGCGCCGTCGCTCCCGCCCCCGTCCGTCGCGATGTAGAGACCGAGGTCGTAACGCGCCTGGGCCGTCAGCGGCATCGTGAAGTCCGCGGTGAAAGTGAAGCTCTGGCCAGAGACGCAGGTGAATTGCCCTTGTTGGTTTGGATCTTGGCAACCATCATTGTTCAGGTCCCGCGGTCCTCCGGGCGGGGAAACTACGACACAAAGGTTGGTTGCCGCAGACAGCGTCACGTCATTGGCGGTACACGTCAGACCCTGCGTATTGCCGTGCGCCATCCACACATCCTGCATACAACTCTGCGCCGAGGCAGGCGGCGCCCCAAGCAGCAGCCCTCCCGTAGCCAAGGCCGTCACGCTGATGAAGCGCACACACGACCGCAGCCATCTCGTCACCATCCTCATGAGATCCTCCTATCCGCTTCGGGCAAGTTCCGCCCGGTCAAGGGCCAAGGGCGGCCCTGGCAGGGGAAATCCGTTGTTCTTTTGCGAGATTTCCCTGTCTGTCATCGGCGCACAGTCATCCCATCGAGCGAACCGATGTTCATTTATGGATAGCAGACGGATGCGCTTGGAATGGCGCTCCGGTGGCCTAGGCCCGATAGCCTAGGCTCTACGGCCTAGGCCATGAAACGGCCAACCGGATATACCGCCGAGCACCGGAAAGAAGGTCCGGCGCAGTCGCGCGGGGCGATCCGGAGCTTGGTGACGGAGTGCCCCGGATGCGCCGGGTCAGTTGACCAGGGGCGCGCCGGCAGGATTGCGCGGCTGGGTCAGCTGGGCGCGCCGGTTGACGCCCAGCTTGGCAAAAATGTGGCTCAGGTGCGCCTTCACGGTCTTGTCGCTCATACCCAGCGCCTTGGCGACTTCCTTGTTCGTACAGCCACGGGAGATCAGCCGGACGATCTCTTCTTCCCGGGGGCTCAGCTTTTCCGCGACGGTCGTGATCTCGCGGGACTGGGCTGGCAGATTGATGGTGTCGATGAGGCTCGCCAGCGCAAGGGCGAGCCTTTCGCGCCCGAGCCAGATCTCCCCGCGACGGATCGCGCGCATCGCATTCGCATACTCGCAGCTGTCACAGCTTTTCGTAATGAACCCGCACACGCCCTGCAATAGCCCGTCCGACACGCGCTTGTCGGACAGGGCACTGGTTGCCATCAGGATCGCTGTCCCGGAGTGCTGGTGGAGGGATGCAAGCACCCGCCCCGCCCCGGTTCCAAGCGGATCCGCATCGAATACCAGAATGTCGGGTTTGACGGCGTCGAGCAACGTCGTCAGCTTCAGGTAACTAGCCACCTGCGCTACGGGTTGGACACCTGCCTGATCCGCAGCCGCTCCGACCGCTTCGCAGAAGCGGACATCCGGACTCGCGACCAGTGCCGTTGGGGCGTTCGTTTCCATCACGGTCAACCTCCCTTGGCATGACCTGACCGGCCTTCTTATTTTGGTGTTTTTCTTATTAGCCTGATCTAATCTTATAGGCCACTTGTTTCCAAGTGTCACGTGCTGCACTCCCCGCAGTGAGACTTCACGCACGACGGTGTTTTTTTCCCGTGCGCGACGTCTTGCTGACACCCAAAACGCATGAACGGGGCGTATATTAGCGGGCGCAGCACGAAGGCAGCATTCCCTTCCCCCGGACGGCGCCGCTGTCCGGCCGACCAGGAGACAAGCGCATGTCCCGCAAGATCGTTCCCCTCGTTGCATCTGTCCTCGCCACCCTGTTCCTCGCCGCCCCCATGTTCGCCCATGCGTCCGACGCCGCCTGCGAAGCGAAGGCCGTCGACAAGAACGGCAAGGCGCTCGCCGGCGCCGCGAAGACGTCCTTCATGAAGAAGTGCCACGCCGACATGGCAATGAACGAATGCTCGGCGAAGGCGCTCGACAAGAACGGCAAGGCGTTGGCCGGCGCAGCGAAGCACTCGTTCATGAAGAAGTGCCAGGCCGAGATGAAGGCGGCCAAGTAAGAGCCCCTCTCCCCGACCCCGACGCAGGCCGGCCCCAGGGCCGGCTTTTTCGTTCCGGCGGCGCGCCCGCGCCATCAAGACGGGCTTGTTTCGCCGCCTCCGCGGGCTATTCTGAGGACTCTCAGGAGGGCGAACGCATGGAAGAGAGCGTACTGCTGATCGGAACGCGCAAGGGTGCGTTCCTCCTTCACACCGACGCCGCCCGGCGCGAGTGGCGCCTCACGGGTCCCCATTTCCTCGGCTCGGCGGTGCATCACATGGTGCTCGACCCGCGCGACCGCAGGACGCTGCTGCTGGGCACGCGCCCCGGCCATCTCGGACCGACCGTGTTCCGCTCGACCGACCTCGGCGCACACTGGCAGGAGGCGACGAAGCCGCCCGCGTTCGCGCCGTCCGACGACCCGAAGGCGCCCAGCGTCGACGTCGTGTTCTGGCTCGCGCCCGGCCACGCCGCCGAGCCCGGCGTGTGGTACGCCGGCACCGTGCCCCCGGGCCTCTTCCGCTCCGAGGACGGCGGCGACACCTGGCAGGAAGTGCGCGGCTTCAACCACGAACTCCTGCCCAACCTGCGCGAGGTGATCGGCCCGATTCCGGGCGGGCCGCCGCTTCACTCGATCTGCATCGACCCGCGCGACGCCCGCCACCTGTACGTGTCGCTGTCGTCGGGCGGCACCTTCGAGACCACGGATGCCGGCGCGAACTGGCGCGCGCTCAACCGCGGCGTCGCCGCCGACTTCCTCCCCGACCCGGATGCCGACGTCGGCCACGACCCGCACCGCGTCGCGCTGCACCCACTCGCGCCGGACCGCCTGTACCAGCAGAACCACTGCGGCATCTACCGCCTCGACCGCCCGGGCGACCGCTGGCGGCGCATCGGCAGGGCGATGCCGACGGAAGTCGGCGACATCGGCTTCCCCATCGTGCTGCACCCGCGCGATCCCGACACGCTGTGGGTGTTCCCGATGGACGGCACCGAGAACTGGCCGCGCACCTCGCCCGGCGGCAAGCCCGCCGCGTATCGCAGCCGCGACGGCGGCGAAAGCTGGGAGCGCCAGGACAACGGCCTGCCGCGCGGGCACGCGTGGTGGACGGTGAAGCGCCAGGCCTTCTGCGCCGACGCCGGCACGCCGCTCGGCCTGTATTTCGGCACCACCGGCGGCCAGCTGTGGGGCAGCCACGACGAGGGCGAAACCTGGCTGTGCCTCGCCGAACACCTGCCGGAGATCTTCTCGGTGGAAGCCGCCACGGTCGCGCCATGAGCGCCCCTGCCCGGCCGCCCGAAGGGGGCGCTCTTCCTCCCGTGGGGAGGGTGTCGCGCAGCGACAGGAGGGTCGTCCAGTGAGCATCCGCGTCGTCGTCCCCGGTCAGCTCTACAGCTACACCGGCGGCCAGTCGCAGCTCGCCGCCGAAGGTGCGACGCTGGGCGAGGTGCTGGCCGACCTCGACCGGCGCTATCCCGGGCTGCGCTTTCGCGTCGTCGACGAGCACGGCGCGATCCGCCCGCACGTGCGCTTCTTCGTCAACCGCGAACCCGCCCTCGCGCTGTCGTGCCCACTCGCCGCCGGCGACGAACTCGTCGTCGTCGGGGCGCTCAGCGGCGGCTGACCGGCAGCCGGGGCGCCCCCGCTCGCACGGACCCGCGCGCGGGTCAGTAACCGACCGTGAAGCGCCGGCGCGAATGCGCGGGGCGTTCCAGCTCGTCGATCATCGCCACCGCGTAGTCCTCGAGCGAGATGCGGCTCTCGCCCTGCGCGTCGACGAGCAGCTGCTCGGTGCCGAGGCGGAAGCGGCCGGTGCGCTCGCCGGGTTCGAGATACGCCGAGGGGCTCAGCATCGTCCAGTCGAGCTCCGCCTCGTCGCGCAGCAATGTCAGCGCATCGCGCGCGCCTTCGGCCGTGCCCTTCCACGCTGCCGGGAATTCGGCGGTGTCGACGAGCTGCACGCCCGGCGCGACCTCCAGGCTGCCGGCACCGCCGACCACCAGCAGACGCGGCACGCGGGCCTGCTTCGCCGCGGCGATGATCGAGCGCATGCCCTGCACGTAGTAGCCGCGCACGTCCGCCTGGGCGTGGCCGCTGAAGGCGCTGACCAGCGCCTCGTGTCCCGCCAGCCGCGCCGCCAGCGCCGCGGTGTCGAGCACGTCCGCCTTGACGATTTCGAGGCCCGGCTGCGGCGCGAGCCGTGCGGGATTGGAGACAAGCGCGGTCACGCGATGGCCGCGTGCCAGCGCTTCCTTCAGCAAGGCGGAGCCGACGTAGCCGGACGCGCCGATGAGTACGATGTTCATGCGTTTCACCTGTTCGATGGGAGGGGTTGGGGCTGGAGCGACGCCATCATCGCAGCGGAGATTGTTTTGAAAAAGATTCCAGTGGACAATTCAATGTTTTCAATCCACAAACAATCCGGACACCTCATGGGCCTCTCAGACCGCATCGACCTCAATGGACTGGTGATCTTCGCCGCCCTCGCCGAAGCCGGCGGCTTCACGGCCGCGGCCGATCGCCTGGGCATCGCCAAGGCCAAGGTCAGCACCGAAATCAGCCGGCTCGAGGCGCAGCTCGGCATCAGCCTCGTCAGCCGCACCACGCGGCGCGTCGCCCTCACCGAGGCCGGCCACACGCTCTATGCGGAGTGCGTGCCACGGCTGCGCGGCATCGAGGAAGCGCTGACCCAGCTTGGCAGCCCTGCGGCGGAACTGAGCGGCACGCTGCGCATCGGCTGCACCGTCGATCACGCGGTGCAGGCCCTCGGCCGGGTGGTCGCCGAGTTCGCGGCGCAGCACCCGCGCCTGCACATCGACCTGCGCACCAGCGACCAGGTCGTCGACCTCGTCGAGGAAGGCCTCGACGTGAGCTTCCGTATGGGCTGGCTGCGCGACTCGTCGCTGCGCGCGGTCAAGCTCGCCGACTTCGCGCAGTACATCGTCGCCGCGCCCGACTACCTCGCGCGCGCCGGGCTGCCGCAGCGCCCGGAAGAACTCGCCCGGCACGAATGGGTCGCCCTGACCCTGCTGCCGACGCCGCTGACCTGGACCTTCACCAACGCGGACGGGGAAAGCTGCAGCGTGCGCACCCGCAGCCACCTGCGCGCCGATTCCGCCGCCGCACTGCGCGCCCTGCTCGAAGGCGGCGCAGGCATCTCGGCGCTCGACCAGTTCAGCGCGAAGCCCGCGATCGACAGCGGCCGCCTCGTGCGCGTGCTGCCCGACTGGTCACCGTCGGGCGGCGGCCTGTACGCGGTGTATGCGCCGGGGCGGCACCAGCCGGCGCGCGTGCGCAAGTTCGTCGACTTCTACCGCAACCGGTTGCAGCAACGCCTGGAACAGTGCTTCGGCAACTGCCCTGCGTCCGCTGCCGCCTGAATCCTGCCGACCCGTCCCGCGCGCAATTGCAAATCACTTGCTTTTGGCTATGTTGAACCATGCCCGTCCCTTGGAGCGCGACATGGCCAGACAGATCTACGTGAATCTCCCGGTGCGCGACCTGCCGCGGACGCGCGAGTTCTTCTCGGCGCTCGGCTTCAGTTTCGAGCCGAAGTTCAGCAACGACAACGGGGCCTGCATGGTTATCGAAGACAACATCTTCGCGATGCTGCTCGCCGAACCGTTCTTCCGCACCTTCACGAAGAAGAGCGTGTGCGACACCACGCAGAGCACCGAAGTGCTGCTGTGCCTGTCCTGCGACAGCCGCGCGCACGTGAAGGAGCTGGTCGCGAAAGCCGTCGCCGCGGGCGGCCGGGTCGCGCGCGAGGACAAGGACCACGGCTTCATGTACGAGCACGCCTTCGAGGACCTCGACGGCCACACCTGGGAACTCGTCTACATGGAACCCGACGCCCACCCCCACTGACGGCAACGCTTTTTCGCACGGCGGCGGCACGGGCGGCGAACTCGCGCTAGAATTGCGCGCGCCTGCCCCGCCGATGCCGTCGTCATTCGACGCGCGGGCCGTGACGGGCAACGATCAATGACCGAATCGATGCCTGCCTCCTCTCCCGTGCTGTCGCGCCCGCTGCTGCTGGGCATCGCGCTGTCGCTGCTGCTGCACCTCGCGGTGCTGATCGGCCCGCAGGTCGACCTGCGTCCGCTGCCCGAGCTGAAGCGGCTCGACGTGACGCTCGTGCGCGCCGCGCCGCAGATCGCCGTGAGCGAGGCGCCGCCGCCGGCGCCGCCACCGGCGAAAAAGCCCCCCCGCCCCAGGGCGTCGTCGGGCAGCGCATCGCGGGTGCCGGCACCGCGGAATTCACCCGTGGCGCGGTCGAGCTCCGCGAGCGTTTCGC
>NZ_WTVN01000064.1 GCF_012910905.1 Aromatoleum toluvorans
CCCCCGAACTCCTCGCCCCCGCCGGCTCCCTGCAGATGATGCGCACCGCCTTCGCCTACGGCGCCGACGCGGTCTATGCCGGCCAGCCGCGCTACTCGCTGCGCGTGCGCAACAACAGCTTCGACAAGCTCGACGCCCTCGCCGCCGGCATCACCGAGGCGCACGCCGCGGGCAAGGCCTTCTACCTCGTCAGCAACATCTACCCGCACAACACCAAGGTCCGCAGCTTCCTCGCCGACATGGAGCCGGTGATCGCGCTCGCGCCCGACGCGCTCATCATGGCCGACCCCGGCCTCATCATGATGGTGCGCGAGCGCTGGCCCGAGGTCGACGTGCACCTCTCGGTGCAGGCCAACACCACCAACTACGCCGCCGTGCGCTTCTGGGCTTCGGTCGGCATCAAGCGCATCATCCTGTCGCGCGAACTCTCGCTCGACGAGATCGAGGACATCCGCCAGGCCTGCCCGGACATGGAACTGGAAGTCTTCGTGCACGGCGCACTGTGCGTCGCCTATTCCGGCCGCTGCCTGCTGTCGGGCTACTTCAACCACCGCGACCCCAATCAGGGCACCTGCACCAACTCCTGCCGCTGGGACTACAAGGTGCATGACGCCAACGAAGACGGCGCCGGCGACCTGCACCGCTGCGCCAGCACGCCGCAGCCCGCGCCCGACACCGCGCTCGGCGGCGGCGCCCGCCACGACGCCGCCGCGCGCGTCTACCTGCTCGAGGAAGGCACCCGCCCCGGCCAGCTGATGCCGATCGAGGAAGACGAACACGGCACCTACATCCTCAACTCGAAGGACCTGCGCGCGGTCGAGCACATCGAGCGGCTGGTGAAGATCGGCGTCGATTCGCTGAAGATCGAAGGGCGCACGAAGAGCCCCTACTACGTCGCACGCGCGAGCCAGGGCTACCGCCGCGCGATCGACGACGCGCTCGCCGGCCGCCCCTTCGACACGCGCCTCCTCGGCGAACTCGAAGGCCTCGCCAACCGCGGCTACACCGACGGCTTCTACCAGCGCCACCACACGCCCGACCACCAGAACTACCTGCGCGGCCACTCGGAATCGGGGCGCAGCCTTTTCGTCGGCGAAGTGCTGGGCATCGACGCCGCCAGCGGGCTCGCGGAAGTGGAGGTCAAGAACGGCTTCGGCGTCGGCGACCGGCTGGAGTTCGTCCAGCCCCACGGCAACGTCATCGCTCCCCTCGCACGCCTCGAGAACCTCGACGGCGAAGCGCTCGCGCGCATCCCCGGCGCCGGCCGCCGCGTGCGCCTGCCGCTGCCCGCGGGCGCCCGGGCCGACGCGCCGTGCTTCGTCGCACGCCTGCTCTGAAGCCCCGCGGACCGCCACCGCAGGCCGGTCACGAACTGCCACTGCGCCGAGTCCCGTCCCATCCTGTGCCGACCGGTGCGGCGGCCCCCCGTGCGGTCGCCCCTTCGGCATGGGTCGCCCACGCGAAGGCCCGTGATTGCCAATCAGGAACGGCCGCGCGCGACTTTCTTCCTGCCACCCGGCACGACGGCGCCACCCGGCACACGCACCAGCTTGCGGATCACGCGCAGGCGCGGCGCCCTCGCAACCGCTCGCACCTCGAGCAGCGTGCCGTGCGAACCGGTGTCCCCTGCGCGCTTGTCGTCATACATCGCCGCATCCGCACGGCGGATCAGCTCCTCGGGGTCGTCGCCGTCCCCGGGGCACACGCTCACGCCCAGGCTGGCGGTGAGCCGCAGCACCAGCCCGTCGCGCAGTTCGACGGGCTGTGCCACCGCGGCGAGCAGCTTGGCCGCAATCGGCACGGCGGCCGCATGCTCCATCACGCCGGGAAGGAGCACGACGAACTCGTCACCCGCAATGCGCGCGACCGTATCGGTCTCGCGCACGCTGCCGCGCATGTGCGCAGCGACCGTGCTCAGCACCACATCGCCGGCGTCGTGGCCATGCCTGTCATTCACTTCCTTGAAGCGGTCGAGGTCGACGAAGAACAGCGCGAACCCTTCGCCGCTACGCCGCCAGTGCGCAGCCGCCTCGCCCACCCGGTCCTGCAGCAAGCGCCGGTTGGGCAGGCCGGTCAAGGGGTCATGCAAGGCGGAATGACTTGCCCGCTCATGGTTTTCGTGTTCGCGCGCGACTGCCGCACGGTGGCGCCGCAGATGCCAGACGAGCACCGCCAGCGAACCGCAGGCCAGAAACGCCGCCAGCGCCAGGGGTTCGACCGGGACGTCGACGAAACGCATCTGCCGGCTCACGCTCAAGCGGATCGGCGGCGAGGCGCTGTAGTCCTCCAAGTCCATGCTGATCTGCGGCAACAACCGGCGCTCATGCGGTGACGTCGGCAGCACCGCAGGCATATCGAACAGCGGGGGCTGCAACGGCCCCGCCTCGCCGATCGCGTACAGCGTGTGCGCGGTACGCGGATCGCTGCGCCCCGGGCGCAGCGATCCCGCCTTCACGATCAACTGCGCCAGCCGCTCCGGCGCGGCCGCCGCGCGCACGGCATCATCCGGCGGCGAGCCCGTTGCGCGGCGCAGCATCACGTATGCGAGCGCTCCTTCCGTGAGCGCGAACGGCGGCGACGATACGGCCGCCCCGCTGCGACGTGCCCGCTGCAGCGCGTCGCGCACGTACGGCACCGAATCCACATCCAGTCCGAGGACGCGCCGCGCCCGCGGCGTGTCGGGCCACATGAAGGCAATCGGGTAATAGACGGGCTTGTCCGCGACCGGCAGCCGCCTGCCCCCATCATCGAAGTCGAAGCGGCCGATGCGCACGGGCTCCCCTAATCGCGCCGCGAGCTTCCGCTCGAAGGCGGAACGCTCCGCCGCGGACACCTTGTCGACAACCTCAAGGCTGTAGATGTGCGGATTGTCGGCGAGCAGCCGCTCCGCGAAATCCGCCAGCTGTGCATCGGTGGGGCTTTCGACAGCGCCGAGGAAGGCGGCAAAACCCGCGAGCAAGGCCTCGTTGGTGCGCAGACGATCGCGCAGCAGTTCGATGTCCGCCTCGGCGTCCGCCTGGAACTCGGAACGGATGTTTTCCCAGGTCCCGCGCAGCACCAGCACGAACAACGAAACGCTGAACAAGATCCACGCAAGGAGCAGCATGGCGTAGAGCGGGGTGTCGCCTCTGCGCAGCTGTGGCCGTTCGCCGCTGTCCACGAGTCCTCCCTTAGCCGCTCGTCCGTCCCATGGCGGCCCGCGCGCCTGCCTCCGGAAAGGGAATGGGCATCAGAAATTACACTCTATTCCTCTGCCGCCGTCGCGTACATATCCCGAAGGTCGTATCGATCCTGCTGATTTTGCGTGGCAATTACCCAAACCGTGCGGCGTGGCGCAGACGCATCCGGCGGTGGAACGAATGACCGCGGACCGGATCCGCGAGAGCGGTCGGCCTTCATCTGCGCTATAATGCAAAGCTTTGTTTTAACTGAAATTCAGGATCCGCCGTGCTCGTCGCCGCCAACATCACCATGCAGTTCGGGGCCAAGCCCCTGTTCGAGAATGTCTCCGTCAAGTTCGGCGAAGGCAACCGCTACGGCCTGATCGGCGCGAACGGCGCGGGCAAGTCGACCTTCATGAAGATCCTGTGCGGCGCGCTCGAATCGACCGCCGGCAACGTCTCGAAGGACCCGCACGAGCGCATGGCCTACCTGCGCCAGGACCAGTTCGGCTACGAGGACATGCGCGTGCTCGACGTCGTGCTGATGGGCCACGAGGAGATGTGGGCGTGCATGGCGGAGAAGGACGCGATCTACGCGAACCCCGAGGCGACCGAAGAAGACTACATGCACGCGGCCGAACTCGAAGGCAAGTTCGCCGAGTACGACGGCTACACCGCCGAGGCGCGCGCGGGCGAGCTGCTGCTGGGCGTGGGCATCGGCACCGAGCTGCACAACGGCCCGATGAAGAACGTCGCGCCGGGCTGGAAGCTGCGCGTGCTGCTGTGCCAGGCGCTGTTCGCCAACCCCGACATCCTGCTGCTCGACGAGCCGACCAACAACCTCGACATCAACACCATCCGCTGGCTCGAGGACGTGTTGAACGAGCGCAACAGCACGATGGTGATCATCTCGCACGACCGCCACTTCCTGAACCAGGTGTGCACGCACATGGCGGACCTCGACTACGGCACGATCACCGTGTACGCCGGCAACTACGACGACTACATGGAAGCGGCGACGCTTGCGCGCGAGCGCCAGAGCGCCGCGAACGCCCGCGCGAAGGAAAAGATCCAGGACCTGCAGGAATTCGTGCGCCGCTTCTCGGCCAACAAGTCCAAGGCCAAGCAGGCCACCAGCCGCCTGAAGCTCATCGACAAGTTGAAGCCCGAGGACGTCAAGCCCTCGTCGCGCCAGTACCCGTGGATCCGCTTCGACTACGACGACAAGGACAAGCTGCACCGCCTCGCGTGCGAAGTCGAGAACCTGTCCTTCGCCTACGAGGGCATGGAAAAGCCGCTCATCAACAAGTTCTCGATCGCGATCGAGGCCGGCGAGAAGGTCGCGATCATCGGCGAGAACGGCGTCGGCAAGACCACGCTGATGAAGCTGCTGCTCGGCAGCCTGCAGGCGCAGAAGGGCCACGTGAAGTGGGCCGAAAAGGCCAAGCCCGGCTACTACGCGCAGGACCACTCGGCCGACTTCGCCGGCACCGCGAAGCTCACCGACTGGATCTCCGAGTATGCGCGCGTGACCGCTTCCGTCACCGGCGAGGACCTCGAGACGCTGATCCGCGGCACGCTGGGCCGCCTGCTGTTCTCCGGCGACGAAGTGAGGAAGCCCGTCAACGTGATTTCCGGCGGCGAGCAGGGCCGCATGCTGTTCGGCAAGCTGATGCTGTCGCGCCCGAACGTGCTGCTGATGGACGAGCCGACCAACCACCTCGACATGGAATCGATCGAGTCGCTCAACAGCGGCCTCGAGAAGTTCTCCGGCACGCTGGTCTTCATCTCGCACGACCGCGAGTTCGTGTCCTCGCTGGCGACCCGCATCATCGAGATCAAGCTGGACGGCACGATCGTCGATTACCGCGGCACCTACGAGGAATACCTCGCCAGCCAGGGCCTGGCGTAACGCCAGCGGCGGGGGGATGGCACGCCCCGCCGCATAATCATTCGGTATTTTTTCACACACCGAATGCATAATTTGTTGCGCCGTATCTAAGCCAAATGTATATTCGGCCGCTCGAATCCCCCGCCGGGGAGTCTTTCACACGGGCGGCCGATCCTGGTTACGACGCGGGGCTTTTCCTTGCTGCTGGCGGCATCGACGGCGATTATCGGCGCCGGGGCGGCGCGCGCCGAGTATTCCGACTGTCGCAGCTGTCATTACGCCACGACCCTTGACAGCACCGCACCGGATCTCACGGGCTATTTCCTCGCGCCCGGCCATCATCCGGTGCGGGTGAGCTACCCGGTGCGCGCCGACTACAACCAGCCCGCCGGAGCCGCGACGGGCATCCTGTTCTTCGATCTCAACGGCAACGGCGTGCCCGACGCCGACGAGATCCAGCTCTTCAGCAGCACCGCGCTGACACCCGCGACCGAAACGACCGGCACCACGCGCACCAGGGGCAAGGTGAAGAGTACGGCGAGCACCGACACATGGATGATCGACTGCGCGTCCTGCCACATCGAGCACGGCATCGCCCCGCCCGATCCGGTGCACAGCGCCGACTACGTCCGCCGGGCGGGGGGCGAACGGCTGCTCTGCGTCACCTGTCACAACCTCTAGCGCCGCCGGCCGCAACTTTCCGGCGCCGCCGTGGCGCGTCGCACACCACATCGCAGCCGCACCCCGCGTGTCGGCTACAATCGTCGCATCCCCAGGGCGTCGGCGAACATGATCGGCATCTTCCTCATCACCCACGGCACACTCGGCGAGGCGCTGATCCAGTGCGCCTGCCACGTGCTCAACAATCGCCCCGACAACGTCATCCAGCTCGGACTGTCCGGCCAGGACGATCCGCTCGACATCCTGCCGGTCGCGCAGCAGATGCTCGCGACGGTCGACAAGGGGCATGGCGTCGTGATACTCACCGATATCTACGGCGCCACGCCCGCAAACGTCGCGCTCAAGCTGCTCGAGCCGGGGCGCGTCGAGGGCATCGCGGGCGTGAACCTGCCGATGCTGCTGCGAGCGCTGACCTACCGGGAAAAAGACATGAACACGCTGGTCCAGCGGGCCGTCACCGGCGGCTGCGAGGGCGTGCTGCACATGAAGTGAGAGAGGGATAGATGCCGAAAGCGGAAGTCGAAATCATCAACAAGCTGGGCCTGCACGCGCGGGCGTCGGCGAAACTGACGCAGATCGCGAGCAACTTCGGGGCGGACATCTGGCTGGAGCGCAACGGCCGCCGCGTGAACGCCAAGAGCATCATGGGGGTGATGATGCTGGCCGCGGCGCGCGGCTCGACGATCACGGTCGAGACCGCCGGGCAGGATGAGGCCACGGCGCTGCAGGCGATCCTCGACCTCATCGCCGACCGTTTCGGCGAGGGGGAGTAGCACCATGCCGTTCACGATCCACGGCCTGCCCGTATCCCAGGGCATCGCCATCGGCCACGTGCATCTCGTGTCGCATGCGATGCTGGAGGTGAACCACTACCACGTGGCGGCGAAGTATCTGCCCGAGGAAGTGGAGCGCCTCAACGAGGCCGTCGCGACCGTGCGGGGCGAGCTGGTGGGGCTGAAGGCCGCGACCACCGGCGGGCAGCCCCACAGCGAGGTCGGCGCCTTCGTGGATCTGCAGCTGATGATGCTCGGCGACCCGATGCTGGTCGACGCCGCGCGCGTCCTGATCAACGAGCGACGCTGCAACGCCGAGTGGGCGCTGGTGCAGCAGATGGAGCTCGTCGTCGAGCAGTTCGAGCAGATCGAGGATCCCTACCTGCGCGAGCGCAAGGCGGACGTCGTGCAGGTGGTCGAGCGCGTCGTGAAGGTGCTGCTGGGCCACCCCGGCCACCTGCCGCCGAAGCGGCGCGACGGGCTGGGCACGATCATCGTCGCGCACGACCTGTCGCCGGCCGACACGATCGGCTTTCGCGACCACAACATCGGCGGCTTCGTCACCGACGTCGGCGGCCCGACCAGCCATACCGCGATCGTCGCGCGCAGCCTGCGCATTCCGGCGGTGGTAGGCCTGCACCACATCCGCCAGCTCGTCGAGGAGGACGAGCTGCTGATCATCGACGGCACGCGCGGAGTCGTGATCGTCGGGCCCGACGAGCGCATCGTCGAGGAATACCGCCTGCGCCGCAGCGAGCTCGAACTGGAACGCTCGAAGCTCAACCGCCTGAAGGACACGCGCGCGACGACGCTCGACGGCGAGGACGTGAATCTCCTCGCGAACATCGAGGGGCCGAAGGACCTCAACCAGGTGAAGGCGGTCAATGCCGACGGCGTGGGCCTGTACCGCACCGAGTTCCTCTTCATCGGCCGCGATGCGCTGCCCGACGAGGACGAGCAGTACGAGGCCTACCGCGCGGTGCTGAAGTCGCTGCCGGGCAAGCCGGTGACGATCCGCACCTTCGACGTCGGCGCCGACAAGGCGCTCAATGGCGTCGGCGCGCGCTTCGAGCCGAACCCGGCGCTCGGCCTGCGCGCCGTGCGCTACTCGCTGGCCGAGCCGCAGATGTTCCTGACGCAGCTGCGGGCGCTGCTGCGCGCGTCGGTGCACGGGCGTCTGCAGATCATGATCCCGATGCTCGCGCACGCGCACGAGATCGACCAGTCGCTGCAGCTGGTCGCGAAGGCCAGGGCGGAGCTCGACGCCGAGGGGCTCAGGTACGACCCGCGCGTCGAGATCGGCGGCATGATCGAGGTGCCGGCCGCGGCGCTCGCGCTGGGCATGTTCATCCGCCGCCTGTCCTTCCTGTCGATCGGCACCAACGACCTGATTCAATACACGCTCGCGATCGACCGCTCCGACGAGGCCGTCGTGCATCTCTACGACCCGCTGCACCCCGCGGTGCTGAAGCTGATCGCCGGCACGATCCAGGCCGGCGCACGCTTCGGCCTGCCGGTGTCGGTGTGCGGCGAGATGGCGGGCGACCCGGCCTACACGCTGCTGCTCCTGGGCATGGGCTTGCGCAATTTCTCGATGCACCCGGGCCACATCCTCGAGATCAAGCGGCAGGTGCTGCGCGCCGACCTGAACGAGCTGGCGCCGCGCGTGCAGCGCATCCTGAAGATGGACGAGCAGGCCAAGGTGCGCGAGGCGGTGCTGCGGCTCGCGGGCTGAGGGGCCGGGCGTGCCGTTTGACAATTGGCCGTCCGCACGCTACTTTTGCCCTTCAGCGCCGATTTGAACCACAGCTTGCGGGCGCTCAATAAATCCGGCTAAAGCGAGGACGACCCAGTCCGCGTTTCGCAGCCGGCTGGGTTTTTTCGTTGACAAGAATACGGCCATGATCCAACCCCAATCCGTCGGCGTCGTCGCCCCGCAGCGGGCGCACTTCGCCGAGCCGCTGCCGCTGCGCAGCGGGAACACGCTGCCCGAATACGAGCTGGTCTACGAGACCTACGGCGAACTGAACACCGACCGCAGCAACGCGGTGCTGGTGTGCCACGCGCTGTCCGGCTCGCACCACGTCGCCGGCCACTACGCCGACGCGCCCAACAGCGTCGGCTGGTGGGACAACCTCGTCGGCCCCGGCAAGCCGCTCGACGCGCGCAAGTTCTTCGTCATCGGCGTGAACAATCTCGGCGGCTGTCACGGCTCGACCGGGCCGATCTCGATCAACCCGGCCACCGGCAAGCCCTGGGGCGCGGATTTCCCCTTCGTGACCGTCGAGGACTGGGTCGAGGCGCAGGCGCGGCTCGCGGATCGGCTGGGCATCCAGCGTTTTGCCGCAATCGTCGGCGGCAGCCTGGGCGGCATGCAGGCGCTCTCCTGGACGCTGCAGTATCCCGAGCGCGTCGCCCACGCGGTCGTGATCGCGTCCGCGCCGAAGCTCACGGCACAGAACATCGCGTTCAACGAGGTCGCGCGCCAGGCGATCCTGACCGACCCGGATTTCCACGGCGGCGACTACTACGCGCACGGCGTCGTGCCGGCGCGCGGCCTGAAGCTCGCGCGCATGGTGGGGCACATCACCTATCTCTCCGATGACGCAATGGGCGACAAGTTCGGCCGCAGCCTGCGCCACGGCAAGGCCATCTACAGCTACGACGTCGAGTTCGAGATCGAGTCCTACCTGCGCTACCAGGGCGACAAGTTCGCCGGTTTCTTCGACGCCAACACCTACCTGCTGGCGACCAAGGCGCTCGACTACTTCGACCCCGCCTTCGAGCATGGCGGCAACCTGCCGGCGGCGCTGGCGCCCGCGACGGCCGACTTCCTGGTCGTATCCTTCAGTACCGACTGGCGCTTCTCGCCCGCCCGCAGCCGCGAGATCGTGTATGCGCTGCTGCACAACCAGCGCAACGTCAGCTATGCCCAGATCGAGAGCGACGCCGGGCACGACTCCTTCCTGCTCGACGACGCGCAGTACCACGCGCTGCTCGCCGCCTATTTCGACCGCATCAAGGTTTGACCATGTCCTACCGCTACGACTACGAAGTCATCACCCAGTGGATCGCGCCGGGGGAAAAGGTGCTCGACCTCGGCTGCGGCGACGGCAGCCTGCTGAAGCACCTCGCGGAGGTGCGCCAAGTGCAGGGTTACGGCGTCGAGAACGACCCGGACAAGCTGCTCGCGTGCACGCGCAACGGCGTGAACGTGATCCAGATGGACATGGAAAAGGGGCTCGCCGGCATCGAGGACGGCTTCTTCGACCACGTGATCATGAGCCTGTCGCTGCAGGCGATGCACAACACGCAGGGCATCCTCGCGGAGATGCTGCGCGTCGCGCGCGAGGCGGTGGTGAGCTTCCCGAACTTCGGCTATTGGCGCCACCGCCAGAGCATCCTCAACGGCCGCATGCCGGTGTCGGAGAGCCTGCCACACCAGTGGTTCAACACGCCCAACGTGCGCTTCTTCACGATCTCGGATTTCGATGCGCTGTGCGAGATGAACGGCATCGCGGTGCGCGAGCGGCTGGCGTTCGATGAGGGCAAGCTGATCCTCGACGAACCGAACTTCCTCGCCAGCGTGGCGGTGTACCGCCTCGGCCGCGGGGGCTGAATCCGTCGCCCCGATACGAAAGGACGAACTGGCCCGCTTTCGCGGGCCTTTTCATTCGTGCGCGGCGCCCTCAGCCGACGACGAAGTTGGCGACGTCGACCCGCACGGTCGGGCGGCCCAGCGCCACCGCGGTGGCGACGGCGAACTGCCTGGCCCAGTCCCCGCCCTGCTTGAAGCGTTCCTCGCCCCCATACTTGGCGACGTTGAGGATCATGTCGAGCACGAGGATCTTGCCCATCGGGTTCGACGGCGTGCATTCGAGCCGTTCGAACTCGCCCGACATCCAGGCGCGTGCCTGATCCTTCGCGAGACCCGCCGCGTCGGCGTCGGACACGATCGTTTCGTATTCGCGCTCGGCGCCGAATACCACGGTGATGTGTTGCGTCATCCCTCTCTCCTCCTCGATCATTTCTGGTTTATGCGTTGCACGTGCATTCTCGGGCGAGTCGCACAGGCAGGCAAGCCCGCGCGCAGGAGGCTGCGCAGGGCCGGAATGTAAGGCCCTGCTGCGGCGGCGGCGCGCACCGGGGCAATCTGGGATAATGCGCCGAACCTCCGCCGAAAGCCCTCCGTGCCGCCCAGTCCCCCCGCCC
>NZ_WTVN01000065.1 GCF_012910905.1 Aromatoleum toluvorans
GCATTACTCACCCGTTCGCCACTCGCCGGCAGGCCGAAGCCCCCGCTGCCGTTCGACTTGCATGTGTAAAGCATGCCGCCAGCGTTCAATCTGAGCCAGGATCAAACTCTTAAGTTCAATCCAACAAAGCACTCAAAGAAATCATTACTGACTTACATATGAGCACTCAATCTTTGCAACATTAAACCGCCGAAGCAGTTTCAGCCGCACCAACCAAGCACCCACACTTATCGGTTGTCCAATTTTTTAAAGAACCGCCGCCGAAGCAGCGAGAAAGAGATTCTGACAAACTCACTTCGTTTCGTCAAGCACCGCAGCAAATTTTTCTGAATCCGCCGCCGCGCTACCCACCTCTTTCCGGCCTCCACCGCCGCCGCCGAAATCCGCTGCAGCGCTGAAGAGGCGCGAATTATATAGACCTCTGAAACCGCGTCAAGCGCTTTCGGGAAAATTTCGATTTTGCCGAATCGTCGATCAAGACGACACCGAACTGCGGGAGCCCGGTCAATCGTGCGCCGGATGCTTCGGACAAGCGGGCACGCGAGTCAGCGGGGTCCGCGAGCCGTTCCGGAGCACGAAGAGCTCGAAATCCGCAGCCGGAAGCGGTTCACTGATGAGGTAACCCTGAAGGTAATCGCAATTACGCGCCCGAAGGAAGGCACGCTGCCTTTCGGTTTCGACGCCTTCTGCCGTCACCTTGAGCCCGAGGCTGTGTGCCATGTTGATGATTGCCTCCACCAGGAGCGCGTCGTTCCTGTCGTCAGTGCAATCGTTGACGAAGCTGCGGTCGATTTTTACGTGACCGACCGGAAAACGCTTGAGGTACGAGAGCGACGAATAGCCGGTGCCGAAGTCGTCGAGCGAATACTCGATGCCGAGCAGGCCGATTTCGCGCAGGCGCGCTTCCGTGACCTCGCTGCTCTGCATGAGCACGGATTCGGTGATTTCGAGGACGAGCGTGATCTCGTCGAAACCCGGGGTGCAGCTTGCCTGGGTGATCATCTCCACCAGGCCTTGCTCCCTGAACTGAACGCCCGACACATTCACCGCGACGCGCAGTGGCGGCAGGCCGCGAATGCGCCATGCGTTTGCCTGGCGCAGAACCTCGCTCAGCACCCATGCGCCGATCGGAACAATCAGGCCGGTGTCCTCGGCGATCGTGATGAATTCGTCCGGCGCGACGATCCCGCGCGACGGATGATGCCAGCGCAGAAGGGCCTCCGCGCCACTCACACAGCCGCGTTCCGCATCGATGATCGGCTGATAGAAGAGCACGAACTCCTTGCGCTCGATTGCCATCCGCAGTTCCGTCTCCAGCTGGACGCGCAGACGGGCAGCCTCCTGCATATCCTGCGAGTAGAACTGGCAACGGTTCTTGCCCAGTTGCTTGGACTTGTACATGGCGATGTCCGCATTACGCAGCAAGGTCTGCACGTCATCGCCGTCGTCAGGGAATACGGTGATGCCAAGACTGCCGGTCACGTAGCGGTTCGCACCTGCAAGCAGGAAGGGTTTGCAAATGATTCGCAGCACCTTGTCTCCCACGATCTGCAGGTCGTCGACATCTGCGATGTCATCGACAACAAGAGTGAATTCATCCCCCCCGAGCCGGGCGACCGTATCCTGATGGCGGACGCACTCCTTCAGCCGCTCCGCGACCTCGATGAGCATCTCGTCGCCGACATCGTGACCAAGGGTGTCGTTGATCCACTTGAAGCCGTCGAGATCCAGGAAAATCAACCCCGCCTTCTTGCCGGTCCGATGGCTGTGCGCGAGTGCCCGCTCCAGGCGGTCGTTGAGCAGGTTGCGATTGGCGAGCCCGGTTAGCGCGTCGAAGTTGGCCTGCCGCCAGATCACTTCTTCGCGTTGCTTGCGCCGCGTCATGTCGCTGAAGATGGATACGTACTTGATCAGCCGCCCCGTCTCGTCGCGTACTGCCGATATCGTTAACCACTGGGGATAGACGTCGCCAGCCTTGCGCCGGTTCCAGATTTCCCCCTCCCAGCGGCCGACCTTCTCGAGCGTCGCCCACATGTTCTCGTAGAACGCTGCGTCATGCCGTCCCGACTTGAACATCGCCGGCGTGTAGCCAATGACGTCCGCGGCCGAATAGCCCGTGATGCTGCAAAAAGCAGGGTTCACCGACGTGATGATTCCATTGGCGTCGGCCGTCATGATGCCCTGACTGGAGGCGTCGAAGACCACCATTGCCTCGCGCATCTTTTCTTCGGCGAGCTCGCGCTCGGAAACATCCCGCACGAGCGCGATGAAACCTGCCGGCCGGCCATCCCCGCCGGACAACTGGCTCATTGACGCACTGAACTTTCTGCGCCCTACCGGAAGCTCGAGCGCATATTCGAATTCGCGTCGCTGTGCGTCACCGCGGATGGCCGTGAGCGCAGCCCGGATCCCGTCGGCGGCCGGCGGGGGAAACACCTCGTCGTAGGAACTCCCGAGGATGTCGGCAGGATCACGCGGCAACAGGGCTGCGTCCGGCGAATGGACCTCCACGATCCGGCCGGCGTCATCCATCACGAACAACTGATCCGGCAGGGAGCCGATCAACGCACCCAGTTTGGATTCGCGCGCCGCCAAGGCGGTGGTCCGCTCGTCGACCAACGCCTGCAGCCTGTGCCGGTGGAGCCGGAGCTCGCCCATCTGCTTCGCCAGCCATCCGAGGAGCGAACTGAAGATGAGCCCGAGGAGCAGTTTGAGGACAAGACCGGATTTGTGAGTCCACCCATCGATCGGGGCGACACTGAGCGTCCATGTACCGTTAGGCGTCATGACGGTTCGATCGACAGGGTCAACCAGGGGCACTTCGGATGACGCGGCAATGATCTGCCTGAGACCCGTGTCCGGATGCACGCGCCAGAGCTCATAGTGCAAGCCGCGCTTCGTCAGTTGTGGCAGCTGTGCCTTGGCGAGAACCTGCGGAAACCGGATGAGAACGGTGACAAACCCCCAGAACCGCGGCCGCCCGTTCTCGTCGTCCAGAAACACCGGCAGGCGACCCGCTGCACCAATTCCTCCCTGCATCAGCGGAAAGGGGCCTGCAAGCGTCAGCTCGCCGGTGTCCCTGGCCAGGAATGCTTCCTTGTTGCGTCCCGGATCCGCGAGTAGATCATGTCCCATCGCGCGAGCATTCTCCGCAAATGGAACGATCTGCCGAATGACTCCGCCCGGGGCCAGTTGCAGCGAATCCGCACCAGGGTAATAGCGCAGCATTTCGGTCGCCACCGCATCGAAATCCGGCACGACGCCTCGCCCCTGTCGGACCAGCGCCGCCAACGCATAGGTTGCGGCGAGACCATGTCGAACCCCGTTCTCGATCTCGTGCGCCTTGTCGCCGCTCTGGTCGGCCAACTCGGCGCGCCGAATGCGCAGTTCCTCACGCTCCGATTGCGCGACGAGCATTCCGGTGACCGCCAGCGCGACCACAAATGCGATCACCCCCAGAAAACCGGGCCTGAACGTGGTGCCCACGCCGAGCGATGATCGGAATGTCATGGTCGCGAAACCCTGGCTTGAAGTGCGGGCTCGCCGAAACGCCTGCAGCGGCTGGGTGATATCCGGCCAAACGGATGCGAACACCCTTTACGGTCCGAAGAGGCGTCAATGCGAGTTACATCATTTTACACGCCACCTTTGTGCGCGTTCGCGTCGACCACCCATCCTGAGTTCAACAGGCTCTGGCGCCATTTACTCCAGATGCACGCTCGCGAACTTTCGCTTGCCCACCTGCAGGACAACAGTCCGTCCGCAATGCAGGACGAGGCCCTTGTCCTCGACACGATCGCCGTCGAGACGCACGGCGCCCTGGTCAATCATCCGCATCGCCTCCGACGTGGTCCCCGTCAGACCCGCCTGCTTGATCACCTGAAACACGGGCATGCCCTCGGCACCCACGGCAACCTTCACCGCGGGCATGTCGTCGGGAAGCACTCCGCGCTGGAAGCGCGCTTCGAATTCCGTCCTCGCATCTTCCGCCGCGCGGGCGTCATGGAAACGCGCAACGAGCTCCATCGCGAGCATCACCTTGATGTCGCGCGGGTTGCGACCCGATTCGGCTTCGCTGCGCAGGTCGGCGATCTCGCTGGTCGAGCGGAATGAGAGGAGCTCGTAGTAACGCCACATCAGCTCGTCGGAGATCGACATCAGTTTCCCGAAGATCTCGCGCGGTCCTTCGGCAATGCCGATGTAGTTGCCGAGCGACTTGGACATCTTGTTCACGCCGTCCAGCCCTTCGAGAAGCGGCATCATCAGGACGCACTGCGGCACCTGCCCTTCGTGCTTCTGCAACTCCCGGCCCATCAGCAGGTTGAACTTCTGGTCCGTACCGCCAAGCTCGATGTCCGCGCGCATCGCGACGGAGTCGTAGCCCTGACAGAGGGGGTACAGGAATTCGTGAATGGAGATCGGCTGGTTTGCCGCATAGCGTTTGGCGAAGTCATCGCGTTCGAGCATGCGTGCGACCGTGCTGCGTGAGGCGAGACGGATCATGCCGGCGGACCCGAGCGATTCCATCCAGGCCGAGTTGAAACAGATCTCGGTCTTCTCCGGATCAAGGATCTTGAATACCTGATCCTGGTAGGTGCGCGCGTTCTCCATGATCTGCTCGCGCGAGAGCGGCGGGCGGGTCGCGTTCTTTCCCGACGGATCGCCGATCATCCCGGTGAAGTCCCCGATCAGGAACATCACCTGGTGGCCCAGCTCCTGGAAGTGGCGCATCTTGTTGATCAGAACAGTGTGACCGAGATGCAGGTCCGGCGCGGTAGGGTCGAAGCCCGCTTTCACCCTGAGAGGGCGACCGGACTTGAGCTTCTCGGCGAGCTCGGCCTCTATCAGCAACTCATCGGCGCCTCGTTTGATCAGTTCGAGGGCTCCCTGTACGTCAGTCATGCAGTTCTCCATTCAACGGGGCGACGAAAAACTTTGCTACACTCGCGAAAGTTTTTTGTCCGAAAATCCCATGCAGGCACGAAAAGTTACGATTCTAGCCGATCAGAGCGGCCGCCCCTCCACTGGTCGCAGGCGGGGGGTCGTCGGCGCGCTGGTCGGCACATCACTGCTGGGCGTCGTTGCCGCCACTGCGGTCCCCCCGGGGGTGACGCAAGCGCCGATCAGCACCGAATCGGTCATCGAACGCCTGGGGCCGATTGCGGCGGCGCCCGCCGAGTCGAATCTGCCGTTCGTCTTCGACGAGCGCGTGCTGCCAGGCGACACGATACAGGCAATCTTCCGCCGCATCGGCGCGAACGACCAGGAAGTGCTCGATTACCTGAACCAGCCCCAGGGGCTGCAGGCACAACGCCAATTGCGGGCGGGCCGGTCCGTGCTGGCAGTGGTGCACCCCGACGGCACCCTCGCCTCGCTCAGCCTGCCGATCGCCGGCGGCGACACGCGATTCACGATCGAACGGACCGCGAGCGGCATCAAGACCCAGACAACCGAACCGGCAGATCTGAATGTAGCGATCGAGATGCGCACCGGCACGATCCGCCAGACCCTGTTCGGCGCAACCGATACCGCGGGCATCCCGGACAGCGTCGCGACGAAACTCGCGGAGATTTTCGGTACCGAGATCGACTTCAGCAGCGACTTGCGGCGCGGCGACCGCTTCAGCGTCGTCTATGAATCGATGCACGAACAAGGCATCCCGGTTCGTGCCGGGCGCATCCTGGCGGCGGAATTCATCAACGACGGCAAGCGCCACGCGGTCGTACTGCACCGCGATGAAGACGGCGCGGATACCTATTTCACGCCGGAAGGACGTGGCCTGAGCCAGGCCTTCCTGCGCTATCCGCTGGAGTTCTCGCGCATTTCCTCCAACTTCGGGGGACGCATGCATCCGATCCACAAGCGCTGGAAGGCGCACAAGGGCACGGATTTCGCTGCAGCTACCGGCACCCCGGTCAAGGCTGCATCGAACGGAGTCGTGGAGTTCGCCGGCGGCCAGAATGGATACGGCAATGTCGTCGTGATCCAGCACCGGGATGGCTACGAAAGCGCCTACGCACACTTGAACGGATTTGCACGCGGCCTGCGCAAAGGCCAGCGCGTACGCCAGGGCGACGTGATCGGCTACGTGGGATCAACCGGCTGGGCCACGGGCGCGCACCTGCATTTCGAGATCCGGGTCAACGGCATCGCGCGCGATCCGATGAAGATCGCCCTACCGACGACCCAGCCACTTGGCGGCAATGCACTCGCGGCCTTCCGTCGCGAAACCACCCCGCTGCTCGAGCGGCTCGCGCTGCTCAACCGCACGACGGTCGCGCGCGCCAACTGATCTGAGCAGTGGAGCGCACGCAAAAGAAAACGGGAGGCCGCGGCCTCCCGTTTTACTTGTCGCGCGCAGCGAGATCAGGCGGAGAACGACGATCCACAACCGCAGGTGCTGGTCGCGTTCGGATTGCGGATCACGAACTGCGAGCCTTCCAGACCTTCCGTGTAGTCGATCTCGGCACCTACCAGATACTGATAGCTCATTGAATCGATCAGGAGCGTCACGCCATTCTTTTCGAAGGCGGTGTCGTCCTCATTCACCTCCTCGTCGAAGGTGAATCCGTACTGGAAGCCCGAGCAGCCACCGCCGCTGACGAACACGCGCAGTTTCAGATCCGGGTTGCCCTCTTCCTCGATCAGTTCCTTGACCTTGCCCGCCGCGCTGTCAGTGAAGACGAGCAGTTCCGGGGTTTCGACTGCAGTGCTCATGTTTTCTCCTGAATGGGGTGCACCAATACATCATGCGTCACCCGACGCGTTTCGTCAAAATAAGAGTGACTATGGGAGCGATTGGTTCCATTACGGACTGACCGGCACCACGTCCAGACCCTCCGCCTCGTCGAGGCCAAACATGATGTTCATGTTCTGCACCGCCTGACCGGCCGCGCCCTTGACGAGGTTGTCGATGACGGAAAGGACGACCACGACGTCGCCACCCTGCGGGCGGTGGACGGCGACGCGACACAGGTTGCTCGCCCGCACCGAACGGGTCTCGGGATGGCTGCCGGCCGGCATCACATCTACGAACGGCTCGTTGCGGTAACGGGCTTCGAAGACGGACTGGACATCGACATCCTTCGTCAGACGGATATACAGGGTCGCATGGATGCCACGGATCATCGGTGTCAGGTGCGGGACGAAGGTGAGACCGACGTCCTGGCCCGCCATGCCGACCAGACCCTGGCGGATCTCCGGCAGATGACGATGCCCCCCGACGCCGTAGGCCTTGAAGCTGTCGGACGCTTCGGCAAACAGCGTATGCACTTCGGCCTTGCGCCCCGCCCCCGAAACACCCGACTTGGCGTCGGCGACGAGGTGCGACAGATCTGCAACCCCCGCCTCGATCAGGGGCAGGAACCCGAGTTGCACGGCAGTGGGATAGCAGCCGGGATTGGCGAGCAGGCGAGCGGAACGGATCTGTTCGCGATTGCGCTCCGGCAGGCCGTACACGGCCTCGGCGATCAGTTCGGGCGCCGCGTGCTTCATGCCGTACCACTTCTCCCACTCGGCAACGTCCCGAATGCGGAAGTCGGCGGCGAGGTCGATGACGCGTACGCCTTTGTTGACCAGCTCACGCGCCTGCTGCATGGCAATGCCATTGGGCGTGGCAAAGAAAACCGCGTCGCACTGATCGAGCGCAGCCTCGGCTGGTGTGACGAAGCGCAGGTCGACGCGGCCGCGCAGGCTCGGGAACATCTCTGACACGGCCATGCCGGCATCGCCACGCGACGTGATGGCATGCAGCTTCACGCCTGGATGGCGCGCAAGCAACCTGAGCAGTTCGACACCCGTATAACCCGTACCGCCGACGACACCCACCTTGATCATGCTTTCTCCTTCGCGGGGCAAACCCCATGTGCAGCTTTTCATTATCGCATTCGCGACGCACATTTTCCGCACACGGAAAAGCAAAAAAGCCGCCCAGCGGGCGGCTTTTTTTGCTCCAGCGGATACCGGAAGGTATCAGCGCTTCGAGAATTGCTTGCGGCGACGGGCCTTGCGGAAACCGACCTTCTTCCGCTCGACTTCGCGCGCGTCGCGGGTAACGAAACCCGCCTTGCGCAGCACCGGCTTCAGTTCGGCATCGTATTCGATCAGCGCACGGGTGATGCCGTGACGCACGGCACCCGCCTGGCCCGACTCGCCACCGCCGGTGACATTGACCATGATGTCGAAGCGGTTCGCGTTCTCGGTCAGCGTGAGCGGCTGACGAACGATCATGCGGCCGGTTTCGCGCGAGAAGAACTCATCCACGGGCTTGCCGTTGACGACGATGTTGCCGGTACCCGGCTTGATGAACACACGGGCAACCGCGGTCTTGCGGCGGCCGGTGCCGTAGTTGTATTGCACAGCCATTGATCGGCTCCTGTCAGATCTCGAGAACTTTGGGCTGCTGAGCGGCGTGCGGATGCTCGGCACCCGCGTAGCACTTCAGCTTCTTCAGCATGGCGTAACCCAGCGGCCCCTTCGGCAGCATGCCCTTCACCGCCTTTTCCAGCACGCGTTCCGGGAAGCGCTGCTGCAGCTTGGTGAAGTTGGTTTCGTAGATTCCGCCCGGGAAACCGGTGTGACGGTAGTACTTCTTGTCCTGCGCCTTGTTACCGGTAACGCGCAGCTTCTCGACGTTGACCACGACGATGAAGTCGCCGGTATCAACGTGCGGGGTGTAGATAGGCTTGTGCTTGCCACGCAGACGGCGGGCTACCTCGGCGGCAACCCGGCCAAGCACCTTGTCCGCCGCGTCGACAACAAACCAGTCGCGCTTGACTTCGTGCGGCTTGGCAGAAAACGTTTTCATTCGAATCCTCGATCTTGTCCGGCCTGGGGCAGAGGCCAATAAACGGAAAGCTCGTGATGGTATAGCGGAATACCCACGAAAGTCAAATCGGGTTGACTCGCGACCGAGGGCCCTGAGGCGGGTGGGCAGAGGCGCCCGCCCCGGCTCGGGGCAGGCAAGTTAAAGGACTCTTGTGCAAGATCAACTTCTGCGCTCGCTACGGCATGCATCATAGTGCACTTTCAACCGTTGGCAGCTGGGGAGATCAAAGAGATGGCAGAAGTGAGGTTCTTTAGCGGCGAGGCCATCCCGCTCGAAATGCACAAGGTTCGCATCGTCCAGAAACTGTCCCTTCCGCCGGTGGAGCGCCGGCTGGCGGCGATCACCGAGGCGGGCAACAACACGTTCCTGCTGCGCAATTCGGACGTGTTCATGGACATGCTCACGGACAGCGGCGTCAACGCGATGAGCGACCAGCAGCAGGCGGCGATGCTGGTGGCCGACGACAGCTACGCGGGAAGCGCCACCTATACGCGCCTTGCGGACAAGCTGCAGGAGATCTTCGGACTGCCGCACTTCCTGCCGGCCCACCAGGGTCGGGCGTGCGAGAACATCCTTTCGCAGGTCCTGGTATCCAAAGGCTCGGTCGTGCCGATGAACTACCACTTCACGACCACGAAAGCCCACATCACGCTCAACGGCGGAACGGTGGAGGAACTCGTCGCCGATTCCGGACTGGAGGTCGTGAGCGTACACCCCTTCAAGGGGAACATGGACATCGGCAAGCTGCGCGATGTGATCGGGGTGCACGGCGCCGACAAGATCGCCTTCGTGCGCATGGAGGCCGGCACGAACCTGATCGGCGGCCAGCCGTTCTCGCTGCAGAACCTCGTCGATATCCGCCAGGTTTGCAACGAACATGGCCTTCTGCTGGTGCTCGACGCGAGCCTGCTCGCGGACAACCTGCACTTCATCAAGCAGCGCGAGGACGCCTGCAAGGGCCTCGGCATCCGCGAGATCACGCGCCGGATCGCGGACCAGTGCGACGTCATCTACTTCTCCGCGCGCAAGCTCGGATGCGCCCGCGGTGGCGGCATCTGCATCCGCAACGAAGAGCTTTACCGCCGCATGCGCGGCCTGGTGCCGCTGTATGAAGGCTTCCTCACGTATGGCGGGATGTCGGTGCGCGAGATGGAGGCGCTTACGGTCGGCCTCGAGGAAACGATGGACGAGGAAGTCATCAACCAGGGGCCGCAATTCATCGCCTACATGGTGGATGAACTGCAGAAGCGCGGCATCCCGGTGATCACGCCCGCGGGCGGACTGGGCTGCCATGTCAACGCGATGGAGTTCGTGGATCACATTCCGCAGGCGCAATACCCGGCCGGCGCGCTGGCTTCGGCGCTGTACATCGCCGGCGGCATCCGCGGCATGGAGCGCGGAACGCTGTCCGAGCAGCGCGACCCCGACGGGAGTGAAGTGTTCGCGAACATGGAGCTGGTGCGTCTGGCGATGCCGCGACGGGTGTTCACGCTGTCGCAGGTCAAGTATGCGGTCGACCGCCTCGAGTGGCTTTACGCACACCGCAAGCTCATCGGCGGCCTGGCGTTCACGGAAGAACCCGAGATCCTGCGCTTCTTCTATGGTCGCCTGAAGCCGGTGACCGACTGGCAGGACCAGCTCGTTGCGAAGTTCCGCGCGGACTTCGGCGACAGCCTCTAAGTTCACGCGCTTCCGCGGAGGCCCCGTCAAGACCGGGGCCCGCGGCATTTCTGCGCGCAATCGAGTAGGGGACGGGGTCACCCCCGTCGCCCTCTCACACCACCGTACATGCGGTTCCGCATACGGCGGTTCATGAAAGACACTGGAGTCGTCGCGTCGTATCGAGCAGCGACACCAGACCCATAC
>NZ_WTVN01000066.1 GCF_012910905.1 Aromatoleum toluvorans
GGGTGGTGGTCGGATTGTTCTCCAGCCAGGCCGCGCGTTCGGCGAGCCGCTGCGCCTTGTCGGGGGCGAGTCCGGCTGCCGCGGCCATCGCGCGCAGCTGCGCGGGATCGGGACGGTGTTCCAGGGTCGCCCGCCAGTAGGCCGCGACGCTCAGATCCGGGTTGGGGCGTTCGACGAGTTCGAACGCGTCGCCGGGCGCGATCGTGCCGGCTTCGCGCACGCGGTAGTACCAGCCGATGATGCCCTCGTGCGCGACGAAGAGCGACGCCCCTTCGGCGTCGAGCCGATGGTCGATCTTCCAGCACGGGCTGCGGGGCTGGCTCAACTGCAGGAGCGCCGTGCCGACACGGAACAGGTCGCCGATGCACACCGTCTCTTCGGTCCAGCCGCGGGTCGACAGGTTCTCGCCCAATGTGCCGGGCTTCAGGATCGCGGCGCTGTGGGGAAAGCGCTGCGCGAGGCGCGGGTAATGCTCGGCGGGGTAGTGATGCACTGCCTTCTCGGCGCCGCCATGGACGCGGCGGTCGCCCTGGTAGTCGCCGGCGAAACCTTCGGGGCCGACGGCAACGGGGCCGCGGGCAGGGTGCTTGTACATGCCGGTCATCTGCCCTTCCGGGGGCAGCGGGCGCAGCGCGCCGATGAAGAGGTGGTCGATGTGCGAGGGCATATGCGGGTCGGGGACGCGGGGCGGGATTGAGCGATTATGCCTGCCGGCGGGAAGTCAGAGCAGCTCGTGCGCCGCCAGCTCGGCCTTCGCGTAGGCGTAGAGGATGGGCGCGAGCACCAGACCGCCGACGCCGAAGAGCGAGTCCATGACCAGCATCGCCAGCAGCAGTTCCCACGCGGCCGCGTTGATGCGCGAGCCCACGATGCGGGCGTTGATGAAATATTCGAGCTTGTGGATCACGACCAGAAAGGCCAGCGACCAGACGGCGACGATCGGGGTGGTTCCCGCGCTCACCACCACGATCACGGTGTTCGAGATGAGGTTGCCGATCACGGGCAGCAGGCCCGCGAGGAAGGTGATCGCGATCATCGTCTTCGTGTAGGGCAGCGGATGACCGAGCAGGGGCAGGACGAGCGCCAGATAGATCGCGGTGAAGGTCGTGTTGATCGCGGAAATCCGCGCCTGCGCGAAGACGACGTTCGCGAAGGAGCGCGCGAAACATCCGATACGTGTGCGCAGCGCCTGCGCGAAAGGCCGCGTCTCGGCGGGATCGACAAAACGATGGAAGGCCACCATCGCGCCGATGATCACGGCCAGCAGGACGTGGACCAGGGTGCTCGCCGTACCCTTGCCGATGTTGCCCAGCTGGTCGGCGTTGTGCCTGAGCGCATCCGCGATCGCCTGCTTGAGATCCGCCGCGCTCCGCGGCAGATTCTCGACCACGACCGCGGGCAGGAGCGTTTCTGCCCGGGTGATGATCGCCGCCATTTTTTCGAGCAGGCTGCCGAATTCCTCGCTCATCCCCTTGGTCGCGAAGATGCCCAGCATCACCGCTCCGACGACAATGCCCGAGAGGCCCAGGAACACCGCCAGTGCGGCCAGCACTTTCGAGTGCCTGTGTGATACGCGCCGGAAAATGCCGTCCGCCAGCAGCGTGATGAACTGGCTGGTCAGGATCCCCGCGAACAGGGCCGCCACCATGTGGTGTAAGAGCACGAAGGCGGCCAGCATCGCCATCACGGCGAAGCTGGCGAGATCGACGGCGGAACGACTGCGGTTTTGCATGATTCGAGTCCGGAACGCTGCGCAAAACCGCAGCATCGCCTATTTCGCACCCGCTGCGACATCGCGCGTGCACAAAAACCGGCTTGCCGCTTGTTATCCTTGGGACATCTTTTCCGACCAGAGGAGCAGCAAATGGCAAGGACCGCCCTGATCATCGGCGCATCGCGGGGACTCGGCCTGGGGCTCGTGCGGCACTTTCATCAACGCGATTGGCAGGTCGTCGCCACCTGTCGCGACGACAGGGGAGCCGCGGCGCTGGCCGCCATCGATGGCGTGCGGGTGGAGCGCGTGGATATCTGCGATCGTGCCAGTCGCGAGGCGCTGGCCGGTCGTCTGGATGGCAACGCGTTCGATCTCGTGTTCGTCAATGCCGGCATTTCCGGGCCGGAGCATCGCGACGTGGCGCCGGCGACGCTGGAGGAAGCGGGCACGCTGTTCATGACGAACGCCATCGCGCCGCTGCAGATGGCCGAGCAGCTGCTGCCGCGGCTCAAACCGGACGGCGTGCTCGGCTTCATGAGTTCGATCATGGGCAGCGCGGCGCTCGCCCAGCCGCAGCACCGCTTGTACGGCGCAAGCAAGGCGGCGCTCAACCACCTCGTGTGCAGCCTCGCGGCCGGTCTGGGAGAGTCCGGCCCGACGGTGCTGTGCCTGCACCCGGGCTGGGTGCAGACCGACATGGGCGGCACCGCGGCGCCGCTGGACATCGAGACCAGCACGCGAGGCGTGTGCCGCGTGCTGGAAAGTGCGTCGGGCAAGGGCGGAGTGCATTTCCTGGATTTCCAGGGGCAGGCCTTGCCCTGGTGACCCGGCGGTATCGGACGGCCGCCTATTTTTTGTTTCAATCGCGCGGCCGCATGGGACGGGGCGCTGGCTATGATCGATGCACTGCCTCGCTTCACAACAGGTGACCATGCAATCGATGAGCTCCCCATTGTCCCCGCAGGCGCCCCTGCGTTCCAGCCTGCCGGCCCTTGTGCTGATCGCGGCCGCGGCGGCGGTCCCGATCGGGACCGTGCTGTTGTTGCGAGTATGGAAAGGCGTGCCGATCCATCTGCTGACGTCGGACGTCACGAGCATTGCCGGCGTGCCGGCGTATACCGGCTTCCTCTCGCAGCTCGGGATCTTCGTCTGGGCCGGCGCGGCGGCCATCTGCTTCTTCTGCGCGTGGCTTCTGCCGGCACGGCCGGAGGCGCAGGAGGCGCGACGCTTCCTGCTCGTGTCGGGCCTGCTGACGGCGGTGCTCGCCTGCGATGATCTGTTCCTGCTGCACGAGGAATTCTTTCCGTCCCTCGGCATTCCGGAAAAGGCGGTGTTCGCTGGCTACGCCGCGTTCGTGCTGGGCTATCTGGTCCGTTTCCGGCGCCTGATCCTGGGCACCGACTACATCCTGCTCGGCCTCGCGTTCGCCGCGTTCGCGACCTCGATCGGCCTCGACCTCGTGAATCCGGCGGGGATCAACCCCTACCTCTACGAGGACAGCGCCAAGTTCGCGGGGATCGTGAGCTGGTCGGGATATTTCTTCCGCACCGGCGCGGGGGCGTTGCCGGGTTGATGATTCACAGACACCGGGCCTGTCCGCTCTTGCTCAGGTAGGAGAAATAGGCCCGGTCCTGGCTGACGATATGCTTGGCGACCATGTCATGGGCAAGGAAGGCGAACAGCGCGCCGAAGTCCGCGCGGCCGCGGCGGAAATCCTCCAGCAACGCGTCGGCCCTGCCGACGAGTGCGTCGTGCAGCTGGATATGTGCGGCGAGCTCAGGGTAGTCGATGCGCTGCAGGAGCCGTTCCTCGTCGCGGAAATGGCGCACCATCTTCCGGTACAGCGCGTCGATGGTCGCGCGAATCTCGTCGATGGGCCGTTCCGCGACGACCAGGGTCCAGAGCGCGTTGATGTCGTCGAACAGCGCGCGGTGCTCGGCGTCCAGTTCGGCGTCGCCGCTCTGGAAGGAGCTATGCCAGACGAGCTTGACCAGTCCGTCCGGCTCGGCCTTGCGGCCGCTCACGGCACGGTCGGCCTCGACGCGGTTCCGGCCGCCCTGTTTGGCGCGGTAGAGTGCGGCATCGGCGCGCGCGATCCATTCATCGCGGGATTCGGCGTCGCCCAGCTCGGCCACGCCGAAACTCGCCGTGACGCTGCCGATGCCGTCGATGTGGTGCGCTGCGATGCACGCCCGCGCGCGTTCGGCCAGCACGGCCGCGTTCGCGAGATCGGTCTCGGGCAGCAGCATGAGAAACTCTTCGCCGCCCCAGCGAGTCAGCGAATCGGATGTGCGCAGGGTGGCGCGGATGCAGTTCGCGACCACCTGCAGGACCTCGTCGCCCTTGACGTGGCCATAGCGGTCGTTGATGCCCTTGAACAGATCGACGTCCAGCAGAATCAGCGCCAGCGGATGGCGATAGCGGCAGGCACGCTCCACTTCCTGCGCCACGGCTTCATAGAACCGGCGCCGATTCCACGCCCCGGTCAGCGCATCGGTGCCGGCGAGCTGGTCGAGCTGCTGCAGCGTCTGCAGCAGGGTCTGCTCCTTGTCGTGCAGCCGGGCGACCAGGCTATTGAATCCGAGCAGTAGGTCGCCGACCTCGTCCTGACGCGTCACGGCCAGGGGGGCGAGTTCCCGCCTGCCGTCGGCCATCTCGCGAATCGCGCGGGCCGCATCGGTCAGCGGGCGCAGCAGGCGCGGCATCAACACCAACAGGACGAGGCTCAGGCCGATCATCGTCCCGAACGAATTGCGCCACAGGAGGCGGCGCAGCTCCGCGACCGGTTGCGCCACCTCGGCCGTCGGCTTGTGCGCGACGACGAGCCATCCGGTGTCGGGCACGGCGGCGATGGACGCGAGTTTGTCCGTGCCCTGCTCGACCATGATGCCGGTGCCGCGATATCCCGCCATCGCGCGATCGAGCAGCGGGTTGACACCCGGTGCCGGGGTGGGCTGAAGTACCCTGGCCGGATCGTTCGACGCGACGAACAATCCGTCGGCGGGGGAGATCACCAGGAATCCGTCGCCTGCCCCCAGGCGCGTCTGCTCCTGCTGATCGCCGAGGCCGCCCGCGTCGAGCCGCAGCTCGCCAGCCAGCACGCCCAGCACGCGCCCGCCGGCATCGCGCAGCGGTGCCGCCACGATGATGACCGGCGCGCCGTCGGAACCGTTGCGCTGCGGCCTGCTGACCACCGGACCCTCCGAGGCGAGCGCCGCGCGGAACCAATCGGCCTCGGCGACGGCGGGCCAGGGGGACGGATTGCCGATGGCGGCCTGGGGGCTGTCCGCCACCCGTTCGCCATCGGGCTGCAGTACCCGCAACCCGCGGTCGAAGAGCGCATTCAGGCGTTCGCGCTCGCCGAGCCATGCGGCGAGCTGCGCGGGCTGTGCCAATAGTGCGGGCGGCAGCGTGGCCACCAATTCACCGATCAGCGCCCGGCGCCCCCGCAGGTTGTTGGCGATGTCCCGCGCGAGATGGGTCGCGATCGACAGCTGTGCGTCCGCCGCGACTTCGTGCACACGGTCCCGCACCGCGGGCAGCATGACGGCCTGCCGCACCAGGACCCCGACGACGATGAGCACGACGCCGAGTCCGATCAGGCGGAACTTCACGGTGCGGAAGAGCGGCATGGGCAGGCGCGCAGCGTCTTGGGCAAATAGACGCAGTGTATCCGCGTCCGGGTGCCATGACATCAGCCCGCGACGGCCTCGATACGGGTTTCCGTCACGGCGGCGTGGCGGTCATGCAGGAAGGTCAGGCGCAGGCGGTCGATCGGGCAGGCCGGCGCGATCTCGATCTCGAACGCGATCGTCGATTCGGCCGACGGAATCGCCCGGATGCGGTATGCGCTCTCGGGCCGCGCGCCGCGCAGCGCCCCGGCCTCGTGCAGGCGCTCGAAGAAGGCGCGCAGTGCGAGCTCGGGGCGCGGGTCCTGCGGATCCGTGTCGAACAGCAGCTGCTCGCCCAGGGCCTTGAGCCCGCGGCGCAGCCAGCCGATGAAGCGCATCACCTCGGCGGAGCGCCAGTGCGCCTGCGCGCCGTGCGGGGTGCTCACGCGGGGCCGGTCCGCGGCCGGCAGGCAGGGGGCGCACACGGTCTCGTCATCGACCTGCAGCGTGCCGGCACGCGTGAGCAGCACCGTTACGCCGGGCGCTTCGCGCAGCGCACATGCCTGCTGTGGCGTCACCGGCGGCCAGGGCTGCGCCGCGCCGGGCAGCGGACGGCCGGCGATCGATTGCCACACGCCATGGCTTTGCGAGACGCGCGCCTGCATGCCGGCGACGAGCCCGCAGGATGACGCGAGCGGGTACGCCGCGCTGCGCAGGTAGGGCCACAGCAGCTGCAGGTGGCGCAGCTCGCCGGCGAGCTGCGCAATCTGGTCGAGAAACTCCTGCGCCGGCGCCGGCAGCTCGTCCTTCGGGCGCAGATTGAGCGGCAGCGTCAGCAGGCACTGCATGTCGGGGCGGACACGCCCCAGCGTGTGCAGGATCGGTGCCACGACGTCGCCCGCTCCGGGGGCTCCGTCCGCGGCCGGCATCTCGCCGCTCTCGGGGGGCGCCAGCGCGGAATTCGCGAGGCGCACCTGTGGCACGTCCGGCAGTGTGGCGGGGAGCAGCAGGCGTTCGAGGTCGGGGAGCGCCACGATCCCCGCGCGCTCGATCAGCAGCGCGCGCTCGAACGCCCCCAGCTGCGAAGGTTCGGCCTGCCGGGGGTGGGGGTGCGGCAGGAAGGCACGCACGCCCTCCGACTCGGGCACGCGGATGATCCACAGCGTGCGTGTGTCGCCGAAGCTCCGCTCGGCGCCGGCAAAGAAGTCCTGCACCGCTGCCGGCAGCCACGCGGCGCGGCCGGCGAGCGCGCTGCGATAGCCGCCGTCGGTCTCGAAAGCCTGCGGAAAGAGCGCCTGGAAGTAGGCGAGCGAGCGGATCGGGATCGGCAAGCGGTACAGCGCGAACAGCGCGCCGTCGCCGGGCTCGGCCTCGACTTCGCCCTCGTCGAGCGCACGCAGGCGCTCCACTTCGGCGGTGAAGCCGAGCGCCGCGATGTCGGCGAGTACCGCGAGGTCGCGCGCGAGCCGCTTCCACTCGGCGCTGCCGTCGAAGGACGGGCAATGGCCGATCATCACGACCTCGACCGGCGCGTGCCGTCCCGGCGAGGGGAGGGCATCCGGCGCGATGCGCGTGTCGGCAACCAGCACGGCCTTACTCCTGCCCGATCGTGCTATCAAAATGTCACAGCACGCGGAGGCGGCGCAAACCGGAGATGCAACAAGAAATTGCACCTGACCGGAGCGTACGGAGGGAAATGCCTGATGGCCGACAGGGGGCGTTACGGTCGCACCGGCAGGCCCGGTGGTGGCTGTCCGCTGCCGAGCCGGCCTTACCAGACGCCCAGTTCGGCGAGCTGGCGGCCCGCCGCTTCGGACCAGCCGCGGTTCGCCGCCGGACTCGCCGGGCTGGGGTGCAGCACGCGGCCGATGCGCAGCCTGCGTCCGTCGAGCGCCGCCGTCGCGCGCGATTCCGCCCAGGCGCCGATGCCGATCACCCATTCCGGCTCGAGCGCGTCGATGAGGCGGCGCAGGTGCGCGTCGCAGGCGGCGAGCAGCGGCGCGGATTCGGCCACGGCGAGCTTGTCCGGCGTCACGTTGCGTCCGCCGTCGAAGAAGGCCAGCGGGCAGTAGTTGGCGACGAAATGCCCGGCGAAGAAGGCCTCCGGCGTGCCGAAGCGTTCGCGGAAGAGGCCCCACAGCCGGCGTCCGCTGACCTCCGAGCGGGCGCAGGCGAAGCCTTCGACCGGGCGTTTCGGATTCTCGGCCGTCGGCTTGCCGACCGGTCCGGCGAGGCCGAGCCAGTCGCGCACCGCGTCGATCTCGCCGAAGGGCACGCCGGTCTGCGCCATGCCGAAAGGGCCCGGGTTCATGCCGACGAACACCACGCGCTTGCGGCCCGCCGCATAGCGGCGCAGGTAGTCCTCGTGGATCGCCCACGCATAGTCGAGCGGGTTGTAGACGTGGCTCACCGGCGTGCCGAAGCGCATCGCGGACAGGGTGGCGGACAGTTCGCGTGCGGCGGCGATCAGGGTATCGGCAGTCGTCGGGGTCATCGTTGGAGGAAAAGGAGGAGTCAGGCGGAGCGTTCAGGCGCTTCGGGGCGCCGCCACGATCGCCTTCGGTTCGCCGTTCCACGGCGCGACGCGGATCAGCAGCAGCATGCCGGGGATGGCGAGGAAGAAGCACAGCCAGAAGAAGTCGTACCAGCCCATGCGTTCGACCAGCCAGCCGGCCGACGCGTTGATGAAGGTGCGTGGCACCGCCATCAGGCTGGTGAACAGCGCGAGCTGGGTCGCCGTGTAGGCGGGGTGGGTCGTGCGCGCCATGTAGGCGACGAAGGCCGTCGTGCCCAGGCCGACGCCGGCCGCCTCGGCCGAGATCACGATCGCGAGCGCGGTCAGGCGTGCCGCATCCGACGGCGCCGGTCCCAGCCACGCCATCCACACGAAGCCGAGGATGCTCATCACCTGCACGACGCCGAACAGCCACAGCGCGCGGTTGATGCCCAGCTTCACCATCCAGATGCCGCCGAGGATGCCGCCGATCACCGACGGCCACAGGCCGGCGTTCTTCGCGATCAGGCCGATCTCGGTCTTGGTGAAGCCCATGTCGAGGTAGAAGGGCGTCGCCAGCGCCGTGCACAGCGAATCGCCGAGCTTGTAGAAGAACAGGAAGGCCAGCACCAGCAGCGCCGAGCGCAGCCCGTGGCGGGTGAAGAATTCATGGAAGGGCTCGACCACCGCGTCGCGCAGCGTGCGCGGCGCCCCGGCGGCGATCGCCGGCTCCTTCGCCAGCAGCGTCATCGCGACGCCTGGCAGCATGAAGAGCGCCGTGACGAGGAACACCTCGCTCCACGGCAGGCGGTCGGCGAGGATCAGCGACAGCGAGCCCGGCACGAGGCCGGCGATGCGGTAGGCGTTCACGTGGATCGCGTTGCCCAGCCCCAGCTCGATCTCCGGCAGGATCTCGCGGCGGAAGGCGTCGAGCGCGATGTCCTGCGTCGCCGACAGGAACGCGAGCGCCGCCGTCAGCGCGACCACCAGCGTCAGGTTGTCGGTCGGCGACAGCTGTCCCAGCCACGCGATCGATGCGAGCAGGCCCAGCTGCGACAGGAACATCCAGCTCCGTCGCCGCCCCAGCCACGGCAGGATGCCGAAGCGGTCGAGCAGCGGCGCCCACACGAACTTCCACGTGTAGGGGAACTGGATCAGCGCGAACGCGCCGATCGCCTTCAGCGACAGCCCCTCGGTCTTCAGCCACGCCGGCACCAGGTTCAGCAGCAGGTACAGCGGCAGCCCGGACGAGAAACCGGTGAAGATGCAGATCAGCATCCGGCGGTTGAGCAGGGCGGCGAGCCAGGCGGGGCGCGACGACGGGGAGCCGGCAGGGGGCGGGGC
>NZ_WTVN01000067.1 GCF_012910905.1 Aromatoleum toluvorans
TTTGCCTTCGGCTTCCTCCAGATTCGCAGTTACCCGCGACACCCTTGCCGTTCGGCTAACTCTTCCCCTTGCCGGGCGAGTAGAGGACTTCCACCTCCAAGTGAGTGCGCCCTGCCGGGCGCACCAAACGAAACGGGGCGACCCGCAGGCCGCCCCGTTTCCGACTGCCGGCACGCTGGCCGGGCACCACGACATCATTCGTCGTTCATGACTCCCAGCAGGTGCAGCAGGCTGGTGAAGAGGTTGTAGATCGACACGTACAGGGTCACGGTCGCCATCACGTAGTTCGTCTCGCCGCCGTGGATGATGTTGCTGGTCTCGTACAGGATCAGCCCCGACATCAGCAGCACGAACATCGCCGACACCGCCAGCGACAGGCCCGGCATCGAGAAGAACACCGCGCCGAGGCCGGCGAGGAAGGCGACGAGGATGCCGACGGTCAGGAACCCGCCCATGAACGAGAAATCCTTGCGCGTCGTCACCGCGTAGGCCGACAGCCCCAGGAAGATCGCCGCCGTGCCGCCCATCGCCTGCATCACGATCTGGTGGCCGTTCGGCAGCGCCAGATACTTCGACACGATCGGCCCCAGCGTGAAGCCCATGAAGCCGGTCAGCGCGAACACGAACAGCACGCCCAGCCCGCTGTCGCGAAACTTGGTCGTCAGGAACAGCAGGCCGAAGTAGCCCACCAGCGTGATGATCAGGCCCGGATGCGGCAAGCCGAGCGCCATCGACAGCCCGGCGGTCGCGGCCGAGAACGCCAGCGTCATCGACAGCAGCATGTAGGTGTTGCGGATGACCCGGTTGGTCGACAGGACCGAGGCCTCCGAACGGGTCATGGTTGCAATACGGTTTTCCATCGAGCGATTACCTCCGTTGTTCGAGTTTTGAGTGAAATCCATCAGGCGCCGGCCGGTACCGCATCGGGCATCAGTTCGATTTCGCGCACGACGCGCCGCTGCCGCTGGAGCCTGCGGGCCAGCACCTGCGCCACGCGATCGGCGGCACCGTCCACCGCCGCGCGGGCTTCGGCCGCCGTGATCGCAAAGATCACGTCGGGAAGGTTGCGCAGGCGCAGTTGTACCACGCAGCGCTTGTCCACCCCGCCGCGCGGGCCATTCACGTCCGCCACCTTGACCCGCGCCCAGCGGATGTGATCGCGGAAGCGGCCGACGGCAAACTTCATCCGCCGCGACACGTATTCGCGCAGACCGGACGGAGTTTCGACACCGTTACATTGCAGATCGATTCGCATTGCAGCATCTCCTTTCGTGATGAGCCGGCAAGCCGGCCCGCAGGAGCAGTATGGGCGCGCGAAAACTTCCAAAAAAGAATACTGACAATGAGCGGCGTTCAGTTTTTTTCGAACTTGAAACCCGACGGCCCGGCCCAACATGCAGCAGCGCCGAAACGCGGCATGCGGCGTATGCCGCCGATGGCCGAAAAAGGACGTCGAACAGGAAGCGGGAAGCAATGGAACACCGCAGCGGAGTTTGGACCGCGCGAACTCTGCTAAAATCCGCGACCTTTGCTGCGCATTCCGTTCGAGAAAGACTGGTGCCGGGAGTGGGACTCGAACCCACACACCTTGCGGCGGCGGATTTTGAATCCGCTGCGTCTACCGATTCCGCCATCCCGGCCCGGGAAGCGCCGCATTATCCATGAAAGCCCCGGCCAGCAGCAAGCGCATGTCACTTACTCTCGACGATTTCGACTATTTGCTCCCCCCCGAACAGATCGCCCAGGCGCCGCTCGCCGAACGCTGCGCGAGCCGCCTGCTGGTGCTGGACGGCGACCGGATGGACGATCGCGGCTTCTGCGACCTGCCCGCCCTCGTCGAACCCGGCGACCTGCTCGTCTTCAATGACACGCGCGTGATCCACGCACGCCTGTACGGCGCCAAGGAGACCGGCGGTCACGTCGAGGTGCTGGTCGAGCGCGCGATCGGGCCGCACGAGGCGATCGCCCAGGTGCGCGCGAGCAAGTCGCCGCGCGCCGGCGCACGCCTGCGCCTCGCGGACGCGTTCGACGTCACGGTGCTCGGCCGCGTCGGCGAATTCTTCCACCTGCGCTTTCCCGAGAACGAGGACCTGCTGCCGCTGCTCGAACGCCACGGCAAGTTGCCGCTGCCGCCCTACATCGACCGCGCGGCCGACGATCACGACGAATCGCGCTACCAGACGGTGTATGCGCGCGAACCCGGCTCGGTCGCGGCGCCTACCGCCGGGCTGCACTTCGACCAGCAGATGCTGGTCGACCTCGCCCGCAAGGGGGTGAACGGCGCGTGGCTCACGCTGCATGTCGGCGCCGGCACCTTCCAGCCGGTGCGCGTCAACGACCTCGGCGAGCACCACATGCACCGCGAGCGCTACGTGATCCCGCAGGAGACGGTCGAGGCGATCGCGCGCACGAAGGCGGCGGGCAAGCGCGTCATCGCCGTCGGCACCACCAGCCTGCGCGCGCTCGAAGGCGCGGCGCAGGACGGCGAGTTGGCGGCGGGCATCGGCGAAACCGAGCTCTTCATCCTGCCCGGCTACCGCTTCCGCGTCGCCGATGCGCTGATCACCAACTTCCACCTGCCGAAGTCGACGCTGCTGATGCTCGTGTCGGCCTTCGCCGGCATGGAACCCATCCGTCGCGCCTACGCCCACGCGGTGCGCGAAGGCTACCGATTCTTCAGTTACGGGGATGCGATGTTCATCACCCGCCGCAACGATGCAATTTGACCTGATCTCCCAGGACGGCGCCGCGCGCCGCGGCCGTCTCACGCTCGCCCATGGCGTCGTCGAAACCCCGGTCTTCATGCCGGTCGGCACCTATGGCACCGTCAAGGCGATGACGCCTGCCGCGCTCGACGACGTCGGCGCGCAGATCTGCCTCGGCAACACCTTCCACCTGTGGCTGCGACCCGGCCTCGAAGTGGTGGCCGCCCACGGCGGCCTGCACGGCTTCATGGGCTGGAACAAGCCCATCCTCACCGACTCGGGCGGTTTCCAGGTGTTCAGCCTCGGCGCGCTGCGCAAGATCAGCGAGGAAGGCGTCAAGTTCGCCTCGCCGATCGACGGCGCCAAGTTGCTGCTCACGCCCGAGATCTCGATGCAGATCCAGCACACGCTGAACTCCGACATCGTGATGATCTTCGACGAATGCACGCCTTACCCGGCGACGCGCGACGAGGCGGCGAAGTCGATGCGCCTGTCGCAGCGCTGGGCGAAGCGCTCGCGCGACGAGTTCGACCGTCTGGAGAACCGCAACGCGCTCTTCGGCATCGTCCAGGGCGGCATGTACGAGGACCTGCGCGACGAGTCGCTCGCCGCGCTGGAGGACATCGGCTTCCACGGCTACGCGATCGGCGGCCTGTCGGTCGGCGAACCGAAGGAAGACATGGAGCGCATCCTCGCCCACACCGCCCCGCGCCTGCCGCAGCACAAGCCGCGCTACCTGATGGGCGTGGGCACGCCCGAGGATATCGTCGCCGGCGTCGCCGCCGGCATCGACATGTTCGACTGCGTCATGCCGACGCGCAATGCCCGCAACGGCTGGCTGTTCACGCGCTTCGGCGACATCAAGATCAAGAACGCGGTGCACAAGCAGGACACCCGCCCGCTCGACCCCTCGTGCGACTGTTACACCTGCCGCAACTTCAGCCGTGCCTACCTGCATCACCTGCACCGCGCCGGCGAGATCCTCGGCAGCATGCTCAACACGATCCACAACCTGCGCTACTACCAGGTCCTGACGGCGGAACTGCGCGACGCGATCGCCGCGGGCGAATTCGCCGCCTACCTCGGGCGCTTCCGCAGCGAGCGCAGCACCGGCACTGCCTGAATTCCCGGTGCATGATGTGCGGCTTCGACTGCCACGCAATGCGCCACCGGTCCCCGCGCGCCGGTTGCCACAGGCGCGACAGGGCCTGCTGCTATAATCGGCCGTTTTACGCAACTACCCGGAGTCACCCGTGTTCATTTCCAACGCATACGCCCAGGCCGCCGCCGGCGGCGACCCCACCGGCGGCCTGATGGGCATGCTGCCGCTGGTCCTGATGTTCATCGTCCTGTGGTTCCTGATGATCCGCCCGCAGATGAAGCGCGCGAAGGAGCACAAGGCGATGGTCTCCGCGCTCGCCAAGGGCGACGAGGTCGTCACCCAGGGCGGCATTGCGGGCCGCGTGACCCAGGTCGGCGAGACCTTCCTGCGCATCGAAGTCGCCGACAACGTCAATATCCTCGTGCAGAGCCAGGCCGTCGCCACCGTGCTGCCGAAGGGCACGCTGAAGACCCTGTAAGCTCCCCACGCACGGGGGTACGGGCCAGCTGCCCGCCCCGTGCCGCCACGGCCAGCCGCGCCTCATCCTCTTTCCGCCCCTCCATGTCATGAACCGCTACCCGCTCTGGAAGAACATCTTCATCGGTCTGGTCCTGTTCTTCGGCCTGATCTACACCCTTCCCAACTTCTACGGCGAAGTGCCGGCAGTTCAGGTTTCCAGCGGCAAGGCCACCCTCAAGCTCGATGCCTCGCTCAACGGCACGATCGAGCAGGCGCTCAATGACGCCCAGATCGAACACACCGGGCTGTTCATCGACGCCAACAGCATCCGCGTGCGCGTCCCGAGCACCGACGTGCAGCTGCGCGCCAAGGACGCCATCGAGAAGCGCCTGAACCCCGACCCGCACGACCCGTCCTACGTCGTCGCCCTGAATCTGCTGTCCGCCTCGCCCAACTGGCTCACCGCGATCCACGCCCTGCCGATGTACCTCGGCCTGGACCTGCGCGGCGGCGTGCACTTCCTGCTCCAGGTGGATATGCCGGGCGCGATCACGAAGCGCCTCGATGCGACCGCCGCCGACCTGCGCACGCTGCTGCGCGACAAGAACGTTCGCCACGCCGGCATCACGCGTGACGGCAACAACGTCGTGCTGCGCTTCCGCGATGCCGAGCAGCGCGAAACCGCGCGCAAGGCGATTGCCGGCAGCACTGCGGACCTGCAGCTCACCGACCGCGACGACGGCTCCGACGATCTCAAGCTGGTTGCGACGCTGTCCCAGGCCGCGCAGAAGAACATCCGCGATTTCGCGATCAAGCAGAACATCACCACGCTGCACAACCGCATCAACGAACTCGGCGTCGCCGAGCCGGTGATCCAGCAGCAGGGCCTCGACCGCATCGTCGTGCAGTTGCCCGGCGTGCAGGACGTCGCCAAGGCAAAGGACATCCTCGGCCGCACCGCGACGCTGGAAGTGCGCCTCGTCGACGACACACCGGGCGCCCTCGAAGGCGCCCTGGCCGGCAGCGTGCCGCTCGGCACCGAGCTTTATAACGAGCGCGGCGGCTCGCCGATCCTGGTGAAAAACCAGGTCGTCCTGACGGGCGACCGCCTCACCGACGCGCAACCCGGCTTCGACGGCCAGACGCACGAACCGGCGGTGCACTTGACGCTGGACGCCGCCGGCAGCCGCATCTTCCGCGACGTCACGCGCGAGAACGTCGGCAAGCGCATGGCGATCCTGCTGATCGAGAAGGGCAAGGGCGAGGTCGTCACCGCGCCCGTGATCCGCACCGAGATCGGCGGCGGGCGCGTGCAGATCTCCGGCCGCATGACGACGCAGGAAGCGAGCGACGTCGCGCTGCTGCTGCGCGCCGGCAGCCTTGCCGCACCGATGGAGATCATCGAGGAGCGCACCATCGGGCCGAGCCTCGGCGCCGAGAACATCGCCAAGGGCTTCCACTCGACGCTGTGGGGGTTCGTCGCGATCGCGATCTTCATGAGCGTCTACTACATGCTGTTCGGTCTGGTGTCGGTGATCGCGCTCGCCGCGAACCTGCTGCTGCTGGTCGCCCTGCTGTCCCTGCTGCAGGCGACGCTGACCCTGCCCGGCATCGCGGCCATGGCGCTCACGCTGGGCATGGCGATCGACGCGAACGTGCTGATCAACGAACGCATCCGCGAAGAACTGCGCAACGGCGTCTCGCCGCAGGCGGCGATCCATGCCGGCTACGAGCGCGCGTTCGACACGATTCTCGACTCCAACATCACGACGCTGATCGCCGGCATCGCGCTGCTGGTGTTCGGTTCGGGTCCGGTGCGCGGCTTCGCGGTGGTGCATTGCCTGGGCATCCTGACCTCGATGTTCAGCGCCATCCTGATCTCGCGCATGCTCGTGAACTTCATCTACGGCCGCCGCCGCAAGGTCGAGTCGCTGTCGATCGGTCAGATCTGGAAGCCGGGCAACTAACGCCACGCACGCACAAGGCTGAATACAGGGCTGAAAAATGGAATTCTTCCGCATCAAGAAAGACATCCCGTTCATGCGCCATGCGCTGGTGTTCAACATCATCTCGTTGATCACCTTCGTGCTGGCGGTGTTCTTCCTCGCGACGCGCGGCCTGCACTTGTCGGTCGAGTTCACCGGCGGCACGCTGGTCGAGGTCACCTACACCCAGGCGCCCGAGCTCGAGCCGATCCGCACCGCGCTCGCCGCGAACGGCTATCCCGACGCGATGGTGCAGAACTTCGGCAGCGCCCGTGACGTGCTGATCCGCCTGCCGAACCGCGGCGACCTCGACTCGGCCAAGGTGTCCGAGCGCACGATGGCGACACTGCAGTCGGTCGGCGGCACGCCCGAGCTGCGGCGCGTCGAGTTCGTCGGCCCGCAGGTCGGCAAGGAACTCGCATCCGACGGCGCCATGGCGCTCCTGCTGGTGATCTTCGGTATCGTCGTGTATCTGGCGATGCGCTTCGAATGGCGCTTCGCGGTGTCGGCGATCATCGCCAACCTCCACGACGTCGTGATCATTCTCGGCTTCTTCGCGTTCTTCCAGTGGGAATTCTCGCTGCCGGTGCTGGCGGCCGTGCTCGCGGTGCTGGGCTACTCGGTGAACGAGTCGGTCGTCGTGTTCGACCGCGTGCGCGAGACGTTCAAGAAGAAGCGCAACATGACCACGCCGGAAGTGCTCGACCACGCGATCACCTCGACCATCTCGCGGACCGTGATCACGCACGGCAGCACGCAGATGATGGTGCTCGCGATGCTGCTCTTCGGCGGCGAGACGCTGCACTACTTCGCGATGGCGCTGACGATCGGCATCCTCTTCGGCATCTACTCCTCGGTGCTGGTCGCGAGCCCGCTGGTGATGTGGCTGGGCGTGTCGCGCGAGCAGTTCATCAAACCGAAGAAGGAAAAGGAAGAAGCGGTCGTCTGACGATCCCGGCGCAGCGATGAACGAGTTCCTGCAGGCCTTCGTCAGCTTTCTGGCGATCACGAACCCGATCATCGCCGCGCCGATGTTTCTCGGCATCGTCGCCGGCGTGCCGGTCGCGGCGCGGCGGCGCGCCGCCGGCCAGGCCGCGATGGCCGTGCTGGCGATCCTCGCCGGCGCGGCCATCGGCGGGCGCTACATCCTCGAACTCTTCGGCATCTCGCTCGACGCCTTCCGCACCGCGGGCGGCCTCGTCATCATCCTGGTCGGCCTCGAGATGCTGCGCGGCAGCCCCAGCGGCATCCAGCAGGACCACGCGTCGCCGGAAGACGCGCAGGACCGCATCGTCGTTCCCTTCGCGATGCCGCTCGTCGCCGGCCCCGGCGCGATCACCACCGCGATCACGCTGTCGGTCGCCTATCCGTCGCGACTCTACCTGCCGGTGATCGCCCTGCTCGCGTCGGTCGCCACCGCCCTCGTGCTGTGGCTCGTGCTGCGCCTCGCGCTCGTCCGCCAGCGCCTCGCCACGCCGCGTGTCGAACGCATCTTCACGCGCTTCATGGGCCTGATCCTGGTCGCGATCGGCTTCCAGATCGGGATGCTGGGCATCCGCGACTTCTTCGGCCTCGGCGGCGCCTGACGGCCTCTTCCCTCAGACCGCGAACACCTGCTTCACGCGCAGCACCTCGCCGCGCTCGATCACGCCGATCAGCCGGTCGATGTTCGGATGCTTGCCCGGATTCTCCCGCGCGTCGTCGGTGTGTTCCGCGTACAGCTCCAGCCCTTTCCTCGCCGCCTCGGCGTTGATCGAACCGTAGAGCTGGGCGAGATGGTTGTACACGGCCAGTGAGCCCGCCTGCCCGGGCTTGTTTTCGATCGTCGCGACGACTGCGCCCTGCGCATCGAGGAGATTGAGGGCCGCGAGGTGGGAGACCTTCGGCAACTGCTTCAGATTTTCGGCAAACGCCATTCCTGTTTCCTTTACGTCGATTATCGAGTAGGGGACGGGGTCACCCCCGTCGCCCTCTCACACCACCGTACATGCGGTTCCGCATACGGCGGTTCATGAAAGACACTGGAGTCGTCGCGTCGTATCGAGCAGCGACACCAGACCCATAC
>NZ_WTVN01000068.1 GCF_012910905.1 Aromatoleum toluvorans
CCCCCGCTCACCCCCGACCCCAACGTCGTACGGGGCGGAGGCAGGCCCCTTCCCCCGCTCGCGCTCCCGAACAATCACCAGAAAAGAGATCGCACCCATGACCCAGCCCATCGTCATCGCCGGCAGCGGCCTCGCCGGATACAACCTCGCGCGTGAATTCCGCAAGCTCGACCGCGACACGCCGCTGATGATCCTGAGCCGCGACGCGGCGGGCTTCTACTCCAAGCCGATGCTCTCGAACGCACTGTCGGCCAACAAGACCGCCGAGAGCCTGATCATGAAATCGGCCGACAAGATGGCCGGCGAGGTGCTCGCGACGATCCGTCCGCAGGTCGAGATCGCGTCCGTCGACCGCGCGAACCGCATCGTCGTGCTGACCAGCGGCGAGCGCATCGCCTACCGCGATCTCGTCCTCGCCATCGGTGCCGATCCGATCCGCCTGCCCATCGCCGGCGACGGTGCCGCCGACATCCTGTCGGTGAACGACCTCGACGACTTCGCCCGCTTCGCCGCACGGCTCGATGGTGCGAAGCGCGTCGTCGTGCTCGGCGCCGGCCTCATCGGCTGCGAATTCGCCAACGACCTGCTCGCCCGCGGCATCTCGCCGGTCGTCATCGACATCGCGGCCTGGCCGCTCGGCCGCCTGCTCCCCGAAGCGGCAGCGACGTGGTTCCGGCAGCAACTGGAAGCGGCCGGGGTCACTTTCCGCATGAATACCTCCGCGACCACCGTCGTGCGCAACGGAAGCGCCTACCGCGTCACGCTCGACGATGGCAGCGTCCTCGACGCCGATCTCGTGCTCTCCGCGGTCGGCCTGCGGCCGCGCACCGCGCTCGCCCATGCTGCCGGGCTCGCGGTGAATCGCGGCATCCGCGTCGACCGCCTGCTCGCCACCTCGGACGCGCACATCCACGCGCTCGGCGACTGCGCCGAAGTCGAAGGCCTGGTGCTGCCCTTCGTGATGCCGATCATGCATCAGGCCCGCGCGCTGGCAGCGACGCTGGCCGGCAAGCCGACAGCGATCGTGTACCCGGCGATGCCCGTCGTCGTGAAGACGCCTGCGTGCCCGACCGTCGTCTGCCCCCCGGCGGCGAACGCCGAAGGCAGCTGGCACATCGCCCCCGCCGCGAACGGCGAAGCCGGCGTCGAAGCGCAATTCCTCGCGCCCGACGGCGCCCTGCTCGGCTTCACCCTGCTCGGCGCCGCCACCGCCCGCAAACAGGCACTCACGACGCAGGCCCCCGCCGCACTCGCCTAGCACCGACGGGCGCGCTTCACGCACCCCCGGAGCGCCTGCGCTTCGGGTTACAATTTCTCTCTTTGCTGCACTGCGGAGCGCGCCATGCCCGTCGCCAATACGGATAACCTCAACATCGTCGCCCTCGATCACATGCCCTCGCCGGAGGAGATCAAGGCGCGCGTCCCCCTGACCGAGAAGGCCGCCGAAACCGTGCTCGCCGGCCGCCGGGCGCTCAACAACATCCTCGACCGCAAGGACAGCCGCCTGTTCGTCGTCGTCGGCCCGTGCTCGATCCACGACCCGGTCGCCGGCGTCGATTACGCCCGCCGCCTCAAGGCGCTCGCCGACGAAGTCTCCGAGACCATGCTGCTCGTGATGCGCGTGTATTTCGAGAAGCCGCGCACCTCCACCGGCTGGAAGGGCTACATCAACGATCCGTACATGGACGACTCCTTCCGCATCGACGAAGGCATGGAGAAGGCACGCCGCTTCCTGATGGATGTGAACGAGATCGGCCTGCCCGCCGGAACCGAGGCGCTCGACCCGATCGCCCCGCAGTATTACGGCGACCTCATCTCGTGGACCGCGATCGGCGCCCGCACCTCCGAATCGCAGACGCACCGCGAGATGTCGTCGGGCCTGTCGACCCCGGTGGGCTTCAAGAACGCGACCGACGGCGATCTCGACGTCGCGATCAACGCCATCGTCTCGGCCTCGCATCCGCACAGCTTCCTCGGCATCAACGGCAAGGGGCAATCGGCCATCCTGCGCACCCGCGGCAACCGCTACGGCCACGTCGTGCTGCGCGGCGGCGGCGGCCGTCCGAACTACGACACCGTGTCGATCTCGCTCGCCGAACAGGCACTCGCCAAGGCCAAGCTGCCGCTGAACATCGTCGTCGACTGCTCGCACGCCAACTCGTGGAAGAAGCCCGACCTGCAGCCGCTGGTTATGAAGGACGTGATCCACCAGATCCGCGAAGGCAACCGCTCGGTCGTCGGCCTGATGATCGAGAGCTTCATCGAAGCCGGCAACCAGCCGATCCCGGAAGACCTGTCGCAGCTCAAGTACGGCTGCTCGGTCACCGATGCCTGCGTCGGCTGGGACGACACCGCCGACACGATCCGCAAGGCGCACGCCGTGCTGCGCGACGCACTGCAACGCCGGAGCCGCGCCGAATGAATCTTGTCGTGCAGGGCGAGGATGTCGATTCGGTCGCCCTGAAAACCGTCGCCAAGCTCACCGGCGCCAGCGCCATCGAACAGATCACGCCGCAGGCCTTCCGCCTCGTCGGCGCCCATGAACATGGCGAGATCGGCGCGGTGTGCGCCGCGGCGGCGCTCGACTGGGCCTGGGTCGAACCCGGCCGCCGGCTGGCCGATTTCGGCCTTTTCGTCACCGACATGGACTCGACGCTGATCAACATCGAGTGCATCGACGAGATCGCCGACATGCAGGGTCTCAAGGCCGAAGTCGCAGCGATCACCGAAGCCGCGATGCGCGGCGAAATCGACTTTACCGAATCGCTCACCCGCCGCGTGGGCCTGCTTGCGGGCTTGCCCGAATCCGCCCTCGCCGAGGTCTACGAGCAGCGCCTGCAGCTCAACCCCGGCGCCGAACGGCTGATGCGCGGCCTGAAATCGGCGGGTATCCACACCGTGCTGGTGTCGGGCGGCTTCACCTACTTCACCGAGCGCCTCAAGGCCCGCCTGGGCTTCGACGAGACCCACGCGAACCAGCTCGAAGTCGTGGACGGCAAGCTCACCGGACGCGTCAGCGGCCCGGTCGTCGACGGCGCCGCGAAAGCCGCCCACCTGCGCGCCGCCCGCGAACGCCTCGGCCTGCGCCCGGATCAGGTCATCGCTGCCGGAGACGGTGCGAACGATCTGCCGATGCTCGGCGAAGCCGGCTTCGGCGTCGCGTTCCGCGCCAAGCCGGTGCTGCGCAAGATCGCCGACTGCCGCCTCGACCACGTCGGCCTGGACGGCCTGCTGAATCTCTTCGCGTGAGGAATCCGATCCTCAGGCACCTTCCAGGTGTGCGAGGATCGCATTCAGCATCGCCGCACCCATCCGCTTGCTGCGCACACTGCTCCAGCCCGCGTGCCCGTCGGGCATGTTCGCGTTGTCCTTGAACGGCATCTCCAGCGTCAGCGACACGCAGCCGAAGCGGTGCGCCACCCACTTGCTCGCCAGCGTCAGCAGTTCCTCGCCGAAGCGGCCCGGCTTGTAACCCTCGTCGGTCTGGAAATCCGGGCTCGCCGCAGCGAACGCCGCGACGAAGCGGGCCTGCCGCGCCGCGGTCTCGGCAGTAAAGCCGGGCACCTCCTCCGCAGTCGAAAAGAACACGTAGGGCAGCGCCTCGTCGCCGTGGATGTCGAGGAAGAGATCGCAGCCCGTCGCTTCCATCGCCCGGCGCACATGGAAGACTTCGGGGCTCGCCTGCTCGTCCGGCGCACGCCATTCGCGGTTCAGATTGCGCCCTGCGGCGTTCGTGCGCAGGTTGCCGTGGAGCGCGCCGTCGGGATTCATGTTCGGCACGATGTGGAGCACCGCGCGCTCGCGGATGCGGCGCGCGACCGGGTCCGCGGCGTCCAGCAGCCGCTCCAGCAAACCTTCGATGAACCACTCGGCCATCGTCTCGCCCGGGTGCTGGCGCGCGATGACCCACACCGGCCGGCGTCCCGGCGTTGCCCGCCCGACGACGATGCGGTCGATCTCCCGCCCTTCGACCGTCCATCCGAGGCTATCCGCCTGCGCGAAGGGCGACATCTCCGCCCAGCCGACGAGGTCGAGGTGGCGCTCGTAGGAATATGGCTCGAAGTACGCGTAATAGACGCTGTCGTGCTCGGGCGCGTGCTCGACGATCAGCTGGCCATCCTCGTAACGCGTGTCGGCAACGCGAAACCAGCTGCGCCGGTCGTACGACGCGACGCAGCGATAGCCCGGCCATCCGTCCGGATAAGCCGCTTCCGCGGCATTCTCGAACACCATGCGCAGGCTCCGTCCCGCCGCACCCTGCACGCGGAAGTGGAACCACTGGTGAAACTCCGCGGCATTGTCCGCCCGCAGGCGCAGGCGGATGTTCCCCGGATCGTCGAGGCTCAACACCTCGATCGCGCCCGAGTCGAAGCTGTGACTGATCTTCATGCCAGGGCCCCTCACTCGACGCGACGGCGGAACACCAGCGTGTCCCGGTCCGAGGCCTCGGGCGCGAACGCGTAACCTTCCAGGTCGAAGCCCTTCAGGCCCTCGACATCCTCCACGCGATTGCGGATCGCGTAGCGACACATCAGGCCGCGCGCACGCTTCGCGTAGAAGCTGATGATCTTGTAGCGCCCGCCCTTCCAGTCCTCGAACACCGGCGTCACGACCGGCGCCGCAAGCTTCGCCGGGATCACGGACTTGAAGTATTCCTCCGAGGCCAGATTGACCAGCACCGGCACCGCACCGGCCTCGCGCTGCTGGGCGAGCAGCCCGTTCAGCGCCACGGTCAGCTTGTCGCCCCAGAAGGCGTACAGATTCTTCCCGCGGGGATTCGCGAGCCGCGTCCCCATCTCTAGGCGATACGCCTGCATCAGGTCGAGCGGCCGCAGCAGGCCGTACAGGCCCGACAGGATGCGCAAGTGCGCTTGCGCCCATTCGAGCTCCGCCGGCGACAACGTCGTCGCGGCGAGCCCCTCGTACACGTCGCCGTTGAAGGCCAGCACGGCCTGTTTCGCGTTGGCGAGCGAGAACGGCGGCGCCCAGGATTCGTAGCGCGCCACGTTGAGCGTCGCAAGCTGGTCGGAGATATCCATCAGCGCGGAAACCTCGGCCGGCGACTTCTCGCGCATCACCGCGATCAGTTCGGCCGCATCGTCGAGGTAATCGGGCTGCGTATGCGCGTCGGTCACCGGCGGCGTTTCGTAGTCGAGCGCCTTGGCCGGGGAGATCACGAAAATCATGGCAATCGGCTCTTCGGGTTGGGGGATGTCACATGTTAGCAAATCGCACCGCCGGCGCCCCGATCCGCCTGTTGCGGGTTTGACAGGAAACCCTCGTTGCGCGACATTTCCCTGTTGCACGCCGCCGGAACCCCTGATGCACGCTTCGTCCTCGCCCGACCGCTCCCTGCTCGACCGCTCCCTCAAATCCGTCTGGCACCCCTGCACGCAGATGAAGCAGCACGAGAATCTGCCGCTGGTGCCCATCGCGCGCGGCGAGGGGCCGTGGCTGATCGACGCGGACGGGCGGCGCCTGCTCGACGGCATCAGTTCCTGGTGGGTGAACCTCTTCGGCCACTGCAACCCGCGCATCAACGCCGCCCTGCGCGACCAGCTCGATCGCCTCGAACACGTGATGCTGGCCGGCTTCACGCACGAACCGGTGGTCGAGCTCTCCGAGCGCCTCGCCGCCCTCACCGGCCACCGCCTCGGCCACGCCTTCTACGCTTCCGACGGCGCCTCGGCGACCGAGATCGCGCTGAAGATGAGCGCGCATTACTGGCGCAACCTCGGCCGCCCGGAAAAATCGCGCTTCGTCAGCCTCGCCGGCAGCTACCACGGCGAGACGGCAGGAGCGCTGGCCGTCACCGACGTCGCGATCTTCCGCGACGCCTACGCGCCCCTGATACGTTCCGGCAGCATCGTCGCGACACCCGACGCGCGCCTCGCCGAACCCGGCGAATCGGCCGCCGAGGTCGCCCGCCGTGCCGCCGCCGCCCTCGAAGCGCATCTCGCCGAGCACCACGCCGACACCGCCGCACTGATCGTCGAGCCGCTCGTGCAGGGCGCCTCCGGCATGGTCATGTACGACCCCGAATACCTGCGCCTCGCCCGCGCGCTGTGCGACCGCTACGAGGTGCATCTCGTCGCCGACGAGATCGCGGTCGGCTGCGGGCGCACCGGCACCTTCTTCGCGTGCGAGCAGGCCGGCATCTGGCCCGACTTCATCTGCCTGTCGAAAGGCATTTCCGGCGGCTACCTGCCGCTGTCGCTGGTGCTCGCCACCGACACGATCTACGCCGCCTTCTACGACGACGCGACGACCCGCGGCTTCCTGCACTCGCACTCCTACACCGGCAACCCGCTCGCCTGCCGCGCCGCACTCGCGACGCTGGACATCTTCACCCAGGACGACGTCCTCGCCGCCAACCGCGGCCTCGCGCAGCGCCTCGGCGACGCCATCCGCACCCGCTTCGGCGACCATCCGGCCGTCCGCCACCTGCGCCAGCGCGGCATGATCCTCGCGTTCGACGTCGCCAGCGAGCGGCCCGACTTCTCGCGCCGCTTCTTCTCGGCCGGCCTCGAACAGGGCGTCCTGCTGCGCCCCATCGGCAACACCGTCTACTTCATGCCGCCCTACGTGCTCGACGACGGCCACGTCGCCCACCTCGTCGCCGGCGCCGGCGCCGCGCTCGCCGCAGCCCTCGCCTGACCCCTCATGCTGCTCGATTCGCTGAAGGCCGACCTCGCCCAACTCGACGCCCAGTCCCTGCGCCGCGTGCGGCGCAGCCTCGACACCCCCTGCGGCCCGCACGCGCGCGTCGACGGCCGCGACATGCTCGCCTTCTGCAGCAACGACTACCTCGGCCTCGCCGCCGAGCCCGAGCTCGCCGCGGCGCTCAAGGCCGGCGCCGACCGCTGGGGCAGCGGCTCGGGTGCCTCGCACCTCGTCAGCGGCCATTACACCGTGCATGACGAGCTCGAACGCCGGCTCGCCGCCTTCGTCGGCTGCGAACGCGCGCTCTACCTGTCGACCGGTTTCATGGCGAACTCCGGCGTGATCCCCGCCCTCGTCGGCCGCGGCGACGCGATCTTCGCCGACCGCCTGAACCACGCCTCCCTCGTCGACGGCGCCCTGCTCTCGCGTGCCGACCTGCACCGCTACCCGCACGCCGACCTCGCCGCCCTGGAACGCGCGCTGGCCGCGAGCAGTGCGAAGCGCAAGCTGATCGTCACCGACTCGGTGTTCAGCATGGACGGCGACGTCGCGCCGCTCGCGGACCTCCTCGCGCTGGCCGAGCGCTTCGACGCCTGGCTGATGGTCGACGACGCCCATGGCTTCGGCGTGCTCGGCCCGGACGGCCGCGGCGCACTGCGCGAAGCCGGCCTCGCGTCGTGGCGCCTCGTTTACATCGGCACCCTCGGCAAGGCCGCCGGCGTCTCCGGCGCCTTCATCGCCGGCCACGGCGACGTCGTCGAATGGCTGATGCAGAAGGCCCGCACCTACATCTTCACGACCGGCGCGCCGCCTGCGCTCGCGACGGCCCTGCTGAAGAGCCTCGACCTCATCGAACACGGCGATGCGCGCCGCCGCCATCTCGCGGCACTGATCGAGCAGCTGCACGCGGAGCTCAGACTGCGGCGCTGGCAGCTGATGCCCTCGCGCACCGCGATCCAGCCGGTCGTGATCGGCGACAACGCCGAAACGCTCGCCGCCGCCCGCGCGCTGTGGGACGCCGGCCTGTGGGTGCCGGCGATCCGCCCGCCCACCGTGCCGCAAGGCAGCGCCCGCCTGCGCATCTCGCTCACCGCCGCCCACACGCAGCAGGACGTCGAGCGTCTCGTCGCCGCGCTGAACGAACTGGAGCGCGCCGCTTGAGCGCACCGCCGCTGGTCCTGCTGCACGGCTGGGGCCTGGCCCCGCGCGTCTGGAGCGATCTCTGCGACGCCCTGCCGGCCGACGTGCGCACCTTTGCGCCCGCCCTCCCCGGCCACGGC
>NZ_WTVN01000069.1 GCF_012910905.1 Aromatoleum toluvorans
GGGCGCGGCCGGACTGGAAATCGTGCTGCGTTCGCCGGTGACCGTCCGCGTCACGCTGGCGTTCATCGCGGCTGCGTTGCTGGGGATGTTCTGAATGGTCATGATTCCACCTCTCCGATGGGCCACAGGCGCGAGACTCTCACGAGCCCCGCGCCTGTGGGTGTTGCCAGTCTAACCGACGCTTAGCCGCGGAGCAGGCTCAGCACGTTGTTCGGCAGCGAGTTCGCCTGGGCGAGCATCGCGGTACCGGCTTGCTGCAGAATCTGGCCGCGGGTCAGGTTCGCGGTTTCCTGGGCGAAGTCGGCGTCGAGGATGCGGCTGCGGGAGGCGGACAGGTTCTCCGACGTGGTCTGCAGGTTGGCGATCGTCGAGGAGAAGCGGTTCTGGATCGCACCGAGATCCGCTCGGGCGCCGTTGACCGCTTTCAGTGCCGCGTCCATTGCGACGATCGCATTGTCAGCCCCAGCGGTGGTCGAGATGTCGAGGCCGGCGAAACCGGTCATCGTGGTGCCAACGGCGTCCCCGTTAGTGAAGGAGGCGACAAATCCGGCACCGAATGAAGGGTTCGTTACGGTGCCGCCAGCACCACCGGTACCGGTCGAGGTAATGGCCATGTCGGTACCGTCTTTCTTGGAAATGACGGCCGTGCCAGCTGCAAACGTTCCGGTCAGGGTGTATCCAGCGCCGGCTGCTGTGCCCGCAAACGTCGTCCATGCCGTATCCAGCTCAGCACCGGTTACGATCGAAGCGGCGGTAGCGCCTATGGCTACAGTCTTTGAGAAGAGCGAGTTACCGTCGATTTTGAGATCGTACTGGTAGGCGCTCGTAGTCGTGCCCGTGACCGAACCGCTGGTAATGGTGCCGACAGCGGCACTCGTGGTCGCCGTCGCTGCCGCCGAGGTCCAGCTACCCAATACGGCAATGTTCGCGTCTGCAATATTGCTGACCGTGATGATCTGTCCCTGATCCGCGCCAACCTGGAAGTCCTGAGCGGTGAAGTCGCCGTTGATCAGTTTCTTGCCGTTAAAGGTCGTGTTGTCGGCAACGCGGTCGATTTCCGCCTTGAGCTGGATGACTTCCTTCTGCAGCGCGGCGCGGTCTTCGTCGGAGTTCGTCGCGTTGCGCGACTGCACGGCCAGTTCGCGAATGCGCTGAAGGTTGTTGCCGATCTCGCCGAGTGCGCCTTCGGCGGTCTGTGCGAGCGAGATGCCGTCGTTGGCGTTGCGCACGGCCTGGTTCAGGCCGCGGATCTGCGCGCCGAAGCGTTCCGAAATCGCGAGGCCGGCCGCGTCGTCCTTCGCGCTGTTGATGCGCAGGCCCGAGGACAGGCGCTGCAGCGAGGTCGCGAGCGAGGCGCCGGAGGTGTTCAGGTTACGCTGCGCATTGAGCGAGGCAACGTTGGTGTTGATGACTTGTGCCATGATGTTTCTCCTGACGAGAATTGACTTCGGTTATCCCGGCTTCATGCCCTGTGTGCATCTGCGCGGGCGTTTTGTCTGCCGTTGGGTTCATTAACGGAGACCCCCGAAAAAACTTTAGGGAATTTGCAAGCAGATTTTTCCGGCGGTGACGATGGAATCGACATGGGGCCGTGGCCCGTGGCGATCGGCCGCAATCGTGCTTCGGGCCTTATTCAGCCGCCCACCCGATACCGTTCGGGCTGAGCCCTGCCGCTTCGCTCAGGACAGGCCTGTCGAAGCCTTGCCGGAATCCCGACCTTCGACAGGCTCAGTCCGAACGGTGATGCGGGCGTTGATTGCAGCGCGAATTGTCCGGCTCAGGCGGGCGGATGCGCGATGACCTTGTTCTTGCCTGCCTGCTTGGCCGCATACATCGCTTCGTCGGCGCGCTGGATGGCCGTGTCCATGGTGTCGGCGGGCGTCCATTCGGTGACGCCTGCGCTGAAGGTGATGAGGAGCTTGCTTTCGTGCGACAGGAAGAAGTTGCGTGTGAGTTCGCGCTGCAGACGTATGAGCGCCGCCTGGGCCTGGTCGAGGGTGGTGTCGGGGTAGAGGAGGATGAACTCCTCGCCGCCGTGGCGGGAGAGGGTGTCCTGGGGGCGGAGGCTCTTGCGGATGATGGTGGCGAGGTGGACCAGCGCTTCGTCGCCGGTGCGATGGCCGAAGTTGTCGTTGAGTTGCTTGAAGTTGTCGAGATCGAGCAGGGCGAGACTCAGTGTGCCGCCGTGGCGGCGCGCGCGGGCGGCTTCCTTTTCGAAGGCCTCCGCCAGGCCGCGGCGGTTGAGCACCCCGGTGAGCTGATCGTGGCGCATCAGGCGGCTGGCTTCGTCAAGTTGCTGCTGCAACTCGGTCATGCGCGCCTCTGCCTCGCGGACGCGTTCGCGCGTCGCCTGCAGTTCGTCTCGAGAGCGGCTGGCCTGCTCACGCATCGATTGCGATTCGCGCATGACTTCGCCGAGCACGTCGCCGATTTCGGCAATGTCGCGTGCAGCGGAAATCCGGTCCGCGCAGGTGTCGATGCGGTCGTGGTAGGTGCCGGTGGATTCTGCGAAGCTGGCGAGGTGATCCACGAAGCCGGCCAGCATTTCCTTGAGCGAGCGCTGGGCTTCCGAGTGGTTGTGCTTGAGCTGGCTCTGCTTGTAGATGATGTCGCGCAGGCGGCGTTCGGCATCGTCGATGAGACGCACGTTCGCCGGTTTGCCGAGGACGTCGCGCAGGAGTTCGATCTGGCCGCCGAGCCAGCTGTCGTCGACGACGATCTGGTCGATGTTCTCCAGCAGAAGGCGCAGCAGGTTGATGATGCCGGCCTGGATTTCGGCGCGATCCCCGCCAACCATCTCGAGTCGGTAGGCGAATTTGCGCAGCCGTGTGGCAATGGCGCGCAGATCCTCGGCGCTGGTGGCCGTCTTGACCGCATGGGAGAACTTGCCGGCTTCCTGCGCGAGGTCGGGCAGCTCGGCAAGCAGTGGTGGCACTACCGAGTCGAGCGCGAGTTGCAGGAGTTCCTGATAGGCGGCCAGAAACTCGCCGGTTTCGCCGGAGGCAAGGACACGTACGTCGGGGCGCGCGTTGTTGCCTGCCTCGGAGGTGTCGGCGGCAGGAAGCGTAGCAGCTTGGACCGATGCGGGCGGTGCCGGCGATGCGGGATCTGCCGGCGCTTGCAGCCACGAGCGAACCAGTCCCTGAAGCCGCATGAACAGCGTTGCCGGATCGTTGGCGCCGAGGACGTGGTCGAGCGATTCGCGCTTGCGTGCGGCGGTCCATCCGACTTGCCGGGACTCCCACTGCCGAAGGAGGGTACCGATCAGCTCATTCCAGGGGGGCGGCTGGTCGATCCTCAGGCTGGCCAGATACTCGGCCAGTGCCTGGCGGCAGGCATCAGGATTGTTTTCCGCGAGTGCCTGCTCGAGCTGGCGGGCGATCCGGGCACGTTCGCCGGTGTCGCGCGGCAACTGGCGCGCGAGAACGCGGACGAACTTGTCCGGGAAAGGGCCGTCGGCGTCCGGCGTGCCGGCAACCTCGTAGTACAGGCTGCGGAAATTGTCCGGGGTGGGTGAGATGCGCCGCGCCGCAAACAGGCGCAGGACTTCGCGGGCAATTTCCGACGGCTGGGTTGGAGCGGACATCGACGACGGCGTTCATGGACAAGGTGTTCGACGATTATAGGGAGATCGGCCCGATGGCTCCATGCCTATGTATACGTCATCGTTTCAGGTGATGTCCTGGCATGCTGTTTCCCCCGATGCCTGCCGCGGGATGGCCTTATGAACCTTAGCGGTCGTCGGAAGCGATGCGGGCCTGATGGCGCATGAACAGCACTGCAAGGATCGTTGCGGTCGCGAGCGTCGTCGCCTCGACGACCTGGCCGGTGCCGAGCATCAGGCCGGCGGCGCTGCCACAGCCCATCAGCAGTCGATTGATCCACTGTTCCATGTTGGTCTCCGTCGGAAGAGAGCCCTCTGCGGGGCCGTGTTGATCGAGTGCTGTAAGTATATACAGTAATAGACTCGGGCGGCAAGTCGAGGCTGCAGCGTTCGCGTGTCGGAGGCGGGTGGAACCGCGAAAAGAAGAAGGGGCGCCGAAGCGCCCCTTGATCATGGTCCTGCCGTTCCTGCGTTACTTCTTGCGCGGCGGCGGCACGTCGGTGCAACTGCCGTGGGCGACTTCCGCGGCCATGCCGACCGTTTCGCCGAGCGTCGGGTGCGGGTGAATGGTCTTGCCGATATCCACCGCGTCCGCGCCCATCTCGATGGCGAGGCACACTTCGCCGATCATGTCGCCGGCCGACGGGCCGACGATGGCGCCACCGATCACGCGATGCGTCTCGGCGTCGAAGATCAGCTTGGTGAAGCCGTAGTCCGCGCCGTTGGCGATCGCGCGGCCGGAGGCGGCCCACGGGAACTTGGCGGTCTCGACCTTGCGGCCTTCCTTCTTGGCCTGCTCCTCGGTGTAGCCGACCCACGCCACTTCCGGATGGGTGTAGGCGACGCCCGGGATCACGGTGGCGTCGAAGGCCGACTTCTCGCCGGCAGCGACTTCCGCAGCGACGTGCGCCTCATGCACCGCCTTGTGCGCGAGCATCGGGTTGCCGACGACGTCGCCGATCGCGAAGATGTTGGGCACGTTGGTGCGCATCTGCGCGTCGACCGGGATGAAGCCGCGGTCCGTGACGACGATGCCTGCCTTCTCTGCGCCGATCTTCTTGCCGTTCGGGCTGCGGCCCGCGGCCTGCAGGATCATGTCGTAGCGCTGCGGGCCTTGCGGAGCCTTGTCGCCTTCGAAGGTGACCCACAGACCGTCGTCCTTCGCCTCGACGGCGACGGTCTTGGTCTTCAGCATCACGTTGTCGAAACGGTGGGTGTTCTGCTTCTCCCACACCTTGACGGCGTCGCGGTCCGGGCCCTGCATCAGGCCGTCGAGCATTTCGACGACATCGACACGGGTGCCGAGTGTCGAATAGACGGTCGCCATTTCCAGGCCGATGATGCCGCCGCCGATGACGAGCATCTTCTGCGGCACGAAGCGCAGTTCCAGCGCACCGGTCGAATCGACGATGCGCGGGTCGCGCGGGATGAAGGGCAGGTGCACCGCAGCGGAGCCCGCGGCGATGATGCACTGCTTGAACTTGATGACCTTCTTCTCGCCGGTCTTGTCCTGTGCGTCGCCGGTCGTGACTTCGACTTCGACGTGGTTCGGGTCGAGGAAGCTGCCGTAGCCGCGCACGACATCGACCTTGCGGCCCTTGGCCATGCCGGCGAGACCGCCGGTGAGCTTGCCCACGACCTTGTTCTTGTGGGTACGCAGCGCGTCGATGTCGACGGTCGGCTTCGCGAAGGTGATGCCGGCGGCCGACATGTGCTCGGCCTCGTCCATCACCGCGGCGACGTGCAGCAGCGCCTTCGACGGGATGCAGCCGACGTTCAGGCATACGCCGCCGAGGGTCGCGTAGCGCTCGACGATCACGGTCTTGAGACCGAGGTCGGCCGAACGGAAAGCGGCCGAGTAGCCGCCGGGGCCGGCGCCGAGCACGAGCATGTCGCACTCGATGTCGGCCGCGCCGGAATGGCTCGCGGCGGTCGGGGCTGCGACCGGAGCGGCAGCGGGTGCAGCGGCCGGCGCCGGGGCTGCCGCAGCGGCGGCGCCGGCGCCTGCCGAGGTCGCTGCCGAGGCAGTCGTGGACTCCACCTTCAGCAGCACGGCGCCTTCGCCGACCTTGTCGCCGACCTTGACCAGCACTTCGGTGACGACGCCGGCGGCCGAGGAGGGCACGTCCATCGTCGCCTTGTCCGATTCGAGCGTGCAGATCGCGTCGTCGACCTTGATGGTGTCGCCAACCTTCACGAACAGCTCGATCACCGGGACGGAATCGAAATCGCCGATATCCGGAACCTTGACTTCAACTTGGCTCATGGTGCGGCCTCCTTACAGCATGACCCGACGGAAGTCGGCCAGCAGTTGAGCGAGATAGACGTTGAAGCGGGTCGCCAGCGCGCCGTCGATGACGCGGTGGTCTGCGGTCAGCGACATCGGCAGGGTCAGGCGCGGCGCGAAAGCCTTGCCGTCCCACACCGGCTTCATCACCGACTTGTTGACGCCGAGGATCGCGACTTCCGGCGCATTGACGATCGGCGCGAAGTAGGTGCCGCCGATGCCGCCGAGCGAGGAGATCGTGAAGCAGGCGCCAGACATGTCGGCCGGGCCGAGCTTGCCGTCGCGCGCCTTCTTCGCGAGTTCGCCGGTTTCGGCGGCGATCTCGAACACGCTCTTCTTGTCGGCGTTCTTCACGACCGGCACGACGAGCCCGTTCGGCGTATCGGCCGCGAAGCCGATGTTGAAGTACTTCTTGAGGACGAGGTTGTCGCCGTCGAGCGAGGAATTGAACTCGGGGAACTGCTGCAGCGCGCGTACGGAGGCCTTGATGATGAAGGCGAGCATCGTGAGCTTCTTGCCCGACTTCTCGTTTTCCTTGTTGATCGCGACGCGGAAGGCCTCGAGATCGGTGATGTCGGCGTCCTCGTGATAGGTCACGGCCGGGATCATCACCCAGTTGCGCGCGAGGTTCTGCGCCGAGATCTTCTTGATGCGCGACAGCGGCTTGGTCTCGATCTCGCCGAACTTCGCGAAATCGACCTTCGGCCAGGGCAGCAGATCAAGGCCGCCGCCGAGGCTCGCACCCGCGGCCGCGGCCGCGGTCTTGCCCGGAACGACGCCGGTCTGCATCGCGCCCTTCACGAAGGCGGTGACGTCTTCCTTCAGGACGCGGCCTTTCGGGCCGGTCGCCCTGACCTGTGCGAGATCGACGCCGAGCTCACGCGAGTAGGCGCGCACCGACGGGCTCGCATGCACCTTGCCGCCCAAGGTCACGGCGGACGGCGCCGCGGCGGCGGCCGGCGCGGAAAGCGCCGACTGGCTGAAGGCGGCGGTCGAAGCGGCCGGGGTGGCCTGGACGGCGGTGTTGCCGGCAGCGGCCGGGGCTGCGGGGGCGGCTGGAGCAGCAGCCGGGGCGGCACCGGCGCCTTCGACGACGATCAGCACGGCGCCCTGGGACACCTTGTCGCCGAGCTTGACCTTCACTTCCTTGACGACACCGGCGGCCGACGAGGGCACGTCCATCGTCGCCTTGTCGGATTCGAGCGTCGCGATCGCGTCATCGACCTTGATGGTGTCGCCGACCTTCACGAAGAGCTCGATCACCGGCACGTCGGAGAAGTCGCCGATGTCCGGCACCGCGACTTCGATCGGGCCGGCAGCGGCCGGCGCTGCAG